>NZ_CP147917.1:0-320006 GCF_039645965.1 Sulfurimonas sp. HSL3-2 | reverse complement strand
CGGAGGACGATCTATGGTCCCTATATCAATACGCTCCACGCGTTGAAGTTTTTTTAACACCTCGTTTAAAGCTTTTACCTCCTCTTTAGTATCGTTGAGCCCGTAGACAAAAAGTATCTCGATATAAAGCTTGCCGGCAAACTTTTTAGAGAACTCTTCTACTTTACATGTAAGGGCATCTATATCTATGCCGTTATGCGGTCTGTCTATCTTTTTAAAGGTTTCCGGTGTCACAGCATCTAGCGAAAGTTTTACCTGATCTAGCTTCAAAAGGGTGTGAAACACTTTTTCATCAGCCAGTGTCGCACTGTTAGTAAGGATAAGGATCTCTTTATCATCCTTTATCTTATCTATCTCGGCAATGAGTTCATCAAGATATGGGTAGAGAGTGGGTTCACCGTTAGCAGTCAGTGTTATGACATCTATGTTGTGGTGCTCAGCCAGTGCAGTTTTTAGATCTTTTATGATCGTCTGTACGCTTACGATATCTGTCTGTTTATCAACTGTCGCAGCAGGAGCGAGTTCGCAGTAAAGACAGTCAAAGTTACACTGTTTTACCGCGGGAGAAAGGTCAATGCCTAAAGAGTTTCCGAACCTTCTTGAACGGATCGGTCCGAATATGGTTTTATTTTCCACTGACTCTATGACACTCATTTACGAAATGCTTCGCATTTTCCACCGGTACATCTGGAAGGATTCCGTGACCAAGGTTAAATATATGGCGTTTGCCCTGCATAGTCTCTTGAATGACCTCTACACACTCAGTCGTTGCTTCTTTAGAGTAAAGTCTGCACGGTTCCATATTTCCTTGAAGAACATACTTGTCACCGAGTTTTTCTTTTGCCAGCTTCATAGGAGTCGACCAGTCCACACCGAACACGTCAAAGTTTCCGTATACTTTGTCTAAGAATGCCGGGATCCCTTTAGGGAACATGATAACAGGGATATGTGGATATTTCTCTTTAAGATACTCTGCGATCTCCACCATATATTTCCAAGAGAACTCATCATATTTGCCAGGCTCTATAGCTGCTGCCCACGAGTCAAATATCTGAACGACATCCACACCGCTCTCTATCTGTTTTTCCATATAGAATTTTACTACTTCAGTCACTTTTGCAAGGATCTTATGAAGTAACTCAGGGTTAGAGTACATCATCTTTTTACAGATATTGTAAGTCTTTGTGCCTTCACCCTCTATCATGTATGTAGCTAGAGTCCAAGGTGCACCGGTAAAACCGATAAGCGCTTTATCTTCAGCCAACTGCTCTTTTATAAGCTTGATCGTCTCATAAACATAAGTCAGTTTTGAAGCTGCTTCTTCACCGCCGATAAGTCTGTCAAGATCAGCTTCGCTTCTGATAGGATCAGAAAACTTAGGACCTTCTCCCTTTACAAACGAAAGGTCCATCCCCATCTCATCGGGAATGACTAAGATATCGCTAAATAAAATAGCGGCATCGACACCGACGATATCGACAGGCTGAAGTGTGACCTCACACGCTTTTTTCGGGTCATGACAAAGGTTTAAAAAGTTACCCGCTTCTGCACGTACTTTCATATATTCCGGCAGATAACGACCCGCTTGACGCATCATCCATACAGGAGTATACGGCGTTTCTTTACCAAAACATGCGTCTACAAAAATTTTACTCATCAATAATATCCTCTTTTAGTGTTTACTTCCGACTTTACTTAAAAAGTATAACCCCACACTCACTGCCGTGATAGAAAGTGCAAGATACATCATCTCTAGTGCACCGTGATACTCCGTATGTCCTACACGCTGAAAAAAGTTGACAACAAGTACCATAACGATCACTTTTGAGATCTTGTCTTTTAGCTGGTCCAACGAATGAATAGCAAGTATCTTGTTTTCCCTTGTCTCATCCTCTTTTGCCGCATCGATATCTGAGATAAACAGTTCATACAGACCAAACGAGAAAAGAAGCATAACGACACCGATCAGGTACAAGTCGACCGCACCTATGATCCCGCCTACGACATCTTCATGAAAGTTTTCAGGATGCAGGTGATTAAAGTATGTCAAAAACACTTTTTTTGCTGTGTCATAGACATCAAAACTCGCTACGGCAAAAAGAGCGATAGCACCGATCAGACCGAATATAACCGCTAATAGAACAATAAATCTAGTGCTCCACAGACCGTTTTCAAATATTCTTTCAAGCATCTTAGTTAGCCTCTTGCATCTCTACCCATTTTTGGGCGATACGAACGGCATTTGTAGCCGCACCTACTCTTAGGTTATCTGCAACGACAAACATATGGATCATATTATCGTTAAATAAGTCACCTCTGATACGTCCTACAAATGTCTCGTTTTGATCCATACATGCTATCGGCATCGGGTATTCGCTCGCTTGCGGGTTATCTAAGACTATGATATTCGGCGCTTTTGCAAGTACTGCTCTTGCTTCTTCAGCCTTTACATCGTTTTCAAACGTAAGTGTAAGAGCTTCTGCATGTCCGCGAAGAGTTGGTACACGCACACATGTAGCACTGAGCTGTATGTTTTTATGCATGATCTTCGATGTTTCATTTACCATTTTCAGCTCCTCTTTCGTATAGCCGCTGTCAGTAAAAGAATCTATCTGAGGAATGACGTTAAGCGCTATCTGATGAGGAAACTTGTTGTGTTCTGCTTCATCTAGTTTAAATGCAAAAAACGACTGCATCTGATTTACAAGTTCTTCCATTGCAGATTTACCCGCACCCGAAGTCGCCTGATATGTAGCAACATCGACACGGATAAGTCCATAAGCCTTATCTAGCGGTTTTAATGCTTGAACCATCTGAATTGTCGAACAGTTTGGATTTGCGATTATGCCGCTATCTTTCCAAAGTGCTATATCTTCAGGGTTTACTTCAGGAACCACTAGAGGAACGTTTTTATCCATTCTAAAGTGACTTGTATTATCTACGACGACCGCTCCCGCTTTTACAGCAAAAGGAGCAAATTTAGCTGAAACACTTCCGCCGGCGCTAAAAAGTGCTATCTGGATATCTTCCTCTTCAAAGACTGTCTCAGTAAGCTCTTTGATCACGATCTCTTTTCCGTTAAACTCAACTGTTGTACCGGCACTTCTGCTGCTTGCAAGGGGAACCAGTTTTGCAAGAGGAAAATCTATCTCTTCTAAAACTCTTAATATTTCCTCTCCAACAGCACCATTCGCACCGACAACAGCAACATTGTATTTACTCATATTTTCTCCTAAATTTTTAATATAATCCGCGACTTTCTAAAAAAAGATTCTCAGGTGTGATCTCATCACCGTCACTCAGTATCGCGGCTCTTTGAACAACAGAGATAAGCTCTCTGATATTTCCAGGCCAGGTATAAAGCATCAACTGCTCTTTTGCTTCTTCATTAAATCTTTTTTCACAAAATCCGTACTCATTACAGCTCTGTTCAAGTATATTTTCGGCGATCGGTAATATCTCCTCTTTACGTTCACGTAAAGGCGGGATACTAAGTGGGATCGTATTTAAACGATAATACAGATCCTCTCTAAATTCACCGTTTTTTATCTTTTCCATCAGGTTCGCATTTGTCGCCGATATTATACGAATATCTATCTTAATCGACTTAGATGAACCTAGACGTCTTATCTCTTTTTCCTGCAGTGCACGAAGAAGTTTTGCTTGAACACCGTAAGGCATCTCAGCTATCTCATCTAAAAAAAGCGTACCGCCGTTCGCATTTTCAAAATGTCCCGCTTTTGCTTCGGTGGCATCGGTGAACGCACCCTTTTCATATCCGAAAAGTTCACTCTCTATAAGGTTATCGGGAATCGCCGCCATATTGATAGCGACAAAAGCTTTTTTAACCCTTTGAGAGTTTTCATGCACATACTTTGCAAACACCTCTTTACCTACACCGCTCTCACCTAGAAGCAACACTGTCGCATCTGTCTTGGCAGCTTTGTCTGTTATACAAAGGAGTTTACTTAATGCAGCAGATGTAGCAGCAAAGCCGTTAGAACTGCCTGCTTTTGCTTTTGGAGCAGCTTTTTTAACGACTTTTGATACTTCATCAGCTCTTTTAATAGCTTTAATGAGTGTATCTATTTCAAAAGGTTTTAGTAAAAAATCTTTGACACCGAGCTGAATAGATTCTATCGCTCTTTGAAGTGTAGCGTTTCCTGTCATTATGATCACCTCATATTTTCCATTTAGCGCTTTTACAAACTCAATACCGTCCATTCCGGGCATATTGATATCTGTAATTACAAGTTCAAAGCTGTCGTCTATGCCTTTAAGTGCATCTTTTGCATTCTTAAAAGTCTTGATATCAAACTCTTTATAATCTTCCATTGCGATCTCTAAAGACTTACGCATATTGATATCATCTTCAACGATGGCAATTTTCACCATAAACCTCACTTTTAATGTATAAAACTACTATTTAAAAGGGGCTATTTTAACTAAATTATCATTAAACTCGACTGTAAAACATGTCGGCTTTAAAGTGACGATGGTAAGAGAGCTGTTAATGCCGTTATTCGTCACTTCATCACTTCTTACATGTAAGCCTATAGAGTTTATATATGTAAAGAAAAGTTCGCTGTTTTGTAAAATTATTTTTTTTAAGTCTTTTGTATCGTTTGTAGTGGAAAGAAGCAGTTTAGACTCTCCGATTTCACCGCTGCAAGGTGTCATCGCACGAGATATGTCTAAACTATCGTTTAAAAGGATCGCATCTTTTATAGCATAACGATAAGAGATGATATACTCATCGCCATTAAGATTGCTAAAGCAAAATATTAATGTGCAAATTGAGAATAAGAGATTAAAATTTCCATCTCTACTTCGCACAGACCCTCTTTAAAGTTTGTTTCTACGACGTTCGCATTACGGACCATAGCATCTACCGATGTACGGACAGTTGAACGCTGTACCATCATGTTTTTCACTAAATCATAACCCTCTACTCTTACGCCTTTGACTTTTTCCGCGATCAAACGGTAAGCATCAGCAACAGCAGCACGTTTAGCAAGAGCATAAGCTTGTGCAGGTGAACTTGTATTGATCGGGGCTACACCCTCACCTGTAACGCTAATACGTATAGGATGATTTGGAGTAAGTTCTTCATCGCCGCCATTTACATTACTTTGAGCTTTAGGTTTTTCAGGCACAGGCTCTTTTTGTATCTCATCACGATGATTACAGTTACAAGTCACATTTGCAGCCGGAGCCGGAGCAGTATTTACTGCAGGAGTCGAGATCATCGGTGTCGGTTTAACGGTGTTGACCTCAGTATTTTGTGCAGCCTCTACATCTTCAGCATATACTGAAGCAGAGAGAAGTAGTGCTGCTAAAATGAGTGAGTATTTCATTATGCAATCCTTAATAGCAAGTTTATTGTAAAGGATTAAGCATAAACTATTCCAACTCTAATGTCGGAGTATCTTCTGACTCAGAATCATCTTCCTCATCTTCCTCTTTTTTCGGACAACGAGAGATATTGACGACATCATCGCCTTTTACGATATATACACCGCTTGTATTTCTAGAAGACTTAGATATCGTCTGCATATCGACACGGATCATCTTACCGCCGACAGTTAGTGCCATCATATCCATGTTCTCATCGACCATCAGACATCCAACGACATTTACACCTGTTTTTTGGTTGAGTTTCATAGCAATAACGCCTGAACCGCCACGGTTAGTAAGTCTGTATTCTCCTGCATCAGTACGTTTACCGATACCTTTTTCACTTACCATCAGGATCTCTTGATCATCACTTTCTATCACATTCGCATCAACGACTTTATCGCCAGGTATTTTAAATTTGATACCTCTTACACCGCGAGTCGAACGACCTTGTTCACGAGTTTTTTCTATATCAAACTTAATACATTGTGCTTTTTGAGTCACAATGAAAAGATATTTCGTCTCTTTAGTCGCTATCTTCGCTACGATCAATGTATCGTCATCATCTAGTACGATCGCTCTGACACCGTTGCTTCTGATGTTTGAGAACTCTGAAAGGTTCGTACGTTTAACAATACCCTTCTCAGTAAAGAATGTCAGTGACTTATCTTCACTAAAGTCTGTTGTCGGAAGAATAGAACGGATATTCTCATCTGCTACAAGATTAAGCAGGTTAACAACCGCTTTACCTTTTGCCGTTCTGCTTCCCTCAGGAATCTTATACACTTTCAACCAGTGCAGCTGACCACGGTCTGTGATAAACAGCAGGGTATCATGCGTGTTACATGTAAAGAACTTCTCAATAAAGTCGTCTTCGTATACAGTAACGGCTGTTTTACCTTTACCGCCGCGGCGTTGTTTCTCATACTGAGCTAACGGCACACGCTTGATATATCCACGGTGTGTAATTGTAACGACCATCGGTTCGTTAGGGATAAGATCTTCTATATCTATATCATCATAGTCATCTTCAATCTCTGTACGTCTTTCGATAGCGTAAGTTTCATATACCTCATCAAATTCATCTTTGATGATCCCGTGTAGAACTTCTTCGCTTTTTAAGATAGATTCTAAGTATTCGATAAGTGCGATCAACTCTTTGAGTTCGTTCTCGATTTTCTCACGCTCTAAGCCTGTCAATCTTCCAAGACGCATGTCCACGATGCTTTGAGCCTGGATAGGTGAAAAATCAAATTCGCTTACCAGGTTGTCACGTGCATCTTCAATACTTGCACTTGTCTTGATAACTCTGATGATCTCGTCGATGATATCAAGCGCTTTTTTCAGACCCTCTAAGATATGTGCACGCGCTTTCGCTTTTTCAAGATCGAAAATAGTTCTACGGATGATAACAGTCTTACGGTGGTTGATAAACTGTTTAAGTATCTCTTTGATCCCGAAAATACGAGGCTCTTGGTTAAGGATAGAGAGCATGATGATACCAAACGTAGTCTGCATGTTTGTAGATTTGTACAGGTTGTTTAGTACGATCTCACTCATAGCATCACGTTTAAGTTCGATGACGACACGGATACCTTCACGGTCAGATTCATCTCTTATCTCAGAGATCCCGTCGATCACTTTCTCTTTTACAAGGTTTGCGATACTCTCGATCAAACGAGCTTTGTTTACTTGGTATGGAAGTTCATCGATAACGATTACGTCTTTATTTGCTTTTTTCTCAATATGAGTCTTTGCACGGACTTTGATACGGCCGCGTCCAGTCTCATACGCATCCATAATCCCTTTTTTACCGAAGATCGTTCCACCTGTCGGAAAATCCGGTGCTTTAATGTACTCCATAAGTTCATAAAGTTCACAATCAGGATTTTCCAAGACAAGTTTTAGACCGTCGATCACTTCTCTTGGATTATGAGGAGGAATATTTGTAGCCATACCGACTGCGATCCCGCTTGAACCGTTTATAAGAAGATTTGGAACACGAGTAGGAAGAACGTCAGGTTCCTGAGTCGTCCCGTCGTAGTTGTCTATCATATTGACAGTGTTTTTTTCTAAGTCTTTTAACAGTTCACCTGCATATCTTGTCATACGGGCTTCCGTATAACGCATAGCTGCAGCGTTATCTCCGTCGATAGAACCGAAGTTTCCTTGTCCGTCAACAAGAGGCATACTCATAGAAAATGGCTGTGCCATACGTACCAGCGCATCATAAACAGCAGTATCCCCGTGCGGGTGGTACTGACCGATAACGTCACCGACTATACGTGCAGATTTTTTATACTTTGCACCGGCTGACAGATTCAGCTTATCCATAGCATAAAGGATACGTCTATGAACAGGTTTTAAACCATCACGAACATCAGGAAGTGCACGACCTATAATAACGCTCATAGAGTAGTCAAGATAACTGCTCTGAAGAGTGTCTTCTATGTTTATATTCTGTATATCACTGTTTTCTAACAAATCGCTCATCAATAATGCCTAGAAATAATTTTTTCCCATTCTAGCGAAACTTGCCTTAAGTTTCTACTAACTTGGCAATATGCAATGATTAAGATGAACAACTGAGCTTTAAAGCCTTAAATTTATGCGGTGTCGCCTTTGCATATCTGCTGAACTCTTCATGCTCTTCATACGGATTCTGTGCTATATATAAAAACGAATCAACCAAAGAGAAATCCCCTGTTTCCGCTTTTTCTATCGCTTCTTGAAGCATATAGTTTTTTAAAACATATTTTGGATTGACCCTTTTCATATCCTCTTTACATGGAAGCTCTTTTTCATACTCCTCCAACCATTCAATTATTCGTTTATCTGATATAAAGAGCTTGCCTATCTCATCTTTACTCTCATATTCGCTTAACGTTCTAAAGAAGAGCGTATAGTCGACTGCATCGTTTTGCATGATGTTAAAAAGCCACTGTATCAATTTGGAACGGTCTTTACTCTCATCAAGTCCAAGCTTTGCACACATCAAAGAGTGAAAATGCTGTGTGAAGTATGTAGGATACCTCTCAAGTACCTCTTTCCCCTTATCCATATTAATAAGAGGAGACAGAGCTTTTAGAAGCATGGAAAGGTTCCAGTAACCTATATTTGGCTGATTACCGAAACTGTATCGTCCCTCAGCATCCGTGTGATTACATATAAAATCAAAATCATAATCATCCAAGAACGAATACGGCCCGTAATCGATCGTAAGTCCCTCGATAGACATATTGTCCGTGTTCATCACTCCGTGAGAAAAGCCTACGCTTTGCCAGTGAGCCATAAGATGAGCCGTGCGTTTTACTATCTCTTCATACATTAATATATAACGGTTCTCTTTTTGAGACAATTCACTGAAACTTTGTTCTATTACGTAATCGGCCAACTGTTCTAGCTTATCGTGCTTTCTTTTATAATAGAAATACTCGAATGTTCCAAAACGTATCCAGCTTGGTGACACCCGCAAGACGACTGCCCCTTTCTCCCATCTCTCGCGTGCGACGTTCTCGTCGCTTCCTATGACAGCCAAAGCTCTTGTCGTCGGCACACCCAAAGCATGCATCGCTTCACTCATCAGATACTCACGGATGGAGGATCGAAGAACAGCTCTTCCGTCACCCTGTCTTGAGTAACGTGTCAGCCCCGAACCTTTAAGTTGAAGATGCTCTCCTTTTAACTCTCCAAGGTTAATAGCTCTGCCGTCTCCCAGACGAGGAACATAGTATCCAAACTGATGCCCTGCATAACACATAGCAAACGGTTCGCTTCCATCTAATATATAGCTGCCGTTAACAAGATCTGTAAATTTGCTATTATATAGTTCATCTTTATCTATCTCCAACATCTTTGCGACTTCATTGTTAGCAGATATCAAAAACGGCTTCTTTAGCGGTGTAGGTTTTACTTTATGAAAAAACTCCTCATCAAAATTAAGATAATCGGTTTTTAGCTTTATATTTTCTAGTTTCATACCTGCATTTTTACATAGTTCTAGCTTCAAACCATCTAAGCTATCCAATATAGTCAAAACTTATAGCTATTTCTTCAATTGATTAAATTTTAATCATGAAACTGATTTTTAATATACAGCGAAGTGATATACTTTTCTCATAAATTAATTCACTCAAGCGATTGAGTACAAAGGAAATAAAATGAAAAAATGGCTTTTAGCAACATTATTGCTTTTACCTTCTTTAGTTTTGGCTGAAGATGCTCCTAAATTAGATAGCGGTGACACTGCGTGGATGATGATATCTACTGCGTTAGTATTACTTATGACTCCGGCTGGTCTTGCTCTGTTTTACGGTGGTATGACTCGTGCGAAAAACGTACTTAATACATATGCGATGGTTTTCGTAGGATTCAGTGTTGCGTTCATCGCTTGGGTTATTGCTGGTTATTCAATGGCATTTGGAACTGCTGACGGCGGTTTAAACAGTGTTATCGGTGGCTTATCTAACTTTATGCTTGAAGGTATCAAGTGGACAGACTTAAGCGGTACTTACCCGACTTTCGTGTTCATTGCATTCCAAGGTACTTTTGCGGCTATTACTGTTGCTATCGCTAGTGGTTCAATTATTGAGCGTATGAAATTCTCTACTTGGTTAGTGTTCGCAGCTATCTGGACAGTCGTTGTTTATGCTCCGATCGCTCACATGGTATGGGGTGGTGGATTCCTATTTGATGCTGGTACACTTGACTTTGCAGGTGGTACAGTTGTTCACATGAATGGTGGTCTTGCTGGTTTAGTACTTGCTTACTTAGTCGGTAAACGTAACGGTTATCCAAAAATTGCTATGAAACCTATGAGTGTTATGCTTACTGCTCTTGGTGCAGCTATCCTTTGGTTTGGTTGGTATGGATTCAATGCTGGTTCAGCATTCGGTGCAAACGCAGTCGCTGGTGTAGCTCTTTTAACAACTACTATAGCAACAGCAGTAGCAGCTATCACATGGTTAATCATTGAGTGGACAATATTCAAAAAACCAACTCTTTTAGGTGCAGCTTCAGGTGTTGTAGCTGGTCTAGTTGCGATCACTCCGGCAGCAGGTTTCGTCGGTGTTGGCGGTGCTATCATCGTTGGTGCGGTTGGTTCAGTTATCGGTTTCTTCGGTGTAGCTTTCTTGAAGAAAAAACTTGGATACGATGATAGTTTAGATGCATTTGGTATTCACTTCTTAGCTGGTCTATGGGGTGCGTTAGCAACTGGTATATTCGCTCTAAACGATCAAGATCTTTTATGGGACGGTCCACTTAAAGCAAGTGGTGACAGAATGGGACAAATCATGGTTCAACTTGAGTCTATCGCAGTTGTCGGTCTAGTAACTCTAGTCGGTACAGTTATAGTTTACTTCATAGCTTCTGCTATAACAGGTGGCGGACGTGTTGATGAAGAAACTGAAACAGTCGGTCTTGATGAAGCAGTACACGGTGAACGTGGCTTAAACATATAATAGAAGGATATTTAGATGAAAAGAATAGAAGCGGTTATCAAACCATTCAAACTAGAAGATGTTAAAGATGCTTTAGCAGAGATAGGTATCACAGGTATGACAGTAAGCGAAGTAAAAGGTTACGGTCGTCAAAAAGGGCACAGCGAGCTTTATCGCGGTGCTGAGTATGTTGTAGATTTTCTACCGAAAGTAAAAATGGAGATGGTAGTAGCTGATGAGCAAGTAGATGCTGTATCAAATGCTATCATTAACGCTGCTCGCACTGGTAAGATCGGTGACGGTAAAATCTTTATCAGCGATGTTAACAAAATCATCCGTATCCGTACTGGTGAGACAGATAACGAAGCTATCTAATCCCCTTAGGCACAAATCTTTTGTGCCTACTCCTTTTACTTCCACCCAATTAAGACTTTTTTTTAAACTTTTAAAACTCAAATTTGTTATATAATGAAATAGCACCTTTTTTTAAGGAGAATTTCATGCTTGATACTATTTTGCTCCGTATTGCCAAAACGGCGATCCTTAACAGGTTTGACCCTAAATATCAGATCGATAGAGAGAGCCTTATTAAAAAATACCCTTACTTAGCAGAAGATGGAGCAACTTTCGTAACATTAAACTATGATCATCATCTGCGAGGATGTATAGGTTCCATAATCGCGCATAGACCTTTGATTGATGACATATTGGGCAATGCGGTTTCTGCAGGATTCAATGATCCAAGATTCTCAGCTTTACATGTAGAGGACCTTTCTCATCTTGATCTAGAGGTTTCATTGTTAAGTACACCTACGATATTGGAGTATTATGACTATGATGACCTTGTAGAAAAGATAAGACCGGAAGTCGACGGTTTGATACTCAAACACGGCATCTATCAGGGAACATTCTTACCTCAAGTCTGGGAACAGCTTCCATCTCCTGAACAGTTTTTAGAACACTTAAGCTACAAAGCAGGTGCAAATCCCTCTATCTACAACGAGCATCCGACTATCTACTACTATACTGTCGATGCTATAGAGGAAAGATTCGATGATATACAACCATTATAAAGATGATAACTCGATAGATCTATCAAATGCGGATATGAAATAAAGGAGAATGGTCATGAAAAGAGAGACAAGTGTTGCAGGAACATTTTATCCAAACAGTTCAGATGAGATACTGAGATACTTTAACCATTTCACAACAGTATATGACGAGAACTTTAAACTGCCTGATATAAAAGCAAAAGCAGTCATTGTCCCGCACGCCGGATATATATATTCCGGATTTAGCGCCAATGTCGCATTTAGAGTCTTAAAAAAAAGCGGGATCAAGAACTTTGTCGTGATCGGGCCGTCACATCGTGTCTCCTTTCACGGAGCGAGTCTATGCGAATTTGAGACATATCAGACCCCTCTTGGAGAGATACAAGCTTCCAGTGAACTCTTCCATGACCTAAAAGAAAAGTTCGCTCTGAGCTGTTACCCCGATGCACATCACGAACACAGTACTGAAGTCCAATTTCCATTTATCAAACACTATCTTGGTGATGTTAAGATCGTAGAGATAGTCTACGGTATGGCAGATGCCGAGCATATCTCGGATATTATCGACTATCTATTGACCAAAGATGATACCGGAATCATAATCAGCACCGATCTAAGCCATTTTTATGACTTAAATACGGCAAACCAGCTTGACAGTATATGTATCGATGCGATTAAAAAACTTGATCTAAGAGAATTGCATGAAGGATGTGAAGCCTGCGGGATCATAGGTGTTGAAGCGATGATGATCAGTGCAAAAAGAGCAGGCTTACATGTAAAGATACTGGACTATAGAACAAGTGCCGATGCCAGCGGAGATGAAAATAGAGTCGTTGGCTATCTAAGTTCATGTTTTTATAGATAGCGTTGATATCTTATGTAACCGATGCTCCTCTTTTTCCATTAACAGTTCTAATGAAAAGAGGTCGTTAACAACTCATATTAATAAAAAAAGCTAAGAGCTTTATGATATCTATTGCATTATTATCTCAATACAAGATAAAATAGTAGATAAAAGGAGCATAGATGAAAACAATTGACAAATATGATAATATTGACAACGAGCTGCCAAACTTAGCACCGGTACTCAAGGAAGCTTTACAGGATGATTTTTTAGCTATCCGCAGTGTAGATAAAAGCTGTGAAAAGTACCAAAAAGAGTGTGAGAAAATATGTTTTTTAAACGATGCAGCTTACGTGATCTATTCACCGCATATCAAAAAAGAGAATCATAACAGCGAACTATTCGTGTTTTTAGATAAAACGGGAAAAACACTTTGTCATGTTGGCGGAACAGAGATGGAACTCTATGGTCTTGTAAAACCTTGTGAAAATCTAAAGCTTAGCGAAGACTATAAAAACTCAATACGAAAATAGTTAAGACTCCATACGTACCAAGAGGGTTCCAAACCTCTTGGTACTTTCCCATAGATCTGCGTACAAAGATCTACTACTGAACTATAAACTTCTCAAAGTAAACGTTTTTTACGACATCTCCCTTGAGTCTTTTATTAAGATTTTTCTTGATCTCTATTGATAGACGTTCTTGATCGACACCTGAAGATTTTATATCCAAAATACTATCGATAACATCATTTCTAATGACGGATTGTCTTTTCATGATTTCATCGATTGCATCGTCTTCTGCTTCAATAGAAACCTTTACAAGAAGCTTACTATGTCTCATATTATCATTAATGTTTACAGTAAAATGCCCTAGCGACACCATATTTTCATTACTTGGATTTCTCTTGAAACCGGTTGAGTAATAAAACTCTTTATAGTATTTTGTCTTCATTTTATAACCGCTGTCATCGCCGTGAAGCTTTTTAGTACTTACTTTTGCAAAATCAGATTCTAAAGAGAGTTTAATCAGTACTATAACCAGCAGAGCAAACGATAGAATAAACATCAAGCTTATTAATATCTTTCTTAAATTCATATTTTTCTCGCAATAAATTATTTATACGTATATCTTTCCAATTTATTTTTATTCATATTTGAATAACTTATAAACTTTTTGTGATGATATATTAGCATAAAGTAGCATATTTTAGGGGATTTTTATAAAAGAATGGTACGCCCAAGAGGATTCGAACCTCTGACCGCCGGTACCGCAAACCGGTGCTCTATCCAGCTGAGCTATGGACGCACGTATATTAAAGAGAACGAAATTATATATAAAAAAGCTTATAATAATATAAATTAGTCAAATTTTTTTAAAATCTCTTCTACCTTATGTTCCGCCGTGTATAGTTCATACGTTTTTCTGACATAAGCTTCTAAGATCTTTTTTACTTCATTATTGCCGTCGACATTTAGATCCACTGACATCTGCTTATGCAAAAACGGAGCGAACTGATCGTCTATATTAAGGTCAAAACGCTTGCCGCCGATGGTTATAGATATTTTTTTACTCATAGGCTATTAACTTAATATACTTTCGATTTTATTTACGATCTCTTCTATTTCCATATCTTTATTAGCATTTTCCTGAGCAAGTCTCTCTATCTCTTGATCTTTTATCTCACGCTCAGCTTTTAACGTCATCAACTCATTTCTCAACATCTCGTTCTCACCTTTTAAATTGTGATACTGATGTATCATCTCAGAAACCTTTGAATCCAACTTATCTAACATCGATACTTCTTCCATAAACGAACCTAACAATAATTTTTAGACGACACTCATCTATTTGTATAATTCTATCACAAAATAAAAAATTTAATTGTTAGAAGATATTTATAGTACCGACATTATCAATTGGATATAATTATATCTTTACTAAATAACGATAAGATTCATCAAGGAATAAACAAATTTTCAACATGACAAAAATTTTTAAAAATATACAATTATTGACTGATCCGAGTTGCCTACAATGAAAATAATCGAGATCACCGAAGATTTTGCCGATGAATCATATAGTCTGTTCGATGCAAGCGGTTTGCAGGTTGGCGACACGGTTTCTGATGACATATATATAAAAAGATCCGACAAATATATCATAATCATAGAAGCCGGAACTGTTCTTACTCAAAAACTATATACGGCTTTACAGACACACAGCACCTTATACGTATTGAATAAAGCCAAAAAACATACACATATTAGCGATAATATAAAAAAGGTCAATTGCAAGACACTGCTTATCCGTATTAAACGTGATAAAAAAGACTCTGCTAAAACACTTCAGCTCCTTTATGATGCAGTGCAGAAGCTTTTTGCCGACTATTTAGATAACAAAGACAATAAAATAGATCAATTATGTACCGTATCTATCATAGAATCGATCATTTTTTTATTCAGAAACAATAACAGTTACTTAAAAAATATTATGCCTATGATGCATAATGACCATAAACTTCCCGTACACTCACTCAATGTCACGGTGTATGCTCTTCATCTTGGATATATCCTCAACTTAAATGATGAGCAACTTTTAAAACTGGGGCAAGCGGCACTTCTACATGATATTGGGAAAAAACGCGTTACTTATATTATCGATAAAAGCTCTGAACTTAATAAAGAGGAGTTGGAACAGATATATAAACGCGTCGAGCATAGTCTGCAGATTTTAAGAGAAAACAATATCAATGACACTTTGATAATAGATGCTGTTAAACATCATCAAGAGAGATTTGACGGAAGCGGATACCCAAATGGCTTGAAACAATATGAAATCAGCGATTTCGGTGCAATTATAGCTATCTGCGATGTGTTTGATGCATTAACGACGGATAGACCTTATAGAAAGAGATACGGTACATTTGAAGCGCTCAAGATCATGATGCAGGATCCATCCATGAAAAATAAATTCAATAACGATTATCTCAAACGAGGATTGATCTCTATCACATAAGATGTATTGAATTTAAGATATAATTATCAACAACGCAAGAAGGAGTTTATCATACACTCTTCAATTGAAATAGAGATAATATTACTCTTTATGGCCATAGTGTCCGTTGCTATGGGAGTCAGACACTACAGCAAACTGCCATACACGATAGCGTTGATATTTGCCGGGATCATTTTAAGCTTTTTTGATATTTTTCCCGATATCCATTTAACGCCTGAACTTATCTTCCATGTTCTTCTTCCTCCACTCCTATTTGAAGCAGCTTTTAATTTAAATGCCAATGAACTAAAAGAGAATGTCAAACCTATATTGATATATGCTGTTTTTGGAGTGATCGTCGCTGTTTTTGTCACAGGGTTTCTACTTCAAGGTACATTTTCACTTTTTAGTACAGACGGTGTCATGCCGTTAATGGCTTGTCTGCTCTTTGGAGCCGTTATCTCTTCGACAGACCCCATCTCAGTCCTTGCTATATTTAAACAACTGGGTGTGCCAAAAAGACTTTCTTCGATCATCGAGGGTGAAAGCTTACTAAACGACGGTGTTTCAGTCGTCGTGTACGGCATTATCTTATCGGCAATAGTATCTCATAGTCATTTCAGCTTTATCTACGGACTCAAAGAGTTCATAGAAGTCGCATTTGGAGGAGCACTGATCGGTACCATTTTAGGACTTACTTTTTCAAGGATCACAGCCCTGATAGATGACCATCTTATAGAGATCACCCTGACTACGATCTTAACCTATCTTTCCTATATAACCGCCGAGTACTTCCATGCATCCGGTGTCATCTCTGTTATAGCTGCCGGTCTTATGGTAGGTACATATGGAACAAAGATAGGGATGAGTCCGACAACGAGAGTATCCGTAAAAGATTTTTGGGATTACATCGCATTTGTCATCAACTCTGTCGTATTTTTCATCATCGGATTAGAGGTCGGAATCGTCAATATCTTTACAAACTTTCACTATAT
This sequence comes from Sulfurimonas sp. HSL3-2, assembly GCF_039645965.1. Lineage (GTDB taxonomy): Bacteria > Campylobacterota > Campylobacteria > Campylobacterales > Sulfurimonadaceae > Hydrocurvibacter > Hydrocurvibacter mobilis. The sequence goes on along the minus strand of NZ_CP147917.1, from coordinate 303,280 downwards.
CATCATAGCCATTCTCTCCGTTTTGATCGGCAGAACAGTATCGATACTTGTGTTGACCCAGATCGTAAACAGAATCGACAAAAAGATCGATTTTAAATGGCAGACTGTATTTGTATGGGGCGGTGTAAGAGGAGCTCTTGCCATGGCGCTGGCTCTTGCCATCCCTAAAGATTATGAGTTTAGAGACATCATCTTGATTATGACCTTCGGCGTCGTAGGGTTCTCTTTGATCGTGCAGGGTCTCTCTATCGGAAAACTGCTAAATATCCTTCACATTGGCGGAAGAGATAAGAACCTTGAAGAGTATGAGCTTGAAAAAGGCAGACTTATAGCAATTAACGGTGCGGCTCAGGAACTTGAAAGTATGTATAAGGATGCCTTGATATCGACTCATGTCTATCAGCTTCTATCGGACCATAATACAAAAGATATCGAAAAAGCAAAAGAGATCATCGAGGAGCTGGCAAAAGACCCGAATGTGAAAAACTATGAGTTTAAGACCTCTTTGAAAAGATTGCTTTTAAAACAAAAAGACTCCATCCAAGAGTCGATGAAGCATGGGATCATCTCCATACAAGTCGGAGAGAGATTAATCAACACCATCAATCAGGAGATCTTATATCTGGACTAAAGATCTAAAACTTATGAATGTATTTTATAAGATAATTTCTTCCTTCACGCTGTATCCCTTCATGTGCTGAATCATAATAATAAGAGGGTTGTAAAACCTGAGCGTTAAAGAGATTTTTTATTGTTGCCTGTATTTGACTATGCGGCGTAAATCTGTATGTGAGTGTTTCATCAACAATATGGACTTCATGCACAGCAGCTTTATAGTCTCCCGCTTCTACACTACTGACGACCCATGGCATACGTGTTTGAGTAGTCGCCGAAAAATACCTCCATGCCGTTCCTAAAGAGAGCTTTGAAGTCGGTTTATAGATGTACAAAGCTTTTGCCATAAAAGGAGAGATATCGGGCATACGCTGGACTATCGACGGATCCGGATTTGCCTGAGACCCGTCAGGCGATGTCGCATAGTCGGTATTTGTATAAGATGCATTAAAATAGAAATTATGCTTCATACCTGTTTTAAAGAAATACTCAAACTCCACACCCTTGCTCTCTCTATCCGGATAATTTTGGTATCCGACAGGTGTATCATAGAGCTCTTCCAGGTCTATGACATTATAAAGTTTCGTATAATAAAAATTGAGAATAAATTTATTGTAAAAATTCGGAGAGTATACAAGAACCGCTTCATAAGTATTACTCTCTTCAGGTTTGATATTCGGATCTCCCATACGAAGGTTGATATGTCCCAGTGCATCGGCTTCGGTAAAGGTAGGTGCGCGGTATGCAGAACCGTAGAGAAGTTTAATTGTTGTCGTATCGCTAGCTCTATAGACAAAACCTGCTCTTCTGCTGAGTGTAGATCCAACATCTGAGTAATGGTCTAAACGAAGTCCAAGAATAAGGTCTATCTTATCGGTGATCGAGACAAGATCTTGAGCATATCCGTAAATATTTGTCCTGCTGATACCTTTAGGGACTACCGTCGTTGCAGTCGGGTCAAGCCAGTAGGCAGGCTCATCGTTATTGTTATAATCAAATGCCGGGTTGGCTTTTAATGCAGCCATATTACCGCTTTGTACAATCGCATTTTCCACACTGCTAAAATAATTATCCTCTGTAACAACATCGTAAGTCAGTCCGACACCGACTAAGATATCATTTGAAGCGATCTCCGGCAGATTCAGTGTAGATTCAAATCCGTAATTATCCTCTTGCAGATTTTCCTTCGTATAAAATCCATCTGTCATTGTGATGCCGACTACAGAAAATTTCCCGGCGATCTCGGCAATGCTTGCGATATTCGCATTCACGCTTTCTGTCCTGTGAGAATAGTTTATCTTTGTCTCAAGTTCATAATCATCAAAGTAAGTCTTGTAAGAAAGCTGCGAGAACAGATAGATGCTAGAGTGGTTTTGTCCTTTTGTCGGAATGGGGTCTAAAGCCCCCTCAAAACTATAAAAGTTGCCGGAAGTCTCATGTTTGAGCCTTGCAAGAAGCTCCCAGCCTCCATTCGTCGCTTTGAATCCTACACTATAATCTTTCATCGCTTCGTCTGAATATCCGTTATCGACAGGATCCTGTGCATGAAAATAAAGTCTTTTGTCATTCGATGCGGCATACCCGTCAGCAAAGATACTCCACCCGTTTTCTGTCGTATAAAGGCTTGTCCCGGCTGTGATATACCCATAGCTTCCGCCTTCAAGATAGATCTGATTCTCTTTTTTAGAGTTACCGAGTTTTGTAATAATATTGACAGCTCCGTAAAACGCTCCGCCTCCGTACATCGTCGATGCAGGACCTCTAAGCACCTCTATCTTTTCAACAAGCTGCAGCGGAAAATCGAGATAAAAACTGGTAGTCCCCGTCACTTCATTGTTAATAGCGACACCGTCGACCAAGATCTTTATTTTGTCGGCAAAGTAAGCATTTGGATTTTTAAATCCCCGGACAGTAGTGATCGTATACCCCATACTGCTGACCTGCTCTTGAAAACCGGGCAGCATATCCAAGGCTTGAGAGACGGTTTGTATACCGGCATCCATATATGTTTGTGCGTCGATGACGGTTACCACCGAAGGCATATAGTCTACATTAATAGATTTTTTAGTAGCAATATTACTGACTTCATCAAGCAATGATTCAAAATCATTTACATTCTTTGGTTCATCAGCACTGGCCAAAACAGACAATACAACACAACAAACAAACTTTTTCATAACCACCAAAACTCCGCACCCGATCTAAGTATTTAATAAATATTAATATACCACTAATATAAACTATGATAATGTATGCACATTATACTGTGTTATATTATAAATATTTTTAATTTTTAAAAAGAGTTTGCTTTGACATCACAAATAACCAGATTCGTGTTTCTTATCAGCTTACTGACAAACTTCACTACACTCAATGCATCCGTATATGATGATGATGTTTTAGAGATCTTTTCAAAGATTTTACCGCGCTTTGTTTTGATGGACAATCAAAAGACAAAACTCAAAGATGAAATAGATATATGCATTTTACATAATCTTGTCGATGAGCGAAGTGCTTTATCTTTGATCGACAAAATTAACAACAACTATCCGCACGGCTTAAAAAACTACAAAATAAAATTTACACATGACAACTATTCAAATATCGCTACATGTAAAGACAGCCAACTTATATTTTTGTTTAATTCATCTGATAAAGAGATCGCAGATGCTCTTCTATTTGCAAAAAAACAGAAATCTTTAACTGTCTCATATGATGACGCTCTTCTTAGCAGGGGAGTAGAGATATCTCTCTTTTTAGGCCGGAAGATCGTCCCCTATATCAACATAAAAGCTCTACAGAAAAATGGTATGGAAATGGACAATCTTTTACTTAGAATCTCAAAAATATACATCGAAATGGATAAATAATGCGTAGTTTGAGTATAGAAATCAAAATAATCATCGGCGTCGTCTTTTTTACACTCTTTATCGTAGGTCTCGAGCGGTATCAACTCTCAGAGAATATTATAGATCAGTTTATAGAATCAAAAAAATCAAAAAACAAACTGTTGATAGATACCATTTCGCCTATTATCAGTTTAAACATGTCACTTGGTCTATCTGAAGCCAACAGTGAATATCTGGATCTGATCATCAAACAAAACAAAGACCTAAAAACCATAGAGATAACCGATGCAGAAACAAGTACAATATTCAAATATCCAAAAGATGTAAAATCGGTATCAAAAGCACAAATATTCTCAACTGTTGATACTATGAACAGTTGTTCTAGACCGATTATAGATGATATCACCAAGCAGGTCATCGGTTATATCTACTTAGAATTTTACAATAATGACTATGATCTGGTACTTTCTAAAAATTCAGAAACGACGCTAAAAATATTTCTTGTTACTTTTGTACTACTTACACTCTATACGTTTCTTATAAAGAAAGAGTTTAAAAATCTAAGAGAACTTACAAAAAGTGTATTGGAATATGATCCTAAAATAAACAACTTCACTCTGACAAAAACAAAAAGACTTGATGAAGTCGGGATCATTCATAATGCGATCATAACTATGGTCTCAAAAATAAATTCCTATGCAACTATCTTGGATAAGACGAACCTGCTGCTGGAAGAAAAGGTCGAACAAAGAACGAAAGAACTTCAAGATGCAAACGAAAAACTGGAAAAACTTGCGACAATAGATCCATTGACTCAGGTATACAACAGAAGATACTTTGAAAAACATATCAACAAGATATGGGAGATGTCAAAACGAACCAACACCACTGTTTCCATCATCATGTGCGATATCGATCACTTCAAAAACTTCAATGACATTTATGGGCATATTACTGGGGATCATGTACTGCAAAGTGTTGCGGCTGCCATAAAAGACTCTCTAAAGAGAGTGACTGATGTAGTAGCAAGATATGGCGGTGAAGAGTTCATCATCGTTATGTACGATACGGATATGGAAGGTGCTTTACAGCGTTGTGAAGAGATTCAAAATAGATTAAAACAACTCGATACGATCATAGTAAATGATACAAATGTTCCGCCGATCACTCTCAGTTTTGGAGTCAGTTCGACGATCCCTATGATGGTAGAAAGATATGAACTTTTAATCAAAGCAGCTGACATTGCACTCTATCATGCTAAAGAGAAGGGAAGGAACTGTATAGTCACAAATAAACTGTAAACTCGATGCAAAAAAATAGTTTATTACAATCCTTTTCTCTTCTACATGAACTTCCAAATTTACTTACCTATTAATCGCTTTTACTGCATTTATTAATACCAGAGGATTATGAATCGAGTCATATACCGGCAGTACCTCTTTGTCTGTTTCAAAAAGTCCGTAAACTGCCGTCTGTGCACATCGCACAGAATACTCTACCGTAAAGACACAGTCATCCGGGACTTCCGCAAACTGTCCGAGAAAGGCAAAGTTCTTTGTACCTTCAGGTAATACGTCAGGACGGTCACCTACTGCATAGGGCATAAATAAACTGTCAATAAACGGCATAGCTACAGGGATACAGTTTACTTTTTTTGCATCTACTACCGGTCGCATCAGATCTTGAACTTTGAGGTGATACCATAACTCTTCAAGCAGCTCCTCTCCGCTACACTCTGACATCTTTTTCTTGACAAAGTTGCCCTCTCTGTCAGGGTATAGACCATATCCCCAAAACACCTTTACGTCTTTTGGCTGATTTGGGAAATGGGGCTGGCGTGCGATGACGATCGACATCAGCCAGTTGGAATCGATCATCGTTACCAAACCACCCGTTCCGTCAGTATTACCGGAGAAGTTCTCCATATAGTCATGAAAAGTATCATCTTTTAATGTCGCTGTATATGAGTACCACTTTTGTAGATCGATATTATCACTGAACACACCCGGATTTCCGAATGCTTTATCTTTTTTAGCTACTTTTTCCCACAGCATCCATGCACCGGACGTTGATTTGTCTTTTAATTGAGGGGCTTTTGTCCATGAACCTATGTCGCTGCTTTCCGTTATGGAGCCGTTTGTCATAAATACGTAATCATCCTCTCGCAGCTCGATCTTCTCTTTTTTTTCATTTTCACGGCTTACATGTAAGGCTATTGCTTTTTTATATTCATCAGTTATCTCAAAATCAATATCTACGACCCGAGTCTGCATCTCAAAATGCACACCTCTTTCCTGTAGATATCTGTGTAATGGAATAACAACGGAATGGTACTGATTGTATTTAGTGCGCATGATGCCGCCGAGTTGCGGCATACCGTCAAGTAAATGGATAAAACGTTTCATATAACGTCTCATAATCGCTACACTGCTCCATTTTTGAAATGCAAACATCGATGTCCAAAGATACCAGTAATTCGTCTGAAAAAACTCCTCCTTAAACCACTCCTCGATGGTAACATTGTCCAGTGATTTTTCAGAAGCGAACGTCAGTTTTAACAGATCTGCCTGATCATTAAAAGAGAGCCCGAACGATGAAAGGTCTACTTTTTTGCCATCTTTGAGTAAGCGGGCTTGCGCGTGGGAGATGAATCTGGAGTTAAACTCAAAAGACTCTTCCTTAACGGAGATATTCGGATCATCATACGAGGGGATGTTTGATAACAAGTCCCAGTAACAGACAAAATGCTCTTCGTGCATCCTGCCGCCACGGATTATGAAGCCGCTTTCAGGATTGCCTGTACCGTCGAGTGCACCGCCTAAAAGCATATCCTGCTCCAGTATATGAATATTTTCACCCGGGACTTTAGCATCTTTAATAAGATAAACTGCACTGGCTAAAGAAGCGATACCGCCGCCAACAAGATATACCTGTGAATTTTTTGGATCCCTACTCCTTTCTCTTTTCATATTCTGACCTCCCTCGTTCCTCTCACAGCATTATAAAATTATAAAACATAAGAGAACTTTCTTGATTTTCAAATGTAACCTCTATTCTATTTTACACAAATTTTATACAACTGTTCTAAAATCATGAATTATTCTATATTAGGAGTTCCATGAAAAATTTATCTATAAGTAAAAAAATACATATCCCACTGATCGCTTCCATGGTATTTGGTTTTTTGATCATCATTGTCAACTTCTTCTACTCTATTGACGATGTCAGACAGGATATATATCAAACCGAAAACGATTCTCTTCGTGCATTTTACAAAGAGTCTATCGAAGCAAAAGAAAATATCGGTCTGACAAATGCTATCAATATCTCTAAAAACTACAGTGTTGTAAAAGCGCTAGAAACCAATAACAGAGCACTTGCTATCAACGGTATCAGTACAGTGTCTAAGGATTTTAAAGAATATACCAACTACAAAAATATCAAAATCCATATACATGATGCTAATATCCATAGTTTTTTAAGAGCATGGAAACCGGAAAAGTTCGGTGATGACCTCAGCTCTTTTAGAAAGACGATCGTCGCAGTCAAAGAGGAGAAAAAACCGATAGTCGCTATTGAACTCGGCAGAGCGGGATTAATACTTCGCGGTCTCGCACCGATCATAGAAGAGAACAGATATCTTGGTTCTATCGAGTTTATGCAGGGACTTAATTCTATTATCAAAGACGCTCAGAAAAATCATAACTATCTGATGGCTATCGTTATGGATAATAAATATTTATCGACTGCTACCGCCTTAGCAAAAGCACCGAAGATCGGCAACTTTACCTTAGCCGTTAAGGAAAGTGTCGTTGATAAGTCATTTTTGAACGACTTGAACAATGTCGATATTAAAAATAGTGCTACCTATCAAAGAACCGACAGATATTTCGTTATTTCAGAACCTATCAAAGATTTTTCAAATGAGACCGTTGGCTATGCCCTCGCCGGTGTGCCTATTGCAAAAGTAGAGTCTCTTGTAGAAAAATCCAAGTCTTCACTTATCAGACAGGTGCTCATCATCGTGACGATCGATGTACTTATACTTTTATTATTGATATATATCATAAAAAGAACGGTAACCGATCCGATCAACGAGTTAGATAAAGTCACGATGGAGTTATCTCAGGGCGATGCCGATCTTTCAAAAAGACTCCCTGTTAAGTCCAACGACGAACTTGGTCGCGCCAATGCAAGCTTCAATACTTTTTTAAATAAAGTGGAACAGATATCAGTCAAAGAGAAAGAGCAGGCACTTGTAGCTGAAAAATCAGCTCAAGAGATAAAAGAGAGTATGAAAAAGAATGAACTGACACTCACTCTTTCTGACAGTATGATAAACGGTTCTATAAACAATTCAAACAACCTGAGAGAGAGCCTTAAAAACAATGTCGAAAAGGTAAATCAGGTAAATAACCTAAACGAACTGACAGGAGATATCGTCTCGCAAGTATCTGCATCGACTGATGAGATAATCGACACTATTGCAAACATATCCGAGATGATCAGTGATTCCAGAATCTCTTCGGAGCAGTTGACTGCCAATGTTTCAGAGATCTTTAATGTCATCACTTTGATCAAAGATATCTCTGACCAGACGAACCTGCTTGCGCTTAACGCTGCCATTGAAGCTGCACGTGCAGGTGAGCATGGACGCGGATTTGCCGTCGTCGCCGATGAAGTACGTAAGCTTGCCGAAAGAACCCAAAAAGCGACAAGCGAAGTCGAAGCAAACATAAGTGTTTTAAAACAGAACTCTAACAACATGGCGCAAAACAGCGAACAGATCGAACAATACACAGTAAGTTCTCAAGAAAAACTGGATCAATTTAAAAATGTATTTACCGAGATGGTCACAAATATAGAAAAGATCAAAGAAGACAACTCATTGATCGGTCATGAGCTATTTACCAATATGGTCAAACTCGATCATATTATATTTAAGAACAATGCATATTCATCTGTATTTGAAGGCAAAGTCAACAAAGACACCAGTGATCATTCCAGTTGTAATCTTTACACATGGTACAAGTCAGATGAGACAAACGCAGAGTTCTCAAATAACAGAAGCTTTAAATTAATAGAGCAGCCTCATAACAAGGTCCACACAAATATAAGTAAAATCATAGATATAGTACAGCACGGTACACAACCCGATGCCGATGAACTTATAAACCTGTTTAAAGATACGGAAAATAACTCTATGGAGTTATTTGAACATCTTGATGAACTATTTAGACCGTAGGAAGATTACATTCATACGTCAGGGTACATTGGGCGTCATAAATCGCCCGGTACCCTTAGCATAGTTAACACTTCACTTTAAACCATACCCTTTCTTACTGAACTTCATTCGTTGTTATATCCTCTCTACGATTACAGACCAACCCTTTTAGAACAGATGATACCTACTTATAGCTGATGTAATAAAATGGCTTTCCAGAAAGATATGTAAAGCTACAAAACTGCGACGGATGCTATTTCTATGTCATTGAGATCGTAAAGATGTGAAATTTAAAAGAATAAACTTAGTTATAGGAGTGGTTTTAAAAGGGTGTGAGAAGTGTTTTGATACTTTATAAGGCCAAGAGGCCAAAAAGGGCCTAAGGTGATTAGAAATCGCCTTTAGCTGCTCTTTCTGGAATTCCTTCCATAGCTTTTTGAACTAGTGTAGCCATTTTTAACATTTCCGGAGGAAGTGTATGTCCACCATGAATTGCAAGTGTCATATCCATACTAACAAGGAATGCATCGCCGTTTCCGTATTTAACATACATAATTCTACATGGCATAAAACCACCGTAGTAACGAGAGTAGTTAAGGAATACTTTTGCTGTTGTAAGATTACATAAAGACCAGATTCTAGCTTCCATTACTTCATCAGGTTTTGCGTCTTCTTTTGTATACATCTTTACATAGCCAGTCAAACGCATATTATATTCATCAGCAAGTACAGTAATTGATTCTTTTACATCATCACCTGATATACCGTCTTGAACCTTCCACTCTTTCATCATAGCTCTTGCAGGGTCGCCGTATTCAGCAACTTTTGTAAACATAGCATCGTATGCCGGCATAGCACCGTCATCTAGTGTGTGTGCTTTTGTAACTGCTGTCCAACCCATGTGCATTGTAGAACATCCACTAATAGTTAAAACCATAGCTAATGCAAATGCAGCACTTAAAACTTTCTTTATCATTCATCTTCCTTTTGTAGTTTTCTGTATATTCTGACGCACATATACAACCAAAAAAAATCTCATTTTTGTGAGATTAGGCTTGAATTATATATCAGACAACTTTTCTTTTTCCTGAAACCTTTTAAATAATTCAGTTTCTTCACGTTATCCAAGTATATTTTTACTCAAACTTGCCTGTACATTGGCAAAAGAGAGATTTTGATCATTAAAATTTATTATAATAATCAATATAACTAATAATTACTATTTTTTAAAGCTGGTTCGTACACATCTCATATTTGCAGTATCGCATTTATCACTTGAGAACAGATGTCCTGTTTTCATATAGATAGCCCATGCATTGACATCATCTTGCGTGTCCTCTTCAGAAGTCCAGTATCCTTCTGTTGTACCGTAATGAAATCTTCTTCCTTCCTGAGGAGTCTGAACCATCTTTATAATGGTCTTTAGCTCTTCTCTTGTTGGAAGACGCCAGTCGTTTTGCCCGAGAAGTTTCAAAGAGCGGCAGTATGCGCCGGACATCGCCCACTTCAGTTCATTTTCGACAGCAGCAGTATCCTGCCACTCTAAATGATGCTTAGCATCGATATAACTCTCGCTTTGTCCGCCTGCAAACGCAAGAGAGTATAAACATATAAGAACTGCGATTTTTTTCATTTACTCACCTGTGACAGCATCTCTTATATTACTAAGAAAGGGCTGTGTATTTTTGATTTGGTAATTATTACCAATAAAACGTTAAGTAGTACTTAACGTTAAATGACTATTCTGTTATCAGATCCGCAGATGGTTCATAAAAATAATAGCCTTGCGAGCAATCTATCCCTATCTCTTTGACCTGTTGTGCGATAGCTTCGTTGGCAACGAATTCAGCAACTGTCTCGATCCCGATCTTATGTGTAAAATCACTGATATGCTGGACAAAGAGCCGAGCGTTCACATCATGAGAAAGAATTTTGATAAGACTGCCGTCTATTTTTAAAGTATCGATATTTAACTTGAGCAGATGGTCGAAATTTGAATATCCTGCACCGAAATCATCGATCGCAAAACGGCAGCCTAACGATTTAAACCTCTCGACGAATGCACGGACTTCATTGTAGTTGTCGATACCTTCACTCTCTAAAATCTCAAATATCACTTTTTGTCCTATATGATACGTATGGATCAGTTTTTCTATGTAGTCTGCGAGATCAGCATTAAGAAGATCTTCCGTTGAAAGATTGATACTGATAGGATGTCTGCTCACTTTCAGTTTTTCAAATGTTTTTTCGATCATTATTTTCGTCAACTGTCCATACAGTCTTGTCTTCTTAGAGATATCCAAAAATGCTATCGGACTCATAATAGTTTCATCTTTATTGATAATACGGATAAGCGCTTCATATTTAACGATTTGACCGCTTTTATTATCGACTATAGGCTGAAAAAACGGGACTACTCGAGACTCTTCGATCGCTTCTTTTATGTTTTTATATCTGGAGATATTGTTTTCATGTTCTACTTTCGTTAATGATGCAGTATGTACTTCAAGAGGCTGGTGGGCGATCTTCGCACGTTTTAATGCGGCAGTAGCATGTTCGATAATACGTTCAACTCCAGTAGCCATACCAACGGTAATACTGAGCGTCATCTCGATATCTTTTACTATAAAAAGTTCATGCGATGTCTCAAAGATCAGATCTTCCATAAATTTTTTACATCTGGTTATCTCTCTGCAGTTATTAAACAAGATCGCATATTCATCACCGCTTAGCTTATAAAGGGATGCGTTCTGAATTGATTTTGTCTTTAAAAGCAGCCAATTTGCATAAACTGAAAGAACACTGTCCCCGATAGCGACACCATAAACATCATTAAAATCGTTAAAGCGGTCCAAATTGATGATAGCAAGTGTCGCTGCACTGCACTGAGCTAAATCATCTACTAGAAGCACCCGATTTGGAAGACCCGTAACAGTATCTGTCGTCAAGTGGTGTTCCAGCTCTTTTCGCTTTTGGAATGAGCTGATCGCAAATCCGATATCACCTGCCAGTTCTTCTAGCATAGCTACCTCTTTAGGCTCAAATCCATTCGGATTAAATGAGTATAGTCCCAGTACCCCGAAAGAATTTTCATGGATACTAGACCTTAGCGGAAGCGCGATAAAAGACCCAAAATGATTTTTCTGACCGATCTCTATCCATGTATCGATCGGTTCTAGAGTCTCTATATGATTGACTATCATAGTTGTATCTGATGAAAATGCCTGCAGGATCGGGTTATTCTCAACCACTGCGTTTTGTATAGGTATATTTGGTATCTCTTGCTTATTCGCAGTTTTGTTGGACACTGCTTGAAGTATGATGACACCCTCTTTCTCCAGACCGATCCAGCAAAGCCCGTATCCTTGATGAGCAGCGAGCTGATCGACACTCTGTACTATTAACTCATCGGTATTTTTTGCTGAGATGAGTAATTGATTGATCTCAGCGACAGTTCGAAGAATTGCATCCAGATATTGCGTCTCTTCCAATGAGCTTTTTAACGCTTTTTGCTGTTCCATCATCGATTTAAAAGAGTTTGTCAGAGTGAGATCGAGTTCTGTAAGTTCATCGACAAAGTAACGGCTGTTCTCTTCACTTTTTGCATGAGCATGTTGTGTAAGCTTTTCCAGCGGATTGACTAGAAACCTCTGTACCAACGTAAATATAAAGACACTGATAAAAGAAAATATAAGAAAAACACTTATACCGTAAGTGATCGCTGCTTTATCAAGCTCACCAAATACATAGTCATTATTGATCCGTACAAGCATTTGCACATTGTGTTTTTCAGTACCTTCAAAATAATGAAAATCGCTTTTATACTGCAGTATATGATCCATTACCAATCCGTGCAAGATCTTAGAAATAGGATAATAATCGTTTTTTATCAATTTTCCCTGTAAAGAGCGGGATGATGAAAAATCTATAACATTCCCGTCTCGTGATATAGATACGATGTCGATCGCATTATTGATCGCAGATGCTCTGTCAAGTACGGCTTGTACCTGTTCTTGACGTTTTGAACTGAGTACGTCTTTTATATCATCTTCAAGACGAAATAGACTTTGATTTATACTATTGGCTACTGCGCGCAGCTGCATCTCTCTTTGTACAGAGTAAAGCTCTCTTGAGAGGAAAGCGATTATCAGTCCGTTTACACCGACTAAGATTAGCGCGAGTTTACTGATTTTCAACGTAACAGCCTGTCTGTCGATACATTCTGCATATGCAGCTGATCTTCTATCTCTTTATGTGTACCGCTGTTAAGCCACTGGATCTGTGTAGTCGATTCCATAAAGTCATCATAACTCTGTCCCTCCAGATATCCATGAATAGTCTCATAATACTCATGCGGATCATTTTTGAATTGCTGCAGAGCCTTATTGAAGATCGATAAAAGCTCACGATACTCATCTTCTCTTCCGATCACGAAACGTTCATCGACATACAGAGCATCAATAACGGAAAAAGATTTCATAGTGCGGGTCGATGCGATCGTCATATATCCTTTATTGAGAAACTCTGAGATGTAAGGAGCATATGTAAGCATTATGCTTGGAGGACCCGACGGACTTATCGTAGTCATCGTTTTTTGTGAACTGTTTTTCAATATAAACTTGAGATTCTCCAACTTATTTTCATGGATAAATGCATTGAAAAAATCTTCATCTAAAGAGCCCAGTTCCAAATATACCGTGATCGGCTCTTTCTCTGTACGCAGTTCACTTAGCGGATGATTTGACAAGATCGCATCAGCCCCGTAAGAACGATCGATCAGAAAAACAGGTTTAAGACGGCTGTAGTCTTTAAAACGCAGAAGTTCATACTGGGTAGCGGTGAAGCCTTGTGTAAAACCTCTGTCATACAAGCGTGAATTATCCGAGAGATCTACCAGCCACATAAATTTAAAAGGTGTCTTATCAAGCCAGCCCTTTTCCTGCGCATAGATAAAAGGTGTAAAGCCGACCCACGGATTACTGGAGATCTTAATGGATCGCTCATCTGAACGGCTGTAATAAAAAAATCCGGCTACTGCAGTCATGGTAATAAGAGCGATCAATATCCAAATAGTATAAGTTTTTTTCATACTTGTACACCTCTTTTTTTTAAAATCTCAGTCTAACACAAATTTTTTAAGTTTTTTCTTCATCAATAATGTTTATATAAAAAGAAAAGAAATAAATTCATCTAATAAACATATAAATATGATTGATTTAATCTTAACCTATTTCTTATTGATTATGCATAAATTTTAATCAATTAAAATATATCTTCTTTTTTCAGCTGATGTATGATGATAATAATGGATTAATTACAAAGAGGAGGACTTATGAAAACTCTAATAAAATATGAGAATATCGAAAATGAACTTCCAAACCTGATCCCTGTTTTAAAACAGGCATTACAGACAGATATGCTGTACATCAAAAAAGTCAATAAGGAGTGTGAACAATACACCAAAGAGTGCCAGCATGCGTGTTTCTTAACAGATGCTCACTATGTCATCTACTCTCCGTACATCAAAGAGGTCGATCATGATAGAGAACTCTTCGTCTTTTTAGATGAAACAGGAAAGACGATCTGCCATATCGGAGGAAATTCCATAGAGATCGGCGGTCTTATCCGCCCATGTGAGAACTTAAAGCTAAGCGATGAGTATAAACATAGTATAAAGCATCATGCAAACCCTCCGTATACTTCAGCATTTGTGTAAAACCCGGCAACTTCTATGCCGGGATAAAGTTCTATGCCATATTTTAAAGTACATTCACCCTATTCTCCAGCGGGAGATCAGCCTCAAGCCATAGAGATACTCAGTGATTTTATTTAAACGTGCCTATCTATGAAACAAAGAGTCAAGTAGCATACCTACCCCCTGTTTTATGACCTCATCTTCTACTTTATCTTTTATACCCGGTTGTTCTGCCGACTGATCTACGGTATTTTGATTCATCCCAGTTTGCTGTTGAAATGCAGCGATTTTTCTCTCTTCGGCTAAATAGTACTCCTGCTGCTTTCTCAGTTTTTCATCATGCAGCAAAGCAGTGGTGACATTTATCATAGCTACGATTACTTTTTCCGTTAATCCCATCTTTTCTAGCATATCAATCTCTGCCAGTGTGAACTTCTTGTAAGGGACCTCCTGCTGTTTTATCATTGCTGCTAAGATCGCTTCACTCTTACCTGCTTTTAAATACTCTCTTATATCTCCGACTTTGAGCCCTTTAGGACCCATTAAAGCCAGTCTGAGCATATTATCTTTTATGAAATAAACCGCATTTGGATTTTTATCCGTATATTGCTTCAACCCGTTAAAGTCTTTTTCACTTTCGAACTTATCAACCCTTTTCTCCAACTCGTCTTGCTTTTCTTGAATATCGGCTTTTGCCTGTAAAATATCCTGTTCTATAACTTGTCCATTATTGCTAGCATCACTTTTTTTTGCCATCTGTTCTTGTGTGATATTCGCCTCTTTTAATTTCCATTGGGAAATATAGTTTATCAAGACAGGATCGTTTGTCATTTCAATCACAGTACGTGGATTGAATCCACCTTCACAAAAACCAGAAGTCTCTGCACCGTATTCTCGCAGAAGTGAGACCATTTTTAGATTATCATTTGTTACTGCAGTACATAATAGATATTTTCTATCAGTGAAATCAGCACCGTGTTCAAGAAGATATTTTGCAGCATCATATTTATTATACATAACTGCGTACATTAACGGAGTATAGCCATAATTCGAACTACTAACATCCATATGATCCACTTCAACTGCTTCTTTGAGTGTTTTCATATTACCCTCGACTACAGCCTGCTCTAATTTATTTGCACAACCGGTTATTAATAGACTCGTAATCAGTAATGTAATCGCATAAAGCTTTTTCATCTTCTTATCCAAATTATTTATTCTTAAATATATTCTATCACATCTCTTGAGTATCTTCTTCATAACCTCAGTTTAAACACCGATTCCGCTATAATTGCACATGCCAAACTTTACAGTCCATTCACCATATTCTCCAGCCGGAGATCAGCCTCAAGCCATAAAAGCCTTAAGCGACTCAATACTCAAAGGCAACCGATACCAAGCACTCGAAGGTGTGACGGGAAGCGGTAAGACACATACTATGGCTCGTGTCATCGAAAACGTCAAGATGCCGACCATCATCATGACCCACAACAAGACTCTCGCAGCTCAGCTCTACAGC
Source organism: Sulfurimonas sp. HSL3-2 (assembly GCF_039645965.1). GTDB lineage: Bacteria > Campylobacterota > Campylobacteria > Campylobacterales > Sulfurimonadaceae > Hydrocurvibacter > Hydrocurvibacter mobilis. The sequence goes on along the minus strand of NZ_CP147917.1, from coordinate 287,378 downwards.
GAGTTCAGACAGTTTTTCCCAAACAACCATGTCGAGTATTTCGTCTCCTACTACGACTACTATCAGCCTGAAGCGTATATCCCGCGTCAGGATCTTTTTATAGAAAAAGACAGTGCCATCAACGACGAGCTTGAACGTCTTCGCCTTTCATGTACAGCAAACCTGCTTAGCTACGATGATGTCATAGTCATCGCTTCGGTCTCTGCAAACTACGGTTTGGGTGATCCGGAAGAGTACCTTAAGATGGTGCAGGCTGTTACTGTGGGTGATGAGATAAGTCAGAAGAAACTTCTGCTTCGCCTTGTAGAGATGGGTTACACCAGAAACGACAGCTACTTTGACAGCGGGCATATCCGTGTCAGCGGCGATGTCATAGATATCTATCCGCCCTACTTCGAAGATGAAGCGATCCGCATCGAGTTCTTCGGCGACGAGGTCGAGTCCATCTACAAGATCAGCGTCTTAGAAAACAAACGCATCGAAGACTATAAAAATGTAAACATCTATGCGACAAGCCAGTTCAGCGTCTCTCAAGACCGTATGTCAGTCGCTATAAAACGCATAGAGGATGAACTTGGCGAGCGTCTTGACTTCCTTTTAAAAGAGGGGAAACTTGTCGAAGCACAACGCCTTAAACAACGTGTAGAGTTCGACCTCGAGATGCTTCAGACAACGGGGATGTGTAAGGGGATCGAGAACTACTCAAGACTGCTTACGGATAAAAAACCGGGCGAAGCACCGTTTACCCTGCTTGATTATTTTGAGGTCAAACATAAAGAGTATCTCGTCATCGTCGATGAGTCACACGTGAGTCTTCCGCAGTTTCGCGGGATGTACGCCGGTGACCGTGCCAGAAAAGAGGTGCTTGTCGAGTACGGTTTCCGTCTGCCGAGTGCACTGGACAACCGCCCTTTAAAACTGGACGAGTACATCAACAAAGCACCGCACTACCTATTTGTCTCGGCGACTCCGTCGCAGTATGAGCTGGAACTTTCAGCAGTGAAAGCCGAACAGATCATCCGTCCGACAGGTCTGCTAGACCCCATCATCGACATCAAACCGCTGGATAACCAGGTCGAAGATATCCATGATGAGATAAAGAAGGTCACTGCAAAAGATGAGAGAGTCCTCATCACCGTCCTTACCAAAAAGATGGCCGAAGCTCTCACTAAATACCTTGCAGACCTTGGCATAAAAGTGCAGTATATGCACTCGGACATCGATACCATAGAACGTAACCAGATCATTCGTTCACTTCGTTTAGGAGAGTTTGACGTGCTCATAGGAATCAACCTGCTTCGTGAGGGACTTGACCTCCCGGAGGTAAGTCTTGTCGCCATCCTCGATGCAGATAAAGAGGGATTTTTACGAAGTGAGACCGCACTTGTACAGACCATCGGTAGAGCTGCCAGAAACTCCGAGGGACGCGTCATACTCTATGCGAACAAGATAACAGGTTCTATGCAGCGTGCCATAGAAAAGACGCAAAACAGACGTAAGCATCAAGAGGAGTTTAACAAAGCTCACGGCATAACGCCGACGACGACCATACGTAAACTGGATGAGAACCTAAAACTGGAAGATCACGGCGATCTCTACTCAAAAAGAAAAAATATTGATAAAATGCCTGCAGCAGAAAAGAAAAAGATCGTAAAAGAGCTGACAGAGCAGATGAAAAAAGCCGCGCGTGAACTTGAGTTCGAAGAAGCAGCCCGCCTGCGCGACGAGATAACAAAGATCAAAAAACTATAGGCACATAAGCCTTACATGTAAAGGAAAAAAATGGAAGATATGTTAAGCAACATCGCGACTTACGGATATATAGGTCTTTTTATCTACTCACTTGGTGGAGGATTTGTAGCACTTGTAGCTGCATCGGTTCTCTCATACATGGGAAAAATGGACTTGGCTACGTCGATGGCCATCGCCTTTAGTGCAAACGCCATAGGCGACAACCTGCTTTTCTACATGGCAAGAAACCAAAAAGAGGTACTGCACCCATACCTGAAAAAGCACAGACGTAAATTTGCATTAGCGCACATAAAGATGAAACAGTACGGCTCGTGGATCATTCTTTTTCAAAAGTTCGTATACGGCATCAAAACGCTCATCCCTATCGCCATAGGACTTACAAAGTATGATCTTAAAAAGTTCACTATACTAAACATCATCTCTGCTGCCGTATGGACATTAGTAGTAGGTTTTGCAAGCTACTTTTCAGGCAATGCCATCGTAAAGATTTACGACCACATAGTAGAAAAACCATACATAGCCGTCATAGTAGTAGCAACGATATTTGCAATTCTATGGCTTTACCTTTCTACGGCTACAAAGAAGAAAAAGAGGGTTTAACTCTTTTCTTACATGTAAAGACTTCTCTTCATACTTTTTGTCCGCAAAAAGTAAGCAAAAACTCTGCAACGGCTTCGAGCCTGACTTTGTCAGGTTCCCAAGAAACTCCCAATAAATCCCTAAAAATTCAAAACTCACTCCGTTCAAACAGTTGAATTTTTTTCACGTTATTTATTAGCACTTTCTCGGCTCTGCAGATGTTGCAACTGACACAAAAATTCGACTGAAATTTCATATATCATTTCTTCTTTTGTTAGCATTTTTAACTTTATATTCTTTGTCACCTAGAGTGAATATAGTTTCATCACATACCTTCATCAATTCTAATGCAAAATTAAATGGTTTAGATTTATCCTCTGGTAGAAATGACGCATAAATATCGATTCCACCATAAAACCTCATATGAACCATATAAATCCCATGTTCATCAGGGTTTGAAAATTGATAATAAAAAATATCTTTATTTGCACCATAGTGTGGTATGTCTATTAAATCAATTGCTGCTCTGTCTTTTAGAAACTGAACAAAATTATGGTTACTTTCATCTTCACTATGAAGATAACCAAGAAGAACTTTCACTTCACCTTTGAAGTATTTTTGTAGGTGATGATAATGAAGTCCATAGGCTATATGTTCAAAACAATTTATTAGCCTTGCATAGTCTGGAGTCCCCCAAATTACTTCAAGAAATCCATTATCACTTTTTAGATTGTAATGTTTTCTTTTTGCAAATGCTTTATCTAGTAATTTATTTGAAGTTCTTCTAATCGCACGATTTACTTTTGTAAATTTATGTAAGTATCCAATTGAATTATTACCAAATATGCCAGCTAGGCTAACCATTAAGAATTCATCATCTTTACTTTTAGCACTGTTATGTATTTCACAACTTGGTACAGTGATAAGATGTTTTCTGTAATCTTCTCCAACATCTTTTAGTTCAGGAAATAAATTTTTTGGTGGTACATGTTCACTAGAAATAGCGTCTCTATCGCACATGTAACATTTGATTATTTTGTTCAATATATCTAACCTTTAGTCATATAACTAACTTTTATTCTACAAATATTATATCTGATTTAGTTCGAAGAAAGTCAACGTTTCCAAACAAGTCAATACACCAGTTGCAACATCTGCAGAGCCAAGAAACAGCAAAGGAATGACGTAAAGAAAACATAACTGTTTGAGGTGTAACCGAGTTTTATGTTTTTAGGAATGGAGTTGCTTTTTCTTGGGGACTTGACGCAGTCAAGCTCGAAGCCGTTGCAGAGTTTTTGATACTTTTTGCGGTCAAAAAGTATATCTACAAAGTCTTACATGTAAAGAAAAAAAATAGATTAGAAAATAAAAAGAGGAAAGCTTCCCAAAGGGCCAAACCCTTTAGGAAAAGAAAGATTATATAGAATCGATGATAGCGTTAAGAGTAGCAGATGGACGCATAGCAGCTTCTGCTTTTGCGTTATCTGGGTGGTAGTATCCACCGATGTCTTGAGCTTTACCTTCAACTGAAAGTAACTCTTCCATGATCTTCGCTTCGTTCTCTTCAAGAGCTTTTGCAATTGGAGCAAATTTAGCAGCAAGTTCTGCATTTTTAGATCCAGCAAGAGCTTTTGCCCAGTATTGTGCTACATAGAAGTGGCTAGCTTTGTTATCCGGCTCACCAGCTTTTCTTCCCGGAGCTTTGTTGTTATCAAGGTAACCAGCATTTGCAGCGTCAAGTGCAGCAGTTAGTTCTGCAAGTTTTTCACTTGGGTGTTTTTGCTCGATATATCTTAGTGACTCAGCAAGTGCTAAGAACTCACCAAGTGAATCCCAACGAAGGTGACCCTCTGCAAGGAATTGGTCAACGTGCTTAGGAGCAGATCCGCCAGCACCAGTTTCAAATAGACCACCACCAGCAAGTAATGGAACGATAGAAAGCATTTTCGCTGAAGTTCCTAGTTCCAAAATTGGGAAAAGGTCAGTCAGGTAGTCACGTAAAACGTTACCAGTTACAGAGATAGTGTTTAGACCAGCTCTTACACGTTTAAGTGCATGTTTCATAGCTTGTTTTGGAGCCATGATATGGTACTCGATCGGAGTCTTAGCTAAATGTGCCGGGAAATACTCCATAACTTTTTTGATGATGTTAGCATCGTGAGCTCTGAAAGAATCTAACCAGAATACGATTGGATCACCAGTTAACATTCCTCTTTCGTGAGCAAGTCTTACCCAGTCTTTGATCGGCTCGTCTTTAGTACGGCTCATTCTCCAGATATCACCTTTTTCAACGTTGAAAGTCATAAGAACGTTTCCGTTTTGAGTAACTTCTACAACACCGTCTTCTGCCATTTCAAAAGTTGTCGGGTGAGAACCGTACTCTTCAGCTTTTTGTGCCATAAGACCAACGTTTGCAACGTTACCCATTGTAGTAACATCGAACTGTCCGTTTTTAACACAGTCATCAACGATCTCTTTGTAGAAAGTTGCATAGCTTCTGTCAGGGATTACAGACATACAAGTTTGAACTTTTCCGTCTTTGTTCCACATTTTACCGCCGTCACGTACAACAACCGGCATAGAAGCATCGATGATAACGTCGTTTGAAGCGTGTAGGTTTGTGATACCGTTGTCAGAGTCAACCATAGCGATCGCCGGGCTAGCAGCTTCAACTACAGCTTTAACAGCAGCTTCGATCTCAGCTTTTTTGCTTGATTTCTCAAGTTTTTTCGCTAGATCTCCAAGACCTAGATTCGGGTTAACACCAAGAGCTTTGAACTCATCAGCATATTTTTCGTATACGTCTTTGAAGAATACTTCAACAGCGTGACCGAACATAATAGGGTCAGAAACTTTCATCATAGTCGCTTTTAAGTGGATAGACCATAAAAGACCTTCCTCTTTAGCTTCTGCGATAGTCTCAGCGATGAAAGCACGTAATGCTTTTGCAGACATGAATGTACCGTCAAGTACTTCTTTATCTTGAACGTCTTTAAGCTCTTTAAGAACTTTTCCGTTTAAAGAGATAGTTACGTTAGCAGCAGAATCAGTGATAACTGATTGCTCGTTTTCGTAGAAGTCACCATCTTGCATATGTCTTACACATGCTTTAGAGTTTTCTTCGAAAGCTCTAAGTTTGTGTGGGTTTTTCTGAGCGAATTTTTTAACTGCAACTGCCGCACGACGGTCAGAGTTACCTTCACGTAGAACCGGGTTAACCGCAGAACCTAAACAAGTAGAATATCTAGCTTGTAAAGCTTTTTCCTCTTCAGTTTTTGGATCTTCCGGATAGTTAGGAAGATTATAACCTTGAGATTGAAGCTCAGCGATACACTCTTTTAATTGAGGAATAGACGCAGAGATATTTGGAAGCTTGATAATGTTACCTTCAGGTTGTTTAGCAACTTCACCTAAATATGCCAATTCATCAGCTATTCTTTGATCTTCAGTCAAGTACTCTGGGAAAGTAGAAATGACTCTTCCTGCAAGAGAGATATCTCTTGGTTCAACATTGATTCCAGCTTCTTTTGCAAAAGCTTGAACGATTGGTAATAATGAATATGTAGCTAAAGCAGGTGCTTCATCTATCACAGACCAGATTATAGTTGGATTTGCCATCTATGTCTCCTATATCAGATTTTAAAATTGGAGTATGGTAACATAGTTTTATGTATCTAAATGAAATTAGAATTTTTTTCATATTTATTTGATTAAAATGAGTAATAAAGTAACATTGTTACATTTAGTAATGTTACCTATTTACACATTTACTGCTTATAGTAACGATCTAAGTCTCTATTTTACATGTAAGAAAAGATCACGAACATTACAGATGCTACCAAACCGGATATCAGAGCATACGGAAGTTGCGTTTTTACATGTTCTACTACATCACATTCACTGGCCATCGCAGAGATTATCGTCGTGTCGGAGATAGGTGAACAGTGGTCTCCAAAAACTCCTCCGGAGATCACAGCCCCTATGACAAGGGGGATATCGGCTCCCATAGCCACTGCCATCGGTATGGCGATCGGTGTCATGATACTAAACGTCCCCCAGCTGGTTCCTGTTGAAAACGACATGATGGATGAGAGTACAAATATTATCAAAGCCAGATAATGAACCGATAAGATATTGGATGCAAATGATGCCAGATACAGCCCGGTTTTGAGTTCATCAGTCACATTTCCTATGGCAAATGCAAAAAGTAGGATTGTTGCGATTGGTATCATCTTCTTAATGCCCTCAAATGAGAGAAAAAGACCGCGTTTTATGCTCATCACCCCATCTAATTTATAATATAAAATAGAGAAAAGCGTCGTAACGATCATGGTATAAAATATTGAAGACGAACCGCTTCCTTTGAGTATATTTCCGTCTCCTGTGATATATAAAAAGAGAAAGACCAATACGACCATCAATATGATCGGATATACCATATGGCCTATCTTCCCAAAGCCATACTGTCTTGTAGGGTCGTTAATGACGACTGCATTTTTCATCGGTCCGATATCTATGTTAAACCAGATCACCAAGAATGTCACAACAAGTGCGCTCATCGCGTAAAAGTTATATGCGATGGATTTTAAAAGGATATCTATACTCTCACCGACTAAAACACCGGCTAGTATCTGCGTAGATATAAGTCCTAATAGAAGTGCTCCCCAGCCGTTTATCGCCAAAAGCGAGCATACCGGTGCGGATGTAGAGTCACAAACAAAAGCAAGCTTTGCCCGAGACACGCCGTGACTGTCCGTCAAAGGACGACTTACCGTACCTGCGATAAGTGAAGTTATCGAAGACTCGACAAATATCAGTATTCCGATAAAATAGGCTAACAATAGTGAAGCACGTGCAGAAGTGATGATAGAGTGTTTTTTTTGTACAAAATGGATAAAACCGCCGATACCGCCCGAGTTTTCTATAAGTATCACTATGGAACCGACTAGAAGTGCGAATCCAAGAGTCTTTAATATCCAGGCTTGCGACAGTAGAGTAAAAAAGAGTGTAAAAGTAGCGTAAAAAGTATCTACAAAAGAGAAGTCATTGAGTAGAAATAGCCCTAAAACGATGCCTCCAAAAAGCGATACTAAAACACTTCTGGTAAACAGCGCCAAGAGTATGGCTACAAAAGGCGGAAGGACACTTAAGTAATCTATGTGATTATCCTACAGATGAAATTCTAAAAGAGCGACTCCGCTGCGCCCAAAATTCTCTTTAAAGACTTCGCATTTTTTTTCATCGATCACTTTAAATCCGAGTTTTTTATACACGAGCATGATATCGGCAGAACCAATCTCGACTATCGTATGGACAATGCGGTAACCCTTTAGACTCGCAGTTAAGAGACTTTTCTTTAAAAGCTCTTTGATTATCACCAGCCCGCCGAATCCATCCTGCTCTGTTAAAAAGTCCAGCATCCATGTTCTTTTATCACTCTCAAACCCGCAAAGAGAGATCATGGAAGCGCGTTCTTCATACTCTTCACTGACACCCATTTTCTCAAGTGCTGTTTTCAATAATTCCGGTGTTGCGATCCTGGGTTCATAGTTACATAATGTGCCGACATGCTTCCCTTCAACAGTTGCAATAAAAAAATTTGAATAATGGCAATATGTCTTTATATCGGAAGTGGTAAGCTGCTCCAGTTTCTCCAATAATATATCATCGTTCTCTACATCAAAAATAAGGTCAAATATACCTATCTTCTTGCCCGCTCGAGAACTCTTCAACATTGATAAAGCTAAAAACTTAGAATCATCCTTAGAGGCTTTTCTAACATCAATTTTTTTCATTATTTTGCACTTTATATTATTTAAATCTTACTAATAGTATCATATTTTATGATAAAAGTATTCTTAATCTTTGTACTGCTTCAATTTAACACTCTCATGGCACGTCAGATCGTTTTAGTAATAGCAGATGATTTCAATTCAAGCAAGGCGAGACTCTTCGGTTTTGAAGGTTCAAAAACAGTTTTTAGCAACATCGATGTCAATCTGGGAAGATCGGGATTGGCTTGGGGCGTGAAGGAAAAAGATTTCATTCATAAAGGCGCCGAACCGTCAAAATATGAAGGTGACGGTAAATCTCCTGCCGGGATATTTCCTATATCGCGCAGCTTTGGATACGGCGAAAATGTTTTTTTGCTTCCATACATAAAAAGCACTCCATCCACAATATGTGTCGATGATGTAAAATCTTCTTTTTACAATAAGATCATAGATATGCAAAAAGAAAGACCCGACAGCTTTGAGTTTATGAAACGTGATGATGAGCAATACAAGATTGGTGCCGTTGTCGAGTATAACGCTAATGCCGTAAAAGGGAGAGGTTCATGTATATTTTTACATGTACAAAAAGAACCCGGCCATCCGACTTCCGGGTGTACATCTATGAGATACGGGGATCTTCAGAAGATCTTACAATGGCTTGATCCGAACAAAGACCCTATCTTGGTACAGGTTCCAAAAGAGTATCTCGATGAAGTCTTCAAACAGTTTCCACAGATAAGCAGTAAGAAGATAATTAGTACAATAAAATAAATATAGTTTTAGTTAAAAAGAGTTATCATAGAGATACAGTAAAGGAGTTCTATCATGCAGGTAAATAGTTCTACAAACAACTCTTTATTATATATCAATGAGCATAAGAAGAGTGCGGAAGGTTCTTTAAATAAGATATCTACTGCCAAAAACGAACAGCTTGACGATGCTTCTCTTGCTCTTATAGCAAGTTCTATCGGAAACGATATCGGTACTCTCTCGCAAGGATTGCAAAACGCGACAGATGCGACAAGCATAATGCAGATAGCCGACGGAGTCCTTCAGGGTCTGTCCAAAAATGCAGAGGAATTGAGTGTACTTGCGGTCAAATCTAACAGTGCTGCACTTTCTAGTGATGAAAAAGCTGCACTAAACACGAGAGCAGATGCGATAAAAGCGAGCATGCAAGACAGCGTAAACAGTGCATCTTTTAACGGACAGGCGATATTTGGCAGAAGTATGGAGTTTTCACTTGGAAATAGTACCATAGCTACAAATGTCTCTGATATCAATGTCGATAATCTGAATTTAAACGCACCTGACAGTATCTCAAACTTTATGAAGATTTTAAATAGTATGCGCAGTGATGTAGGGTCTACCGTTAATGCTTTAAAAAGTTCAACGGATTCTATCTTGACTCAGATAGGTTCTTTATCATCTGCTAAATCGCAGATGAATGACGCGGATATTGCAAAAGAATCTGCAAACTTTGCTCAGCAAAACATGATGTTAAATGCTTCACTTATGGCACAAGCTCATGCCAAGAGTGTTAACGCAGCCAGAGTTTCTCAACTTCTAGGCTAAAAGAGGCTTTTTATTAAGCCTCTTCCTCATCACGGACCATTCTGTCCTTAGCTTCGATCCCAAGCAGACTCATACCTGTTTTTAACGAAAGTGCAACGACCTCTAAAACTTTTAGAAGTTTTGCTTCATCTTCAGTTCCTATGATCCTGCAGTCATAATAGAATTTATGCAGTTTCGCTGCAAGAGACTTCAGATAATCCGTTAGTTTTTGGACTTGTCTTGAACTAAAAGCATCTTCAATGATCTCCGGCAGTAAAAGCGCCTCGAATAAAAGAGAATCGGCATCACTGCTTAGACCTTTCAATGATGCTTTTTCTATATCTTCTGCTGAAAGATCACTCTTAGAGATCAAAGTCTTAATACGTGCATGAGCATACTGAATATAGTAGATAGGGTTCGAGCTGTCTTGCTTTTTAAACTCTTCAACATCAAACTCTAAAGCAGTATCGCTCTTTTTTGAAGCAAAGATGAATCTAAGAGCATCAGAACCGATCTCTTCTACGATATCACTCATAAGTATAACATTGCCTGCACGTTTACTCATCTTGTACGGCTCGCCGTCTTTTAAGAGACTTACCATCTGAGACAGAAGCACTTCAAGTTTTGAACTGTCATATCCTAAAAACTCTACGGCAGCTTTTACACGCGGTATATAACCGTGGTGATCTGCTCCCCAGATGTTGATATAGTGTTCATAACCTCTTTCAAACTTCTGGTTATGGTACACGATATCTCCGGCAAGATATGTCGGACGTCCATCTTCACGTACAACGACTCTATCGGCATCATCACCCTTAGCTGATGAGGCAATAAACATCTTGTCGTCTTTTTTATAGATACCTTCGCCCATCTTAGCCATGACTCTGTCCCAGTCATCATATAAAGAGGACTCGTTTACAAAAGTGTCAAAGTGAATATTTGTATCTGCCAATGTTTTTACGATAAGTTCCATCACTTTGTCTTTTGCCCAAAGTGCCAACTCTTTTTGACGGGACTCGTCAGTCAGTATCTCTGTACCGAATTTTTCTACAGCATCTTTTGTGAGATCTGTCATATATTCGCCGCGATAAAAACTCTCAGGCCACTCGATATCTTCGTTTAAGATATTCGCTCTTCCCTCAAGCTGGATAGACAGACCAAGAAGATCGATCTGATTACCCGCATCGTTTACATAGTATTCAGCTGTTATATCATGACCAAGGTGACGACCAAGACGTAAAAGAGTATCTCCATATACTGCCCCGCGAGCGTGACCGATATGTAAAGGACCCGTAGGGTTTGCACTTACAAACTCTAAAAGGATCTTCTCTTTTTTATCTGATGTACCAAATTTATCTTGATTTTTTAGAACCCATGAAGCATACTCATCTAAGAATGTTTCACTCAAACGAAAGTTGATATAGCCCTGCACAGATTCTACAGAACTAAACATCTCATCTTCACCGAAAGATGAACTTAGTTCTTCTGCTATCACCATTGGCGACTTACGTAGTTCTTTTGCAAGAGAGAATGCTATTGGAGTAGAAAAATGCCCAAAACTTCTGTCTTTAGGCTTTTCTAAAACAACGTCTCGATCAAATTTTTCGCGTAAAAGCGATCCAACTCGTTGTTTCAATGCTTATGCTTGTTTTGTAGTTGATGAAGGTGTTTCTTCTGTGCTTGAAACTTTTGTATCAGTCTCAACTTTTTTTGGTTCTTCAGAAGATGCTGTTTCCGGCTCATCTTTCATCTCATTTTTAAAACTTTTTATACCTTTTCCTAAACCTTTTGCAAGTTCTGGAATTTTCTTACCACCGAATAAAATAACAATTACAAGAAGGATAATTATCCATTCCCATCCACCAGGCATTCCCATGACACTCCTTTTTAACACAATAATATCACAATATTTTAAATATCAGAAGTATATCTACGATTTGCTGTATATGCCCTTAGTTTTCCCAATCAATTATAAACTTATTGATCTCTGTAGTAGGGATTTTCAGTCTTGCAGCTTTGGCGATAGTAATCAGATGTTTTGCGGCTTTGTCTAAATCGTCATTGACAATAAAAAATTCATACTCAGAGATACGCTGAACCTCACGTTTTGCCATACTTATACGGTTTTGAATGATCTCTTCACTGTCCGTACCTCTAAAGCGCAGTCTGCGCTCAAGCTCTTTTAGACTCGGGGTCGTAATAAACACAGATGTCGCGATATCTCCAAATCTGTTTTTAACAGACATATTTCCTTGAACATCAATATCAAACAGTACCAACTTCCCTGCCTTCAATGCTTCTTTGACAGGCTTTACAGATGTCCCGTAGTAGTTTCCGTGGACAAGCGCATGTTCTAAAAACTGCTCCTCTTCTATATCTTTTTTAAACTCTTCAAGTGTCACGAAATGATAATCGACACCGTTTACCTCACCCTCGCGCATCGCTCTGGTAGTGGTAGAGATAGAAAAATAATACGCTCCTATCTCTTCTGAAACTTTCTTGATCAAAGAACTTTTTCCGGCTCCGCTTGGACCCGAAAGAACTAAAATGGCACCACTACTTTTCAACTTTATCTCCAAATGAAATGTTTATAGTTATATTAGCACCTTTTAATGAGGCTGCTATATCATCGTTACTTAAGGCTTTTAAGAGTGACTTTAATGCTTCTACACCCTCGTTAGCTGATTTTTCTATCTCTATATCTTCTCTCTTTCCATCAGCTTCTACAGGACTTGTCTCCGCGATCTCATCTTCGATCTCTTCCTCTTGAGGCTCGATCACGATCTCCTCTTCAGGTTCTGTCTCTAGATCACCTTCTACTTCTTCGCCAAGAGCGATTTTAAGCGCTTTCTCATCCAAGTTCGAAAGTTCACTCAAATCATCTGCATCTAAATCCAAATCTATCTCCTGCTCTAAATCTTCTTCTGTCAGATCATTTACTGCCGTCGCGATCTCATTTTCCAGTTCATCTAATCCAAGTTCCTCATCTTCTGAAATGTCAAGTTCATCTGAGAGTTCAGGCTCATTTGGTTCACTTTCTTCTTCCATGTCATCAAAGTCGGACTCTTCCATGAACTCTTCTGCAGCTTCATCCTCTTCAAGCATCTCCTCTTCTTGAGGCGTCTCATCTTCAGTAGGTTCTAACTCATCTAGTTCAAGTTGATCCAATGCTTCAGTTATGTCAGTATCATCATGTTGCGGTTGGAAGTCTTCATCATCACCTAAATCTAAGTCATCAAGATTTAGTTCATCGCTCAACTCATCATCAAGTTTATCCAGTTCTTCACCTGCATCTGTATCTTCATGATCTTCCATAGTTTCTTCTTCGTCTATCGCCGTCAATTCATCATCAAGTTCATCTTCATCTGAAAGTTCAAGTTCATTCTCTTCACCTAAGTCCAGATCATCCAGATTCAGCTCATCGCTCATCTCACCAAGTTCATCTGCAGTTTCGTTTTCTTCTGCTACTGTCTCAGAAGCCTGATCTTCTTCATTCAGGTCTAACTCATCTAGATTCAATTCATCACTTAATTCATCATCGAGTTCATCTGCTTCTAGCTCTGAAGGTGTCTCTTCGATATCCGGTGATCTGTCCTGATCGGTGGTAGAGACTACTTTGAAATCCTCACCTAGATCCAGATCGTCAAGATTGAAATCTTCATCCAGTTCAAGGTCATCCAGCTCTTCGATCTCTTGATCTGCAAGAGGTTCTAATGCTTTATCTTCATCCAACTCAAGGTCATCTAGATCGAACTCATCATCTAGTTCCCCAAGTTCAGCATCTTCTTCTATTTCATCCGATTCTGTTTCATCCAAAAGGTTCTTCACCTCTTGCACTTCATCATGGTCAAGTATAGAGCCTGTGAGTTCCTCATCTGAAAGCTCTTCACTCTCCAGTTCCAAATCGTCCATCTCTTCATCTTCAAGTTCATCTGTGTTCATATCGAGCTTACCGAGGTCTAATTCATCATCGCCAAGTTCCAAGTTTTCAAGATCAAGATCATCATCTAATTCATCAAGACCCTCTCCTTCAGCTTCGAAAGAAAGTTCTTTATCTAAATCAATATTATCCAAGTCGATATTATCTAGATCCAAATCCATATCTATATCATCACTGCTTTGTGGCTCCGGCTGAGTAAGACTATTTGAGATAAGACTGAACATTTCTACTAAATCTGTAGGTAAAAACGGTTTTTTCACCTCATTGTCAAATCCTTCAATACTCTCCGATCCTCTAGAGACCATATACATAGAACGCTTATAAGATACCTTCTCTTTTAATGCATCCATAAGTTCCGGAGAATAGATTGTTTCATCGATTATAACAAGGTCATATTCGTTATTTTGGATATCATCTGTATTATTTATTATCTCGATCTCGTTACCAGTTTTTTGAGCACTTAACGTAACAAGTTTACTGACAACCGGATTATCATTTAGCAGTAGTATATTCATATTATGATGTCCTTGGATGATTTATAGAATTTGACTTATTGTATCAAAAAAAAGTTGAAACCTCTGAGGATTTACGCTTTTCTTGAGAGGATTCTCTTAAAAAAGCGTCTCCAGCCAATTAAATGAATCCTGCATCTGAATCTGGAGGATTAGCATCGCTGAGGCAAAGGTAGCGATCAAAACAGCGAACGAAACGATTATCTTTATCGGGAATCCGATGACAAGGAGATTGAACTGCGGCATCGTCTTCATAAGCATCCCGAATATAATATCTGCCATCCATGATAATGCTATCAAAGGGAAGGCAATAGTAAAGCCTACGATAAACATATTTGACGCAGCATGGATGATATAACTAAAAAGATTTTTCGTGATCATAAAGCCGCCAAGAGGAATGGCACTAAGAGACCTGTCTATAAACATAAGCATCCAGTGATGCAGGTTCAATGAAAACAGTACCATAAGCGCCATCAGAGAAAGAAACTGGCTGATGATCGGCATCGATACTCCCGATTGCGGATCGATCGCACTTGCCATTGAGAAACCCATAACAAACGAGATCTGCCCTCCGGCAAATGTGATGACGTTAAATGCGAGCTGCAGTACGATTCCGATAATAAGCCCGAACAGCAGCTCACTGAGTATTGCGAGCACCAGATTAACGACATTTATTTCAAATGTAACAGGCTGCATAGAGGAGTAAAAAACGACCGTAAAGAAAAAAGCCATCGCCGTTTTAAAGACCATGGGAATACTTTGGTGCGAAAATATAGGTACGGCGATAAAAAGCGAAGCAAATCGGAAAAAAAGAAGTATGAATCCTACAATATTCGTATCTGTAAATATTGTTGCATAATTCATTATTTGACCTGTAACAGCTCTTTGTTTTCCAAATGAAAAACCTTGTCACATCTGTCTGCCATGCTCTCGTCATGCGTTACAAGAACAAGTGCGGCCTTGTTGTGAGAAATATACTCATCAAAGATGTTCATCACTTCTGCTGCCGTTTTATTATCAAGGTTTCCGGTAGGCTCATCGGCAAAGATGATGCGCGGTTTTTTTGTAAGGACTCTGGCTATCGAGACGCGCTGCTGTTGTCCGCCTGAAAGTTCACTCACCTTTTGATACATCACTTCTGCGATGTTAAGTCTTTTTAAAAGTCCTTCGTCTATCTCTTCATGAGAGAGCATCGAAGCCACTTCAAGATTTTCCATAGCACTGAAACCGCGGAAGAGATAATGAGACTGAAAGATGATCCCAAGATCGTTGCTTCTCAGGTGTACAAGATCTTTTGCAGTCAGTTCTTCAAGGCTTTTTCCCAATATCTCGACATTTCCGCCTTGCGGATTTAAAAGTGTAGAAAGGATATGCAAGAATGTCGACTTACCGCTGCCGCTGACTCCGGTAATGGCGATCTTATCTCCCTCGTTTACATGTAGGGATATATCTTTAAAAAGTTCATAGTCGAACGAATGCGATATGGAAGTGGCTTTTAGTAAATTCATAAGATGGATTATAACAAAGTGAATATAAAAGAAAGGGTAAAATTTATTTTAGAGAGTTTAAAAAGGGAAAAAGTGGATAAGGGGGAAACCCTTATGCCATTTGAGCTGCAACTTCTGCTGCGAAGTCATCAACTACTTTTTCTATACCTTCACCTACTTCTAGGCGGAAGAATGCAGTGATCTTAGCTGTACCGCCAGCTGCTTTACCAGCTGCTTCAACAGCTTGTGCAACAGTCAGTTTGTCATCAAGAACATAGTTTTGATCTAAAAGTGCTTGCTCTTTGTCTAAAGTCGTGTTATCATCGATAAAACGAGCTAATTGACCAGGAACGATTTTATCCCAGATCTGCTCAGGTTTATTTTGAGCTTTTAACTCAGCTTTGATATTTGCTTCAGCAGTAGCTAATACTTCCGGAGTCAATTGAGACATAGAGATGTATTGAGGTACATTTTTAAGAGGTTTTTTAAGACGAGCAAGCTCTTCATTCTCTTTTTTGATAACTTCAATACGACCTATTGTTTCGTTTTCTACGAAAGTAGGATCGAAATCTTTATAGCTTAATGTAGTCGGTTTCATAGCAGATGCGTGCATTGCTACGTTTTTAGCCGTATCTATCATAGCTTGAGCAGTTTTAGCACTGTCACACTCGATAGCAACGATAACACCGATACGAGTATTTGAGTGAACATAACCGTTAACGATAGTGTTTTCGTTACCAGTCAATGTAGCTATACGGCGGATCTCGATTTTTTCACCGATTTTCGCAACAGCTTCATCGAATGTTAAAGCAAAAGACTTTCCGTCGATCTCAGTTTCACGAAGTGCTTCAGTTGTATTACAGTCTGTAGCGTACGCTTGAGAAACAGATTTTGCAACAAGGTCTTTAAAACCGTCATTTTTAGCAACGAAGTCAGTCTCAGAGTTAACTTCAACTAGAGTAGCTTTTGAAAAATCATCAGCTATTTTAAGACCGATTGAACCTTCAGCTGCAACGCGGTCAGCTTTTTTAGCTGACTTAGCGATACCGCGTTCACGAAGGAATTCAACTGCTTTTTCAAAATCACCATCAGTTTCTGTCAGTGCTTTTTTACAATCCATCATCGGTGCATCAGTTGCTGTACGCAACTCTTTTACCATTGCTGCTGTAATTTCTGCCATGATTATTCTTCCTCTTCTGCTGTTTCTTCTGCTTCTACTTCTTTTGCATCTGCAGCTGCCAACTCTTCTTCTACATCAGTAGTAGAACCGCCGTTTGCTAATGCTTTACCTTCGTTGATCGCTTCAGCCATTTCGTTACAGAAAAGTTGAATCGAACGGATAGCATCATCATTACCCGGGATTGGGAAATCGATAAGATCCGGATCACAGTTAGTATCTAGTGGAGCTACGATAGGAATATGTAAACAACGAGCTTCTAAAACTGCGATGTGCTCTTTTGCCGCATCTAGTACGAAAAGCATATCAGGAAGTTTTTTCATATCACGGATACCACCGAAATAAGCAGCAAGTTTCTCTTTTTGACGAGAAAGCATTAAAGCTTCTTTCTTAGTTAATAGTCCCATTTGACCGTTTTCTTCCATTTGCTCGATAGCCTCAAGTTTACGGATAGATTTTTGGATAGTCTCGAAGTTTGTAAGCATCCCACCTAACCAACGGTTTTCAACATATGGCATACCACATTTGATAGCTGCTTCTTTTACAGTGTTACGAGCTTGTTTTTTTGTTCCGACGAAAAGTACAGTTTTTCCTTCAGCTGCTGCATCAACAACGATTTGGTATGTATTACGGAAATAACGTAATGTTTTTTGTAAATCGATGATATGGATGTTTTTACGCACACCGAAGATGTATTTTTTCATCTTTGGATTCCAACGACGAGTTTGGTGTCCGAAGTGTACACCACATTCTAATAGGTCTTTCATAGTTACCATTATAAGGTCCTTTAAAGGCTTTTTCAGCCAGAAATTTTGTCGGTTATCTTGGGTATTACCAGACATCTTCCTCTATTATTTCAGAAGGGATGCACCAACGTTTTGGCATATACTTGCTTTGTTTTTCTTTGTTTTAAGGAAAGAAAATCGCGGAATTATACAAAACTTTAGTTTAAAAACTGCTGTTAAAACAAAGGTAAAATTAGATTAATTAATAGCTGATAGAATGGGTTTAAATTAGTTTTTATAATATATTAGTTACTATGCACAGACAAGAAAATATTACAGAAATGTAATAAAAGGGGATATAAATAATGAAAAAAACATTACTGGTGTCTTTAGCGGCAGCGACTCTACTTATAAGCGATGCAAGTGCAGCGACGATGTATGATCGTTTCGAGGCTATGGAAAAAGAGATGAACAAGTTAAAAGCAGAACTTGCAAATCTAAAAGCGAAAGAAGCGAATTCAGAAAAAGCAGCAATGCAAAAAGATGACGCTGAAGAGGATGACTCAGAAGAGAAGCCGATGGCATCAAAAGCATCAAGTGATGATGAAGAAGATGACGATGAGCCGACAGTCGAAGAGAAAATTTCAGACATGCAAGACAGCATTGATAGTTTAAATAGAAGAACAGGCGGAAATCATTTAAAATTTACTGCGGATCTTAGAACAGCTGTTGAAAATCTGCAATACAAAATGGCAGACGGTACAAAAAATGAAAACGATGCATTTTTAACTAACAGATTATGGATCGGGACAAACTGGGCTGCTACTGACAATATAAGTTTTACGGCTCAGCTAGCTTACAACAAAGCTTATGGAGCAAGAAGCGGTGCAAGTACGAATAACTCGTACGAAAACTTTGACTGGATCACAAATGAAAATGCATATGATGATACACTAAGAGTCCGTTCAGCTTACTTCTTTTACAGAAACAATACATTCTTAGGAACAGATATCCCATGGACATTTAGTTTAGGACGCCGTCCTTCGACAAACGGACATCTTGTGAACTTCCGTGACGATGATCCTGCTGCATCACCGATGGGGCACACTATCAACGTTGAATTTGATGGACTTAGTTCTAAATTCTCACTTGAAAAAGTAACAGGTGTCAGCGGTATGTATGTGAAGTTTTGTGCAGGGCGCGGGATGACGAATGCTGCACCGAAGTTTTCTTCTACTCCTTATGCGAGTAACGCTCAAGAGATCAGTAACATCGATCTTGCCGGCCTTATCTTTGTACCGTATGATAACGGTCAATATAAAATCGGTACACAGTTTTACTATGCTAATAACCTGATAGATGAAGTAAACGCTTCTAATCCTAGTGCCGGTATGAAAACTGTAGGCGGTCTTTACAGCGGTACTGTTAACTTCGTAGCAAACGGGATCGGTGACGGTATCAGCGACTTCCTTGATGATACTATCTTCTTTGTAAGCGGTGCATGGTCTCAAACAAATCCTGACGGCGGCAAATATATGCTTGGAAGCAAGGATTCAGAAGCAGGTTACTCAGGGTGGGTAGGACTAAGAATACCGTCATTGATCAGCGAAAGCGGAAAATGGGGATTTGAATACAACTATGGTTCTAAATACTGGAGAAGTATGACTTACGGTGAAGATACAAACATAGGTTCAAAACTTGCAGCCCGCGGTAATGCTTATGAAGCGTATTTCACTGAGCCTTTAATAGACAATATTCTGACACTTCAGATACGTTATACATATATAGATTATGAATACAGCGGAAGTAACGGATTCTTTGGAGAACAAACAGGTACTCCGATGACTATGAGTGAAGCTGTCGCAGCCGGATACGGTTCTCAAGTAGTTGATACTGCTCAAGATATCCGTTTCTATATCAGATACAGATATTAAAACTCTTTTACATGTAAGCGATCGCTTACATGTAACACTTACCCTCTTAACTCTTTAAGTTTCTCTTTCACCTCATCTACATGAAGTTTCTCTATCGTCTCGCCATCTTTTTTACGTTTAACACGTACTTTTACATTGTCCCAACCCGCAGCGATCTTACCGTCCGGTGATATGATATAGGTCGTTCTCACGATCCCCATATACTCTTTGCCGTAGTTTTTCTTCATCTTCCAGACATCGTAATCCTGCATCATCTTTGTCGATGGATCACTAAGAAGTGTGATCTCTAGATCATGTTTATCAATGAACTTTTGATGAGATGCCGTAGAGTCTGCACTTACACCAAGGATCATCGCATCAAGTCCTGAAAACTCCACTTGCGCATCGGTAAAGTCACAAGCCTCGTTCGTACATCCCGGAGTATTGTCTTTCGGGTAGAAATACAACACTATCCATTTCCCTTTGATATCTCTAAAACATATCTCCACATCATCTTGATTCGGCAGACAAAAGTCAGGTGCCTGTGTTCCTATTTCTAACATAAATATTCTCCTTAGTTTTATTTAACTATTTTTCTTTTTTTATAAAAAACATATCCGGCGATCAACAGTATCACGGATAAGAGTGTTGCAATTGTAATCTCTTTTAAATAGATAGAGATCAACTCTTGGTTCTTCCCTATAAAATATCCAAGTGCTATTAAAATGATGCTCCATACTCCAGCACCTGCTCCCGTATAGACCAGAAATATCTTTAGATTCATCTTTGAAAGACCTGCGGGTATGGAGATAAGCTGTCTGATACCCGGGATCAGTCTTCCCGTGAACGTAGAGATATGCCCATGGTTTTCAAAAAAGTTATCCATTCTCTCTAGTGAGTTCTGACTGACAAAAAAATACTTTCCGTATCTGTTTAAAAATCTTCTTCCGACAAACATCGCAAGATAGTAGTTTATTAAAGCACCGAACAGCGAACCGAGTATAGAAACAAGAAATACAAGGTACAGATTCATCTTTCCATCGGCTATCAATACACCGGCAGGGATAAGGATAATCTCGCTTGGAAACGGTACGAAAGAGCTCTCTACCGCCATAAGCAAGAAGACACCCAGATACCCCCAGTCAAAAACGGTAGCTAAAAGCCATTGTGCAAAATCTGCTAACATCATATACTCTTTTCAAATAGTTTTATCATCTCATCTGCGACATCCCTATGCGAATGTTCGATGAGTTTTTTACTTTTACCATGTAACGGTTCATCCAAAACAGCAAGCAGTTTTTTGTCCAGATCGTCACTTTCTCTTTCACACCATCCCATCTGCTCTTTTACTATAAAGTCGGCATTATAAAACTGATGATCTCCCGCTGCATATGGAAACGGCACAAAAAATGCGGGAAGACCGTTGGCACAAAGTTCCCAAAGCGTACTTGCTCCTGCACGGCTCACTGCCAGATCGGCACGTGAGATAAGCGAAGGCATATCTTTTGTAAAAGAATAAAGCTCGACCTCTACGCCAAGTTTTTCATACTCCTGTTTGACTCTTTCATAATCACGCTCGCCGCATTGATGAATGATCTTTATTCCTCTTTGTTTTAAAAGAGTGCTTACATGTAAAGCAAGATCGTTTATTGCTTTTGCACCCTGCGAACCGCCTAAAAATATGATGGTCTCTAACTTTTCTCTGACTCTTGCAGAGTTAAAAAAGAGCTCTTTTACAGGATAACCCTGAATCGGTGAATCTTTTTCATATGCAGATATAAAAACTTTGGCACGCGGTCTTAAGATGGAGTTTAATCTGCCGACCACCGCATTTTGTTCATGAATAAAAAGAGGTCTGCCTGTAATAACCGAAGCAAACGCTGCAGGAGCTGCAGAGAATCCTCCCACACTTATGACTGCATCGATATGATGTTTTTTAAGTATCTTTCTTGAGTGTAGTACCGCTTTAAACACTTTATAAAGTGCTTTTACCTTCGCAAGACCCTTTTTGTTCACAACACCGGATGTCTCTAAAAAATATACGTGGGAGAAACTGCTGTGCTCTTCAAACCACATTCTGTCCTGTCCGCTTGTCGAACCGATAAAGATGACCTCATGTCCTCTTTGTACGGCAGCACTGCAAAGCGCATCTGCGATACTTAAATGTCCGCCTGTTCCGCCACCCGTTATACAGAACTTCAATCGTTAAACCTTTTTTTGTCCATATTGACTTTTTTTGACGCCATCAGCACCATACCGATTCCGATGGAAGCTGCGATGATAGCAGAACCTCCATAGCTTAAAAAAGGAACGGAGATCCCTTTAATAGGTGCAAGTCCGCTTATCCCGTAAGCATTGATCAAAAACGCAAATGAGATAAGAAGCCCGATACCCAGGCTAAACAGATAGTTCACAGAATCCTCTGAGCGGTTTGCGATCTTAAAGATACGCTGGAGTATCCATAAAAATATAACCGTAACCGTCAATACTCCGATAAAACCGAACTCTTCAGATATACCCGCTAAGATAAAGTCCGTATGCACCTCACTTAAAAATCCAAGTTTAAAAGTACCGTCTCCTAATCCTACGCCGAATATCCCGCCGTTATGGATAGCGTTTAAAGAGTGCCCTATCTGGTAAGGTTCCGTCGATGAAGGAACACGCAGGTGCGATGCGACCGCATCGGGTAAAAGCTGCAATATTGAGTTTTGTGCCAGTGACCACCATGATTTTATACGCAATATCCTATGTTCAGCCGTCAGGACAAAAAAGGCGAAAAAACTGAAAGCACTAAATAATAGAACAAGGAAAAACTTAAAACTGCTTCCTGCAAACATAAGCATAAAAAGCAGTGTCAATCCAAGGACTACGACCTGCCCGAGATCGTTTTGTACAAAAGCGATGATAAACATAATGGCAACAAAGATGACCGCATAGGGTAAGAAACGCAGAAACTCCTGCTTGATCCCCATACCGCCGTGATAACCGAGCTTTCTTGAAAAACTCCACGCCAAAAAGTAGATAAACCCGATTTTAAAAAATTCAACAGGAGCCAATGAGAAACCGACGATCTTTATCCATCTCTTCGCACCGCCTACTTCTGATACCAGACTAGCAGGTAAAAACGGCATTATTATCATTAAGAACATCGAGCCGATAAGCAGAGTAAGTCCAAGACGATGCAGCCAGACATCGGAATCCAGCTGTGCCAAAAACCACATTATCGAAATTGAAAGCACTCCGAAGGCTGCTTGACGGATAAGAAAGTGGAACTCTCCCGTGTCAAATAGGATAACGGTATATGTTGTAAGGGAATATGACATCAGGATACTGATAGATATCAATATCGATGTCAATAGAAAAAGTTTTCTGTCTGCCGTATACATTATCTTATCTTAGCTGGTTTATTTTCAGTACAAACTCAACCTCAGCTTTAGAGAGGTGCAGCTCTTTAGAGATCGTGTCTACGTCGATCCCCTGTTTAAACAGTGAAGTTATCTTGCTGTCATCATTCCCGTGTACCGATGAGGGAAGAGAGATCTGACGGATACCGCCTTCAAGATTCGAGAGTCTTGAATCAACTGCCACAGAAAGATCGGACAGGTTCTGTTCGATCACTCTGATATTTGATTTAACAGGGTTTATCATATCAAACACGCTGCGCTCGATCTCCTCATATATCTCATCATCGTTCATAATTCTTTTTGTATCAGATACAGACGACTTTTTATCCAGTTCATACAACTTTTTTTCTATCATATATATCTGACGGTTTGTGTCTTCAACCGCTGACGCGACAGCACGTATGTTTCTTGTAAGCTGTGCATCTTTTGCAAAAATATAGTAGATTATATAAAGGATTATTACGCCGATGGCTATTAAGATATATTCAATCGGTATCACTTTTACCCTCTTTCATCTCTCTGATTAATATACGTTCACGAGCGGTCAGATACGTGCTCCACTCTTTTTCATCTCTTTCATGCATCTTGATTATCTCTGCAATAGAGCCGTCAAGCGCTTTAAAATATACGCCCACATCTCTTTTTGGATACACCGGCATCTCTATTCTTCCATAGTATTCTACACCTTCAGTAAGCAGTTCATCTTTTAATTTGAAGTGATTAAAACCTATGCTCTCGATATCTGCGCTTTGTGTAAGTTCTATACGTACAGGAATCTCATTTTTTATAAACTGCTCAAGATGATCTATCTTTCTATGAAGCTCAACCATCAGGTTTAATAAAACCGGATCACTCTGAGCTGTCTCGCCGCGTGCTTTAGCAAGTTTTAGCCACTGGGATATCGGATCATCATCCGTTTGACTGAGTTTATGATACTCGCGTAAAAAACCCTCTTCATCCTCTGTTACCGGACTAAAGACAATGGAGATCGGAGCTGGAACTAAACGTATATTCATGAGAAAACCTTATCTAGTATTATAAATATAAAAAACACGATTCCAAGATAACCGTTGACTGTAAAGAACGCTCTGTCTATCTTGGTGAAATCTTTTCTGACAAGATAGTGTTCATATGCCAGCATCAACGCACTGAAGACTACGGCTAAATATGAAAAAAGACCTAGATCCGCACAAACTGCAAAGAAAGCCCAAAAAAGTACGGTCATTAAGTGAAAAAATGCAGATATGACAAGTGTCGCTTTCACACCGTAGCGTGATGGGATGGAAAACAGACCGTTTTTCTTATCAAACTCTATATCCTGTAAAGAGTACAGCAGATCAAAACCGGCGACCCAGAACATCACCCCGACACTCAGCATAATAGACCAGGCCGGTATGCTTTCCTGCACGGCAACGACTCCTGCAAGCGGAGCAAGTCCCAAAGAAACCCCGAGAATGATATGTGCCGCTTCGCTAAATCTCTTAAAGTACGAATAACTCCCGAGTATAACTAAGATAGGTACTGAGAGATAAAACGCCAGGTTGTTTATAAGGTATGCGACTGCGATGAACACCAACCCGTTCACTACAGTAAAAATAAAGATCGATGTTGGGTCAAGTCTTCCGTCGACACTCGGACGGGAAGCCGTACGCGGATTTGATGCATCAAACTCACGATCTGCCCATCTGTTGAGCCCCATGGCAAAGTTTCTTGCACTTATCGCCGCTAATGCGCCAAGAACAAGCAGTTTAAGGCCAAACCATCCGTCGGCCGCAACGACCATCGCGATAAATATGAATGGCAGAGAAAATATAGAGTGCTGAAACATAACCAGTTCATTAAAATCTTTTAATCTGTTTATATATTTTTGCACAGCGGTTCCTATAAAACTATTTTTTTATTATTTTAGCGAAATTAAGCTGATATAATTTCAATATGAAACAAATCGCAATTATTGGTCCGACTGCATCGGGCAAGAGTGATCTCGCTCTTAACATCGCCCAAAAACATGATGCATATATATTGTCCATCGATTCTCTTAGTATCTATAAAGAGATAGATATCGCTTCTGCAAAACCCTCAAAGGAAGAGTTGGCTTCAATAAGACATTTCGGTATAAATGAGATATATCCCAATGAAAACTTCAGTGTAGATATTTTTATAAATATCTATAAAGATGCTCTTTTAAAAGCGAAACAGGAGAGTAAAAACCTAATAATTGTCGGCGGCAGTACTTTTTATCTAAAATCTCTTCTTCAAGGTCTCTCAGAGATCCCGAAAATCGATCAGAACATAAAAGATGAAGTAGCAAAGATGCTCTTACATGTAAAGGATTCTTACGAGCTTCTTTACGGTCTGGATAAAGAGTATATGAAAAATATCGACTCCAACGATGCCTATAGAATAGAGAAGATGCTTCTTATCTACAAAGCTTCCGGACTTACTCCTACTGAGTGGTTTTTAAAGCATCCTCCAAAGCCAATCATAGAAGGCCTTGAGATATACAATATAGACGTTGAGAGAGAGCTGCTAAGAGAGCGCATAGAAAAAAGATCTAAAAAGATGCTGAACATGGGTATCATAGATGAAGTCACAAGACTGGAACATCGATATACAAGAGAACCAAATAGCATGAAATCGATCGGGATATTAGAAGTCTTAGAGTATCTTGACGGATTGGTAAGTAAAGAGAAGATGTTGGAAAACATCTCGACACATACGGCTCAGCTGGCAAAACGCCAGCAGACTTTCAACCGTACGCAGTTTAAAGATATCATCTCAGCTCCGCTTACAGAGCTGGAGAAGATCATCGGTTCGAAGTTTTAGAACCAGCACTTTTTGTTTTTAACATAGATCCTGTCAAAATCAGCATCTGATTTGAAAAAGTAGATCAACGCTTCAATAAATGCTATAACACCTATGATCAATGACGGAATACCGACAAGGAACAGACCGAAAAACCACACTGCGATCATTACTATGCCGGCTGTTGTACAACCGATGTAAAACTTATGGATACCAAACGCACCTAAGAAAAGAGCCAATATCCCCGCGACTATTTTGCTTTTATCACCGCTAGCCGCTGCAGCTGCAGGTTTCACTTCTGCATATATTCCTGTAGCCACCCCCTCGGCAGCTTCAAAGTCGACCTCTACATCTTTTGCCGGATGAGCATCCGATGACTTCCATTCTGCATTTGTAAAGCTATATCTCTGTCCATCTGCACCGGATATAACACCTTCCCCTGATTGTAAGTTAAAATCTAAAACTTTACCTTTCATACACTTCCTTTAAAAATAACAAATTCCGTTTTATTTTACTGGGTATAGTATTAATTATTCATAAAGTTCATGACTATTGCATCTGAGACATACTTGCCAGGACACCTACAAAAAAGAGTGCGATAAGCAAATAAAGCAGAATCACTATATAGCCTAAGACCAGTCCCGCAACGGCAAAGCCGTCACCGCCGAGTCTCCCATGGCTGTTTTTAATGTTAGAGCGTGCCACATGTCCTGTTATAATCGCTATGACAGAAGGTATCGCAAAGAACCACCAATCAAAGAACAATCCTCCGATGCCGAATATCATACTAATGATTGCGGCAACAGATGTTTCCTGTGTTTGAACGGAAGTATTGTCATATTTACTCTGCTGCTGTTCTATCACGTATATCTCTACGGCATTTCCCTCTTCAACAGTAAAGTCTACGACTACGTTCTTTGCCGGATGCACATTTTGTGTTTTCCATTGCGATGCCTGAAAATTATATCTCTGTCCGTCATCTGCAGATATCACCCCGCTGCCCGTCTGAATAGTGTAATCTAAGATCTTTCCCCTCAAAATCTACTCCCTTATTTAAATCAACTTTATAGCATCAGCAGCAAGTTTTGCCCACGGGGAGTCTTTGTCAGCTTCTATCGACTTATTGAACTCCTCTTTTGCTTCGTCATATCTCCATTGCTTTTGTAAAAGTGAACCTAAAAGATATTTTTGTCTTGCTCTTTGCTCTTTTGTCAACTCTCTCTCATCAAGTGAATACAGCGTATCCATTGCTCTTGTCGTGTTGTCTTTATTTAAATATGCCTGATACAAAGCAAACTCCACATACGGAGACTGGGTATACGATGATGTCTCTCTCTGCAGATCCATCACTTTTTGTGCATATGTGATGATGATATTGTCATCTTTTAAAGTACTGCCTAAAGTCATCATCTGAACATACCGTTCGATATCTTTAAAATCATCACCAAATGCAGCTGTGATCTTTGTCATCATCTCGATCATCTTGTCATTATCACCGACTCTCTGATAAGCATCGAAAAGGAGTCTATAGATATCAAGATATGGACTTTTTTTATCTTTATCTATAAGTTTTACGAGATCATTACCCATTGCTATCGAATCTTTATAATCCCCTATTTTAAAATCTACATCAGCATATTGATACATCCATTTCATACGCTGTGTCAATATTTTAGAATCTATATGGTTAGACGCTATCTCTTTTGCCTCATTAAACTTCGAGACCTTCATATAACAGTTAAACAGACCATCGTCAAACTCATTTGAAAGCTTGATGCTGTACTCGCCGGAGATATCTATAACATCGCTGCATTTTCTCTCTTTGAGTCTCTCTTTCATCAGATTTGTCGCAGCTTTATTGAGGATCGTATCTACATCTTTAAATACCGTTTTGTCCAATGCCGAAAGTTGCTCTTTCATATTGAGCACTTCTGTATATCTCTGATTGTCAAAAAGGAGCTCAGCTTTTTTGTATATCGCCTTTTCGCCTATTGAATCACCGTTGTATGTATTTATCAAGTCGTCATATTTAGCAAGTTTGGCACTTATATTTTGATCAGAACTGTCAAAGAAAAGAGAATCTTTTGTAGTTGTGACCTCTTGTGTAAACTTTCCTAGATCAAACTCTTTTATATACCTGTTAAGCAGTTGTGTCGCTTCTGATTTTTCATCAGTCTTTGCCAGCCATACACCGCTGTTCTTTAGAACCTCTTCATAAAGATCATCGCTCTTTTTCAATTTTGCTAAAACGATCTGAGATATCTTGGATGCTTCTAAATAGATTTTTTTATCTGCTAGATTTTGTGCGAATGAGAGTGCATCTTCGATATCCTTTGTAAAGTACGAAGGATCAGCTTCAAGTATTTTGTCTACATACATCTGTGCTTTTTTTGGCTCGGCGCTGCTTAGATGGTTTTTAGCGACTTTCTCCGCAGCGACAGCAGCAGTCTCGATATCTTTTGTCTCATTTAAAGCACGGGTATAATACATAAGCGCTTTTTTAAAGTCTCCGGAATCACTAAGTTGATCACCCTTATATATCATCCCTTTTTTAGAAAACAGCGAATCAGTATGCTCCGAAAAAAGTCTGTCGTAAAAGTAGTCTGCATCACTGTTTAACCCTATCTTGCTATACGCCATTGCAGTCAATGAAAGTATCTCAGGTACATTTTCGTCCGAAGAGTAAGTGCGCAGATATACTTTAGAAAGGGCTATAACATCATCGTAATGACGGAGCTTTGAAAGGACTTTGATCTTATAATATATCAGTTCGCTCATAAATATCGAATCCGGATATGCCTGTATGATCTCATCAATGATCGATAAGGCATCTGCATAATCACCTTTTTCATACTTTCTTTTAGCTTTTAGATATGCAGTCACATCTCTAGCTTCTTTGATATGAACCGGATTTCCTTTGATGTCCAGACTACCTACATAAAGCAGTTCGTTTTCGGTAAAGGTAACAGGCATATTAAGTCCGATATCGGGAGTCTTATCCTCTTTGAGTAGTGAAAACTTCTCTTTATATCCGATCATTACCCATGATTTTGACAGTTTGACATTCGATTTAAAGATCGTCGTGTCTTTTGTAAGATCAAATACATCAGGGAGCAGTTTCATCTTGTATGTAGGTGTGACTATGAGAAAGAATGTGTCTTTTTTGACTTCGCTGACAACACTGAAAAAATCATCGTTTAATGGTTTAATAAGCTCTTCAGGCTTTTTTGAAAACGCACAGATAACTTTTTTTATATTGTTAAAATCATCATATTGAGGTTCGCATATAAAGGGGGTGTTTTCTCTTACATGTAAGATAGTATATTTATCAAAATTCTCTTTACCGGCTTGAAATGTTATCTCAAGCGCGTAAAGATAAAATGGAGTCATAAGGAGAAGCAGCCATTTTAACACTTATCTTACTCCCTATATTTTTTTATTAGTATCCGCTATTGTACACAAATGTAGTTATAAATTGTAATAATGGATCTATTACGATAACAGCAAAAACAGTTCCTACTGCTGCGATACCGATAATCGTACGAAGTGAAGTCGAAGCATTCATCGAATACACTTTGCCTTCAAGACCCGGTACCGGTTCTTTCATAAACATATATACTATCAGTTTTACATAATAGTATCCAGCTATAGCTGAATTAAGTGCCATGATTAATGCCAGTACTACGTATCCTGATGTCACTGCTGAAGAGATCATATACAGTTTACCCCAGAAAAGTCCAAACGGAGGAATACCTGCAAGACTTAACATAAACAGTGCCATCACTGTCGCGACTAAAGGTGCTGTTTTTATCATACCTGAGAACTTCGTATACGGATGGTCTGAACTTTGACCTGCCGGAAGATTTTTCTGGCGTGAGATCCATAGCATAGAGAATGATCCAAGGTTTGTAAACGTAAACAGTACCCAGTATAAGAACAGTGCCGAGTTTGCCTGAGTAGTAGCGATTAAAACCGCTGCCATTACAAAACCTGCATGTGAAATAGAACTGTACGCAAGCATACGTTTTACGTCAGTTTGTACAAGTGCCCAGATGTTTGGAAGCGTCATCGTGATGACAACAGTTGCATAAAGGATGACATCAAGCCATACCACACCGCTATGGACTAAGAACTCAAATAGACGCATAGCAACGACAAAACCGGCTATCTTTGGAACGATAGACATATATCCTGCCATTGAAGCACTTGCACCCTCATAAACGTCAGGAGCCCAAGTATGAAACGGAACCAAAGAAAGTTTGAATCCTAATGCCGCAAGCATAAATACAACAGCGACTAAAATAAACGGTAAGTTCGCATAACCGTCAGCATGGAAAACTGCAGCTATTTGATGGATCTCTACAGAACCTGTCAGTGCATAGAAGATCATCGCACCAAATGCATAAAAACCTGCTGCGAGTGCTCCCATAGTAAAGTACTTCACTGCTGCTTCAAAAGATTTGTTTCTGTTGTGAAGAGCGATCATAGTATATAGTGCTAAAGATGCCGTCTCAAGTCCTACAAAGATAAGGATCAGGTTATCAGAAGCCACCATAAACTGGAATCCTGCGATCATAAACAGGAACAGTGCAAAGAACTCAGAATATGAGAACTCATGGAAACGCTTAGACGTAAGCGCAAGAGGCATAAACAGGATCGATGCACCGACAATGATGAACTGAGACAGAAGTGCGATACCGTCTATTAACATCAGGTCAAAATAACCAAGCAGTGTTCCGTTTGTATTGAACTCAATAGAAAAATCTATTAATGAACCAAAATCAAGAAGTACGAAAAGCAGACTCAGCATTACGTACATAGATTTATTTAGATCTTTTTTGAAAAGATCCAAAACTAATATAAAAAGTGCACCGATGACTGGAATAAGCATAGGTACCAAAGTCGCAATATTGAGCGACTCTAAAGAAACATTAACAGGACTTAACATTATTTACCCTCCGCTTCAGATTTTTGTATAGTGATTTTACCTTCTAGCGCAGGTATACGAGTTTTAGCTTCAGGCGTGATAGCTTTTTCGTGCATCAATGCAACGATATCCTCGACACTGTTGTTGATCGGCTCTAAAACAGGTTTTGGATAGATACCTAACCAAACAGCTATGATAGTAAGCGGGATCAAAGCCACTAACTCTCTTTTATTGATATCCGGCAGGTTTCTGTTTGCCTCATTCGTCACTTCACCAAAGAAAGCTTTTTTGAACGCGCTTAGCATATAGATAGCACCGACAATGATAGCGATACCAGCTAAAAGCGTAGTGATATGAGACTGGTTATAGAAACCTAGTAAACTCAAGAACTCACCGACGAAGTTGATAAGTAACGGAAGACCTACTGATGCCATCATCATGATCCCGAATATTGTCGCATATCTAGGCATAACGTGAGCAAGTCCGCCGAATTCACTCATAAGCTTCGTATGACGTCTGTCATAGATAACACCGACAAGCAAGAACAGAGCACCTGAAACGATACCGTGACCGATCATCAAGAACACAGAACCTGTGATACCCTCGACATTCAGTGCAAATGTTCCAAGAACGATAACACCCATGTGTGAGATAGACGAATATGCAACGACTTGTTTGATGTCCTCTTGTGCATAAGCCACCATCGCAGTATAGATGATCATGATGATCGAAATAATAGCTATCGGGAACATATAAAACACAGATGCATCAGGGAACATCGGCAGTGAAAAACGGATAAACGCATACGTACCCATTTTAAGCAGAACAGCCGCAAGTATCACAGAACCGATAGTCGGTGCTTGACCGTGTGCATACGGTAACCATGTATGGAACGGGAACATAGGAACTTTAATCGCAAAACCGATAAAGAATGCCGCAAATAACCATAATTGATAGTTCTCAGGAAGGATCAGACGGTACCACTCTAAGATTGAGAAGCTCCATACACCCGTTGCCTGATAGTATAAATATGCCATAAAAAGCATACCCACAAGCATGATAAGTGAACCTGCAAATGTATACAGGAAGAACTTAACTGATGCGTATATACGTAAAGGACCACCCCATGCACCGATGATATAAAGCATAGGTACTAAAGAAAGCTCCCAGAACACATAGAATAGGATCGCATCTAATGCAGCGAAAACTCCTACCATAGTCATCTGTAGGAACAATAACGTGATCACCATGTTCTTGATCTTTTTAGTCTCACCTAATGAAGCGATACCAAGCATCGTAAATAGTGATGCCATGATGATAATAAACAGAGATATACCGTCTATTCCTAACAGGTAGTTAATACCGAAAGAGGGAACGATAGGCATACTTTCCATAAACTGCATTCCAGAAACACTTGAATCAAATGCAAACCATAAGTATAGAGATACAACGAACTCTATGATAGAAACTGCAATACCGTACACTTTAGCACTGTCTTTATGGACAACAAAGCCAAGTATTGCCGCTAATGCCGGTAAAAATATTAATATTGACAAGATATGATCTAACATCGATTAAACTCCTAAACCTGATAAAACAGATGTTATTGCATCTGAATATCTAACTGCTAATCCAAAAGCAACTGCTAATGATAACAATATAACTGTACCTATAACCATCCATCTAAGCATAGTAGATAGGTTACCGTTTTGCATTGTACGTGTGTTTTCACCTGTTTTGTAAATAGTCATAGCGATTAGATCAACTGTTGCATCGACAATTTTAAGGTCAACTCTTCTCCATAGTACATCAGATAACTCTTTGTACGGTTTTGCAATATACTCTTCATAGAAATGAGGAACATAGTATTGGTTGATAAGAATTTTATAATCAAGACGTTTTTCAAACTCTTTATCTTCACCTTTGAAGTTGATATATTTTTTATATGCATACCAGATAGCCAGGATTACAAACACCTGAGTTCCAATGATCATCACCCATTCAGTCACATGAGAGTGGATATGGTACTCAGTATCAGGAAGCAGTTTAGTGATCATATCAAAGTACGTAGTTTTGAATGATCCTGCGATCACTGCCAGTACTGCAAGCGGACTCATCGCTATAAGCATAAATTTATACGCTTCGTGCGGATGAAAACCAAACAGCTTGTATCTCTCTTCACCGTGGAAGATAAGAGCGACAAGACGGAAAGAGTAAAACGCTGTCAGACCGGCTGTCAATAAAAGTACTGTATAGATAACATAATGATGCTCGACAAAACCTACTTCTAAGATCGTATCTTTAGAGAAGAATCCTGCAAGAGGGAAGATACCCGCAAGTGCAACAGAAGCAAGAGTCATCATGATCCATGTACCCTTCATCTGCTTGCGAAGACCACCCATTTTAAACGGATCAAGTTCATCATCCATTGCGTGCATAACGTTACCTGCACCTAAGAATAAAAGCGCTTTAAAGAACGCGTGTGCCATAAGGTGGAAAAGTGCAACCCAGTAAGCACCAAGTCCAGCTGCCACAAACATATACCCTAGTTGTGAAAGTGTAGAGTAAGCGATGATACGTTTCATATCACGGTTTACAAGTGCCATAGATGCAGCGAACATCGCGACAAATGCACCAAGACTTGCTATAAACAGACCCATTTCCGGGATCACATCATATAAAGGATTTGCACGAACTACTAAGTAGACACCCGCTGTAACCATTGTAGCCGCGTGGATTAGTGCAGAAACCGGAGTCGGACCTTCCATCGCATCAGCTAGCCAAGTATGTAGTGGGAACTGCGCAGATTTACCCATCGCACCGACAAACAGGAAGACACCTATGTACATAAGTGTACTCATATCTAACGTCGGCATAATTTCAAACGCTTTATCGTATTGAAGAGTACCTGTGTTCCAGTAGATCAAGAAGATACCGATAAGCATACCAAGGTCAGCGATACGGTTCATGATGAACGCTTCATTAGCTGCCCATGTAGCAGTTTCTTTATGGTACCAGAATCCGATCAATAACCATGAACAAAGACCAACACCTTCCCAACCTATGAAAAGACCTGCAAAGTTATCACTCATAACAAGAACCATCATCGAGAAAACGAATGCTGAAAGGTATGAGAAGAAACGGTTAAAACCTTTATCATGATCCATGTAACCGATAGAGTAGATGTGTACGACAGTTGAAACAGTCGTTACGACCATCATCATAGTAACACTTACCTGATCGACCACGAAACCAAAAGGTATATAAAGATCACCCGTAGCCATCCATGTCATCATCTCTACATGTACAGTCTCTCCGCCAGTCAATATATGAACAAGAAGTATTGAACTCGCTACAAATGAAGCAAACAAAAGTGATGAGTTTACTACACCGGTCAACAATGTCTTAGGCGTAGCTCCAAAAAGTCCAGCAAACAGTGCACCAACAAGCGGCGAAAACAGTGCTATATATAAGTATAATTCCATTCTTTTATCCTCTCATTGATGACATAGTGTCAAGATTAATATTACCGTTACGTTTATGCCAAACGATAAGCAGTCCCAGCCCTACAGCAACTTCAGATGCAGCGATAGCGATGATAAAAAACGCAAACATTTGACCTGTTAGGTCGTTATAGTAATGTGAAATAGCCGCAAAACCGACATTTACTGCGTTTAATAAAATCTCCGTTGCAAAAAACAGCATCAAAAGATTCTTACGTCTCATAACCCCGATCAAACCAATTGAAAAAAGGATCGTTGCTAATATTAGATAGTGTGTTAAACCGATTTCCATCATAAAATCACCTTTTTGTTAGCTTCTTGAGACAGTAATATCTCCTCTTCAGCCATAAGAGTTAATGATCTATCCATTTTCTTACCTGCAAGTACGATACCCGCAACCATGGCTACAAGTAACATGACCGCTGCAAGTTCAAACGGAACAAGATATTTAGTAAATAGAACCATACCCACAGATTGAGAGTTAGTCGCACCCTCTATGGTAGGATAAAGAGACTCTATATTTGAACCGATGATCGGAGCAGAGAATATAGCTACTACAAATACCGCAGATAAAATCGATAATCCCATGATAATAAGAGATGAACCGTTTTTCTCTTTCACTTCTCTTGTCGTATCGAAAAACATCATACCAAAAGCATATAGAGCCATTACAGCTCCTGTATAAACGATAATCTGGACAACTCCAAGGAAATCAGCACCTAAAATAAAGAAAAATGCCGATATAAAAATCATCCCGGCTGCCAACGCAGTCAGTGCAAATAGTGCTTGTTTTGTTGTTACAACGATGTAAAACATAACAATTGTCAAAATTGCAAACAGATAAAAAGCTATTGCTTCAAACATTCATACTCCTTAATATGCTAGAGGTGTCTTTTTGACACGCTCATCTTCATGTGGTGTTACTGCACCGAAACCTTCAAACTCTTGCTGCTGACCAGCTTTAAGCATGTCGATCGGTGTTAACATATCCTCATACATTACAAAGTGCGCTCTTTGCTCACTTCCATTCTCATATCTCGGTCCATGTGTGATCGCAAGCTCAGGACAGACCTCTGCACAATAACCACAGAAGATACAACGTCCAAGATTGATGCTGTATTCACTTACCTCTTTACGAGAATTCTCATCTATACGAGTCTCCATACGGATACAGTTAGAGATACAGATCTTCTCACAAAGTCCACAACCGATACATCTCTCAGTACCAGATTCCCAAAGACGTTTCATCTCGTGAACCGCACGGTATCTTGGACCTATCGGCATCTTCTCTTTTGGATATTGGACTGTATGGATATCAAACTTGATCATCTCGCGTAAAACTACCCAAAGACCGACAAAAAGCTCGCCTTTGAATGTACGTTTTACTACACGTTTGAATTTACCCCAACCGTCAGTCGGATAATCTTCGATGTCTACTAAAAAGTAATCATCGCCTACATTTCTGTTTTTAAATTGTTCTATACTCATCACCACCCCTTAAAACATCATAACTAAGCCGGTAACGACTACGTTTATTACAGCTATCGGCATAAGCACTTTCCAACATAACCACATCAATTGATCCGGTCTTACGTCAGGCCATGCAGCTCTAGTCCATAAGAAGAAGAAAAAGAAAAATGCGACTTTAGCGATCAATGCTAAAGCACCCATAACTCCACCATCTCCAAATCCGCCTAAGAACACTAAAGCGATCACAAACGAGATAAAGAACATATTCGCATACTCACCGATGAAGAAAAGACCCCATCTCATACCAGAGTACTCAGTACCGAAACCGTCGATGATCTCGTGATCGTTCGCGATAAGGTGAAACGGTGTACGACCAGTTTCAGCAAATGCAGCTATCCAGAAAAGGATGAATGCCACCGGTTGAGTCCATACTAACCAATGTGTTATCCCGCCTACTTGATAGTTATTAAAATCGATCAGTGAAAACGATCCAACGATCATGATCGGTGCAAGCAGTGACAATCCTGTTACTACCTCATAAGAGATAAATATCGCAGATGTACGAGCTGCTGAGATAAGTGAAAACTTATTTGCAGAAGCCATACCGCCAAGTAAAAGCCCGTACAGACCGATCGCCATTACAGCAAGTACATATAAAAGTCCTATCTCAGTATCTGCAACGATCGGATGAACCGTATAACCAAATACAGTGAACTGCGGCCAAAACGGGATCGCAGCTGCTGCCATAAATGCTGTTGCAGCAGTGATGACCGGTGCAAACTTAAATATCGGTGCTACTACGTTTGTAGGAATAATATCCTCTTTCGTAAATAGTTTAATACCGTCTGCGGCAACTTGTAAAAGTCCGTAAGGTCCGACACTCATCGGCCCTAAACGGCGTTGCATAAATGCAAGAACCTTACGCTCAAAATATGTACCCAATCCTGCTAATGCAGAAAAGATCAACATAATTACAACGATCTTTACTATCGTTTCGATTAAATATGCCATATCCATACTTACACCCCTTGTATTGTAGCTTGAGTAAAGCGGTAGCCGCTAAACAAGCTTTCTGAATTTAGATTTGAATCAAAAGTAGGAAGAGTCGCTATCGCACCTTCTATTTTGTTGTCACTGATGATCTTAGTACTTACTTCACCGGACTCAGTCTTCACTTTAACCATATCTCCCTCATTGAAATCACTCGATTCCAGGAAAGACGCGCTCATGTAGATACCCGCTTCCTCTTTAAGGTTAGTCGTTTTATTTGTAAACTCAGTGAACTGGCGGACAGGATTTGCCAAATAGATTAGAGTTCCTTCCAGTTTAGCTTCTGATATAGCTTCAACACTTTCATCGCCAGTTGTCTTCACGTCTTTATTTTCTAACACATATCCTCTTACTTCCGTACCGTCATTCTCATAATGGTTTGGCAGGTTGTCAAACAACTCTGCTTTAAACCCTTTAGTAACAGGAAGTTTCTGCGTGTAATCTACCGTATACTTAGATGCAAGACCTAAAGCATTTGCAATGTCATTTAGCACATAACCTTTATGAGGTAAAGCAGCATTTGTCGGGTTAACACGTTTGTCTATACTTGTAAGAGTCCCCTCTTGCTGATTCAGTGCCGGCATATCTAAATCGCCGTTACCTAATGCGCTAAGAGTAAAGTCACCTTTCGTGTTATATCCAACAGTGTAGCTGCCTTTGGCATCATCAAGTTCACAGATCAGTGATACACCTAATGTATTTGTAAGTGACGGGATCATAACAAGTTTGAATGCGCTGTATTTTTCAATAAGTGCTACAAGTCTTGCTAGGTTTTTTGCATTTGGATGCGTATAAAGATCCGGTCCTACGATAAGTGAGAAATTCTCTTTCTTCGCTAAGAACTTCTCTAGACTTTCCGTAAAATTTGCTGGTGCGCCAAGTATCTCTAAAAGACGGTTTTCATCTACTTGAACCTCTTTAGATACTTTTTTAGGGACCATAGTAGATTTTTCTTCCTCTACCTCTTCCTCTTCACCCGTCTCTTCATTTACTTTTTTGACTTTTACGATCTCGACTACTTTTTCTTTTATAGTCTCTTCTACCGTGATCGTCTTTTCTGAATGGAATGACGCTATATACTCAGCTACGCTTGCCGGCAATTTTGATTTATCTGCGAACAGGTCAAGTAAAAGATATAGAACCGCTTCTTCTTGCAATGGAGCATGATTGATGCTCATCACATTTTTACCCATGCCTTCGATAACAGGATCTTTAACCGGATGGAAATAAAGTCCGGCACCTTTATTAAGTGTCATAGAGTTGTTAAATGCATATCTTGCATTCGGATTATCAGATTTTAGCGCTGTTCCGACAGAGATAATGAAATCTGCTGCGTGAGCTTCATGAAGATCGCTTCCGTAAAGTGACTTCCCGCTTACTTCACTGTAATCATTTAAGAAAGTTTGGAATGATTTTGCTTCGTTGTTAACAAGCTTGTATCCGAATTTTTCTTTTAACGATTGAAGTATCAATGCTTCTTCATTTGTGATAGTCGAAGTAAACTCGATAGTATCCGCTTTTTGGAACGCTTCTAATGCAGCAGCGAATGCAGTCTCATCTTTACCTTCGACAGTGTTTTGATAATCATATCCGTAACGTCCGGCTCCACATAGTGATACATAGTTCCATTCGTTCATAACACGGTATATCTTATCATCTGAGTTTTCGATATCTGTGTGTTTGATGTCATAGTTAATTTGACAGCCTGCACTACAGTGACCGCAAGTTGCAGGTACTTGACGAAGTTCCCAAGCATTTGACTCATACATAAAGTGAGTATCAACAAGCGCTCCGACAGGACAAACAGATGCACACTCCCCACAAGATGTACAATCAAGCATCTCTTCGCCGCTTGTCAGACCGATAACAGATTTGTTAAGCTTATTCCACATTGCATAAGCATCTTTAGGCATACTTTCTTTATACTCGTTATCGATAGCATCAGCACCGCGGGCTACAGTTTTTAAAGAGTTGTCACCTATCATATCTTTACAGACAGTCACACATCTTTCACAAACTATACAAAGACCCGGATCGTAATGTATATGTCCCCAGTCTTTTACTTCTCTTTTAACATCTTTGATAGCATAGCTTTGAGAATCTACACCCATCTCCAATGTATAGTTTTGAAGTTCACATTCCCCTGATTGGTCACAGACACCGCACTGCAAAGGATGGTTTACATCATAGACTTCCATTATTGCACGACGTTCCGTCTCAATATTTTCAGTCGATGTCGTGATGTTCATACCATCTTTTGCTTTAGCATTACAAGCATATACCTGTTTACCGTCTGCCTCAACGAGACAGATACGGCATGCTAAAGTCGGACTACAACGTGTAAGATAACATATTGCCGGAATAAATATGTCATTTGCACGTGCAGCATTTAATATAAACTCCCCTTCAGTCGTTTGTATTTCGCGACCATCTATATTAATCGTAATATTACTCATGATTCACTCTCATAATTTTAGATTTTTGAAATCTGTATGCAGTTGTACTTTCATCAAAATCAAATGTAGGATTTAAAGCGATTGTCCCTTTTAAAGATTCCTCTTGTTTGAATGTACGAACGATACTTTTACCGCCGAAACTGATCTCGACTTTATCTCCGTCACTTACTTTTGCAGCAGCTGCAAATTGTGCCGATCCCCTTAAAGTCGTATCCTTTTCAAGCTGTTTAGTAAGATTTGTATAAGCGTTAAACTGTAACACAGGATTTACGTTATAGATAATCGTTCCGTTAAACTCAGGAAGTTCTTCTACATCACTTAATACGCCGTTCATCTCAACTTCGATCTCATCCAACAGATAACCTCTTACGTCATCCCCTAAATTTGATAAAAAGTTTTCAAGACTATCAAAATCAACAGCTTTAAATCCACTACTTACAGGTAACTCTTGCGTAAAATCTACTGTATTTGCTTTGCCGATACCAAACTCTTTTGCAATATCATTTAACTCATAACCATCAAATGCAAGTGCTGCATTTGTAGGGACTACACGATTGTCAATCGTAACGAACGTCCCCTCTTGCTGGTTAAGAGAAGCCACTGCCAAGTCAGCATCATTCAGGCTTGATATAACAAAATTACCGACAGCATTATATCCAACTACGTCAGCAGAGTTATCGTCTTCATCAAGATCACATGTAAGACTGACACCCAGCGTGTTTACATCACGCGGTACTACAAGGATCGAGAAGTCACTGTATTTTTCGATCATAGCCGCTAGTTTTGCTATATTTTTTGCCTCTTTATGAGCCATAATATCGTTTCCGATAATCAGTACTCTGTTTTTTGTTCTTGTCAGTGACTT
Organism: Sulfurimonas sp. HSL3-2; assembly: GCF_039645965.1. Classification (GTDB taxonomy): domain Bacteria; phylum Campylobacterota; class Campylobacteria; order Campylobacterales; family Sulfurimonadaceae; genus Hydrocurvibacter; species Hydrocurvibacter mobilis. The sequence continues at coordinate 247,485 of NZ_CP147917.1, read as the reverse complement.
CATCATAAGCTCAAGTTCATCTTCACCGATGTTACTTTCAGCACTTAGATATCCGTCATCAAGACCTTCAAAGTATTTTTTCTCGTCATCGCTCAGATCTGCATCGCGAAGAAGGTATTTTGCCAATAGTGCTACAACGCCCTCTTCAGTCCCTACTTCATATTTTAAGAACTGAGTGATCGTGTTTTGCATCAATGCATCTTCTACCGGATGTGCATATACTATCTTCGCACCGTTATGCTTTGCAGCTGTCGTCATCGCATATCTTACAACAGGATTGTCTGTCGCTATCATCGAACCGATGATGATGACTGCATCTGATTTTCTAACAGCTTCAAGTGTCGCACTGTGATGTTTTTTACCGCTAACACTTGCATATGCATTCATAAATTCTGCGAATTTTCTTGCATCCTCATTGTAAAGTTTGATACCAAGTTTCTCTTTTAACTTTTGAAGGATAAGAGCCTCTTCATTTGTTATCATAGAGCTAAATCTGATAGCTGTCGTACCTTTAATAGCTTCAACAGCTTTGCTAAATGCCGCTTCATTCTTAGATGCTTTGTTATCAAAGTCAAAACCAAATCTTCCTGCACCGCAAAGTGAACTGAATTCAAAGTTGTTTTTCACTCTGTAGATACTGTTTGCCGTAGATGCGATACCTGTATGTTTTACTTCATACTCTAGAGCACATCCTGCTGAACAGTGTGCACAAGTCGCCGGAACACGAGAAAGTTCCCATGCATTTGCAGTGTACTTAAAGTCAGAACTTACAAGTGCACCCACAGGACAAACTGCGATACATTCACCACAGAACGTACAGTCTAACGTATCAGAGTTTTTAGGAATGACTTTCGATTTATATCCACCAAACTGCAGATCGATCGCATCATCACCGATGACTTCATTACATACGTGAACACATTTCTCACAAAGAATACAAAGTGACGGATCATAGTTGATAAGCCCCCAGTTCTCTATCTTACGGTGTTGATCACGTGCTGAAAAGTTCTGCTTTGCAACACCAAACTCTAATGTCTTATTTTGCAGATCACATTCACCAGATTTGTCACATACACCACACTCTAAAGGGTGGTTTACATCATAAAGTTTCATGATGTTTGTACGTTCTTGATGAAGGACATCACTATTAGTCGTGATCTCGATACCCTCAGTCGGAGGCGTATTACAAGAAAGCACTAAACCATCCACACCTTCTGCTTCAACAACACACATACGGCAAGATGCACATGGCGTAGTCTTAGAGATGTAACACATCGTTGGGATATATATCCCCTCGCGACGTGCCACAGTCAAAATAGTCTCGCCTTTTTTTGCTATTACTGCTCTGCCATCAATTTTAAAGTTAATCAAATTACTCATCCAATCCCCTTAAACCGCTGTCATTGCAATATAGTAGCAACGCATACATCTGTCAGCTTCACTTAGAGCTTCTTCTTGAGTGAAACCTAAGTTCACCTCTTTGTTGTTGTACTTACGGTCATCGACGTCAAGTTTCACACTCACTTCACGAGGCAATCCAGGAAGCCAGCCCGTGATCTTCTCTTTTTTGTCATAGACACGAAGTTTACGAAGGTGGTCTTCCATGATCTCATCATCAGTCAAAGTCACTTCACCCGTTTGGACATATCTTGCTATTACAGAAGCTGCACGTTTTGCCTGACCGACCGCATTAACGATAGTCATCGGACCATACTCACAGTCTCCTGAAGCAAAGATGCCTTTGCGAGATGTCATATAATCTTTCCCGTTTGTCTTAATAGTCGCCCATGAAGTCATCTCGATCTCCCACTCTTCAGGAAGAAGTTTAAGATCGGCACTTTGACTTACCGCCGGGATAAGATAATCAGCTTTGATCTCGTAAGACGCACCCTCTATCTTCACAAGTTGAGCACGTCCTCCATTTGGATCAGGAACCAGTTCGAACTTATCGACGATAAGAGATTTTAAGATATCGTTCTCATCTTTTATCTCCGCGACTGCAGAGTGGAAAAGGAACTCAACACCCTCTTCGACCGCTTCATGATACTCTTCATATGTCGTATTGTTGATGATAGTTCTCTCATCTCTACGATAGATCATATATACTTTTTCTGCATTTGCACGGATCGAACAACGAACAACGTCCATAGATGTAAAACCACCACCGACACAAACGACTGTCTTGCCAGTCAGATCGACATAATCAGTAGTTAAAAGGTTCTCATCTTGGTCAGCTTTATCGATCGTATAACCGTATTTTTCAAAAAGATTTACTTTATCAAGGAAATCTATCGCTCCCCAGTAACCTTTTATCTCTGCTCTTTCATTATCAGCATATACTTTCTTAGATATTCTCGTACCCGTTGCGACCATAACAGCATCATAGTCTTTTTCAAACTGACGCATCATATCCGCAGTGACTTTCGTATTAACGATAAAATTAACACCAAGATCTTTGACACATTCGATATCTTTGTTGTACTTGTCAATCGGCATACGGTATTCAGGGACACCGACAGCGACTTCACCGCCAAGAACCGGAAGTTCTTCATAAACATCGACATCGATACCTTCAAGCGCCAGATAATATGCAGTCGTAAGACCTGCAGGACCTGCACCGATTACGGCTACTTTCTTGTCAAGTTTCGGTTTTTGTTCTTCCGGGTGGAAGAAACCAAAACCATGATCCGTTTCATAGTCGGCTCCAAGACGTTTAAGTTCCATGATCGATATAGGCTCATCAAGGTTTGTACGGCGACATGCATCTTCACAAGGATGCGGACAAACACGTCCGCATGTATGCGCTAGAGGCATAGTCTGACGCGTTGCCATAAGAGAATCGTCAAAACGAAGATCTCTTACACCCTCGATATAACCCGGGATGTCGACATGAGCCGGACACGCATCAGTACATGGAGCAGTAATCTTTGCTATATAGTTGATCTCTGCATCGTAATGTTTCGATGGTTTTTTATCGTTGATACAAGCCATAAACTCATCTTCAAAATGTGTCATAAGGTCCAAAATAGGATTTGGAACAGTCTTACCTATCTCACACTTTGAAGTGATCTGCATACTTTTACTGATCTCTTTTAAGTGATCTAGATCAGAGATGTCACCCTCACCGCGAGCAATTTTATCAAGCATATCATAAAGTATTCTTCCGCCCCATCTTCCAGGTGCACAGCGTCCGCACGCTTCTGAATAAACTTGGTATTGTGCTGCGTATTCAGTTGCCAGACGTATAACATCCACATCTGCATTGAATACCGCTACGCCGTCCCAACCGATGAATGCTTTTGATTCACGGTGTGCGTCGTACTGCACCGGCAAGTTATATGCTGATTCTTCCCACTGATCTTCAGGTTTGTTTATGTTGTTGATAAATTCACCATTCCAAGTGGAAAAATAGACTTTACTCAAAATAACTTCCTAACTTTTTTTAACTACGACAGTCCAATCGACTTCGTTAAACTTTAATGAGTTTAGTAGCTCATACCCTGATTCTTTTACCAAGTCAGCAGAACGCTGAACAGGAGTAAAATCACCCACTTCAAATAAGAATATCCCGACTTGTCCAGCCGGATGAGATTTTAGTATCTCTTTCATTCTTGGTTCAAAATCGTCTTTAAGATGACGTAAATCGTAACGTAACATTGCTAATCCTTATCTATCTACTTCACCAAATACGATGTTAGTCGTACCGATAATTGAAACAACGTCTGGAATATAGTGTCCAGGAAGTAAGTCTGTTAAAATACCCGTATGCCAGAAAGACGGCGCACGAAGTTTTAAACGGTACGGATATGGACCGCCCTCTGAGTGTATGAAATATCCAAGTTCACCTTTTGGTGATTCAGTCGGAATATAAACCTCTCCTACAGGAGGACGCATACCTTGAGTGACAAGCACAAAGTGCTGCATCAAAGAGTAGTTTTGAGTCATGATATCTAGCTTAGGAGCAGAGATATATTTTGGTGCATGAGCCATCAACTCTGTTTGATTGTTTTTAACAGTCTCTTCATACATGTCTATCGTTTGATACAAGATATGAGCAGTTTGTCTCATCTCTTCCATGTAGATACGGTAACGTGCAAAGTTGTCACCTTTATCAGAAACAGGAACTTTGAACTCTACTTCATCATAAAGCTCATATGGCTCCTCTTTGCGGATATCCCAAGCAACACCGCTAGCACGAAGCATAGGCCCAGTACATCCCCAAGAAAGTGCCATCTCTTTAGAGATCACACCTACATCTTCCATTCTCATACGCCAGATACGGTTAGAATCAAGAAGATCCTCGTAGTCTTTGATATTTGCAGGAAGTTTGTCCAAGAATGTTCTTAGATCCGCAATAAAGTTATCCGGAATATCCAATGGAACACCACCGATACGGATAGCCGCATGAGTTAGACGCGCACCACAATAATCTTCTATTAAGTCCATAAGATGTTCACGCTCACGGAAAGCAAATAGGAACACTGTCATAGCACCGATATCAAGTGCAGTCGTAGCCAACCAGAAAAGGTGAGACATAAGTCTGTTCATCTCTAAAAGCATCATACGGATAACTTTTGCACGGCGAGGAACTTCTAGACCTATCAGTTTCTCTACTGCAAGAGCAAATCCGTAGTTGTTCGAACTTGATGCGATATAGTCCATACGGTCTGTTGTCGGCATAAACTCGTTGTAGATCATGTTTTCAGCCATCTTCTCCATACCGCGGTGAAGATATCCGATATCCGGATGTGCTTTTACGATCATCTCTTGTTGCAGATGAAGCATAAGACGTAACTGACCATGCGCAGACGGGTGTTGCGGCCCGAAGTTAAGGATCATCTCATTGTCGTCACGATCAAACGTAATATTTTCAAAAAACGGTCTTAATCTATTTTGTTGTTGCATGAGCTTACCTATCCCTGTCTGTGATAATTACTGATTTTTCTTCATCGAATCTATCGATTAAGAATACACCGCCCTCTTCTTGGTATCCAAGCGGAGTCTTAGGTTCGTTACCAGTAATCTTAGTACCTTTAGGAACTTCATGTCCTAAACGAGCGAAACGCTCACTATCATAACGGTCTACACGTGCAGTATCACGGATTTCAGGTCCGATGACATCACGAGCTTCTTTTCCGTAGATCTTATCAACTTCATACCATTGAGCGAACTCGTCACCCTCAAGCGGATATGTTTTAAGAAGTGGAAAACCTTCCCAGTCATAAGGCATAAGGATACGTTTCAAGAATGGATGGTTATTTACTTCGATTCCGAACATATCATACATCTCACGCTCTGACCAGTCTGCACTGCGAAAAAGTTTTTCAACACTGTTGATAGCTTCATCTTTACCGATGAAACATTTGATGCGGATACGTTTTCTTTTCCCCATTGAAAGCATTTGATAAAAGATCTCAAACTGGCTGCTTTTTGCGATCCAGTCAATAGCACTCATCTCTGAAAGCTGTGTGTATTCAAGTTCATCACGTAAAAGTTCAAGTACTCCGTAGTTGTCTTTAGCGTTGATGTATACAACCATCTGCTCAACTTGGATATACGCGTCTAAAACTTCGAATTTCGCTTTGATAGCCGCTAAATCAGCTGCAAAGACTTCATCGCTCTCTACATCTTGCTTTGGTACTTGAGGAGCTACATAAAATCTATCTGTGTAGTACGGCTTTGCCTGTACGTCATCTTTAGGTGTATATGCTCTCATTACATTAACCTTTTTGCTTTTTGGTTTTTGATCGCTTTTTCAGCACGGATCTTCTTTTGTAGAAGCATCACGCCATACTGTAACGTTTCAGGACGAGGTGCACAACCCGGAAGATAAAGATCAACAGGAATAACACGGTCAGCCCCCTGAACCGTTGCATAAGTGTTGAACATACCACCTGTATTCGCACATGAACCCATAGAGATAACCCATCTTGGTTCAGTCATTTGATCGTATAGACGCTTAATAAACTCAGCGTGTTTTTTTGTCAGTGTCCCTGCAACTATCATAACATCAGCCTGACGAGGAGATGCTCTAAAGATCGTTCCGTAACGGTCGAAGTCATAACGTGATGCACCTGAAGCCATCATCTCGATCCCACAACAAGCCAGACCGTATGTAAGCGCCCAAAGTGAATTTGAACGTCCCCAGTTTACAACTTTGTCTATTGTTGTGAGAGCTACCGGTAGTCCGGCATTCTGCGTATAATTTACTTTATGTTGTGCCATTCTAAGGCTCCTTTTTTCCATGCATATACAAAACCGATTGCAAGTAATAAGATAAATGTCATCATCTCGACGAATCCAAACCAACCAAGATATTTAAAATCTACTGCCCATGGGAACATGAAAACGATCTCAACATCAAAAAGTATGAAAAGTAACGCAAACAGATAAAATTGCGGAGATAATCTGTTTGGCTGTTTTGTTATCTCAGGTCCACATTCATACACAGAAAGTTTGATTTTTTCTGTATCTTTTGTCGCCATTGCACGACTTGCAAGTCTTGCAATAATCGTTGTAGTAAAGAACGCACCAAATGTTAATGCAAATAGTACAAATACCCCAAAATATGTATTTGCAGTGTTAATATGCTCCATACACCCTACCTTAGTTTATTTTTGTTTTCAAACATTATAAAGCAGTTTACATTAAATTTTGTAATACTACTCACAGTGTTGAAAAAACAGTTGGATGCACTATAGCAAAAAGAGCTTTAAAGCAAGAAGTGTTAATAAAAGAAGATGGTTGAATGTCACAAAGGGAAACACAAAAATTATATTATTTTAACTTTCGTGTCGTTTTGTAACATAAAAATAGAGGCAAATTGAGTCGTTTAGTAATCTTATATCAGGAATCCCATAGATTTTTCGCTATCGAAATTACCGGATTTCTCTTTCTCGATATGGACGATAAAGTCCTCTAATGTAAAAAGAGGATCCTCTTTCACAGCAACGCTGTAAGCAGTATTTTTTATGATCAGATGTATCTGACCACCCGTCAATGAATAGCGTACAAGCTTGTCTACATCAAATCCTTCTTCATAAGGGGCACCATGCGGAAGCATCTTCTTCCACAGTTCACGACGCTGTTTCTCATCAGGTTTTTTGAACTCTATCTTATAATTAAAACGTCTTGAAAATGCTACATCGATGTTCTCAAGCAGGTTCGTCGTAGCGACAAGAATACCTTTAAAGTTCTCGATCTGTTCTAAAAAGATGTTCTGCATCTGGTTATGCATCTGCTCTGCTCCGCCTCCAGGACCGCTTGAACGAGCACTTAAGAACTGGTCTGCTTCATTTAACAGTAGTACCGGCTCCGTTTTTGTCTTTGCTGTTAGCTCATAGTATGTATCAAAGATCTTACGCACATTTTTTTCACTCTCACCGACATACATAGAAAGGATCTTTGAACAGTCAAAACTAAGTACCTGACGTTTTAAGGATTTTGCAAGAGAATGCGCTGTCATAGTCTTTCCTGTTCCCGGTGCACCGTAAAAGATGATACGTGCATCGATGCCGCTTTTTTTATCTTTTACTCCCCATGAGACCAGACGCGCGACCACTTCCTTATCGACTTGGCGCATCAGACTGTGCAGAGTCTCTCTGGTCTTCGGATTAAGGACAACATCATCAAGATTCGTATCAGGATCGATAAGTTCAAAAATATCCTGATCTTTTATCAGCATATCGAGCTTGAGTTTTGTGACCTTTTTCTTCTTTTGAGGGTGGATGATCGACTGAAGGATCTCATCAGTTATATAAAAAGATCTTGATATCCCGCCAAAAGGATTTAACATCTCTTCATAATCGATGATATCTTCGCTTATCAGTTTTGAACCGTCTTCTAAAAGAGAACGGTTTTTGATACGGTCGTAATCGTCAAATGAGATCAGATCAATTAATGCCGTCATCTCTCGTAATGAAGCATCTGTTGCATTATACTCCTCGCGAAGCAGAGCCAAGAAGATGATCTCCTCTTTTTTCTCCAGTTTTTTCTGTTTAAAAAACTTGTCAAGCACTATATCTTCCGCCGTCTGCGCGATACGTTCGGCTATTCTAGTCTCAAGAAGCTTCAACTTGTTTTGGATGCGGTCGATACCGAGTGAGTGTTCATGCACGTTATGACGGATAGAACTCATCTTTTGATACATCTCTATTCTAAAGAACTGATCTTGGAGATACTCTAGATGATCAGCATATGGCTTGACGTCAGGAAGTGACATTTCCAAGCTTCCCTCTTCAAGCAGTTTTAAAAATGATGAAGTAAGTCCTACGACACCCGTTAGAAGTTCAAGGTTTGTAACCTCGCTTATCTTTACGGGAGTGAAACTTCTCTGGTTGATCCATCCAAGTTCCAGCAGCACTTTTATGTCTGCCAAATGGTCAAGATATCTGTACTCTTCCGTACCGTAAAGGTCCTGTAAAACCTCCAATACCAACATATCTTCATTTCCCTGAAGATATTTTTTAACTAGCTGCTGCAAGATTTTTACTTCAGCTTCACTACATTTTAATTGTGCAAATAGTTCACTTTTTACTACATCTTCGTTTTCTATAAAATTAATTACGTTTTTCAAATTTTTCCCTGTTCTCTTAACCGCTCTTTGAGTAGGCGTTTAAGAACCTTTCCTGTTGCTGTTTTTGGTAGATCTTCCACAAAATGAAATGATCTCGGTATTTTAAAATTTGCCAGTCTGTCTTTTAGATCCTGTTTGACCTTCGCCTGTGTTATCTCAGCTTTGTCTACCTCGTCATCTAAAACAATAAATGCTATAGGGATCTCTCCGCTGTGAACATCCTGTTTTGCGACTACGGCACAAAGCTTCACATAAGGAAGATGCATAAGCTCCTCCTCGATTTGGCGAGGATAAATATTTATCCCTTTGGATATTATAATATCTTTTATACGATCGACTATATAAACGAAACCGTCTTCATCTATTTTACCCAGATCTCCGGTACGAAGCCAGCCGTTGATGATCGTCTCATCTGTTGCCTGTGGATTGCCCAAATACCCCTGCATAACACAATCCCCGTGCACGATGATCTCACCGACTTCACCAATGGCGACCTCGACCATCTCATCATCTACAATCTTTATTTCATAACCGGGTAAGGGTCTTCCGACAGAATATGCTTTTTGAAATTTTAGCGTATTTACACAAACAGCCGGTGAACACTCGCTCAGACCATACCCTTCAAGCATCTTCGCCCGCTTAAACACTCTGGTATATCTGTTTAACGTATCTTCGCTAAGTGCCGATGCACCCGATATAAACACGCGTATAGAGTTAAACCATAAAAAATACCAAGGCAGTTTTGCACGGATAAGAGCATTATAAATATCCGGAACACCTAAGAATACTGTCACGCGTTTTAAAAGTGTCTGCTTAATGATATTGCTAAATGGCAGCAGCTTACGGACAATGACAATGGAAGAACTTGAAAAGATCGGGAGAAGCATCATGATCGAAAACGTAAAAGCATGAAACATAGGGAGATAGATAATGAACCTGTCTTTTTGCCGAATATCAAATAACATACTTCCAGCGACAAGATTTGAAAAGATGTTTTTATAGCTAAGCATCGCACCTTTTGGATTTCCAGTAGTGCCCGATGTATAAAATATGACCGCAAGATCATCCAGTTCTTTGCTTACATCTACAGGACACTCCGCATCTAAGCTCTCTTTTTGCGGATGAGAATATTCGACCTTCCCCAAAAGTATGTTGTCTTCATCCATATCGGGTGCTTCATCTATCCAGATCGTCTTTTGAACCGGTGTCGTCTGTGAAAGTCCTTTTGTCTCTTTTTCAAAATTTACAGATGTTATAAGTATCTTCGCTTCACAGTCGTTTAAAATATACTCGTATTCGTCACGCTTTAACATATTATTTATCGGTACGACCACTCCGCCGAGTTTACAAACAGCAAAAACGGATACTAAAAACTCTAAAGAGTTCGGCAGGATCAAAGCCACCCTGTCATCAGCTTTCAGACCGCTGATCTCTAAAAACCTTGCACAAGAATCGACTTTATCCAAGAGCTCTTTATTTGTGATCTTCTCATCATCGATAAAGACCACTTTTTTATTCGGTAGAAGGGCAGCGTTTGAGACTACCATCTCATAAAAATTTTTATATGGATATTTTAATACCATTAAAACTTATACTCCAGACCTGCGGTGAGCAAATAAGCATGTGAATTAGTAAATTTTCCGTTTATTGAGGAGTTATTTACTTCTCTGTCATCTTTTAAAGATACAAGCCCTGCCAGACCGACATTTATAGAGTTCGTAAGGTCATAACGTCCTCCAAGCGAAAAGATCTTTGAATCTGAACCCGGAAGATCGTACCCGAGTGTCTTATTAGGAATCGGTGAAGGATCATAGGCAAAGCCTGCCATTGCAGTAACCTTTTCATACGTATGGGTCACTCCTATACGAACAGTATCTGTATCTTTCCAGTTCTTTACATGAGATCCGCCTAAGACTGTCTCATTTGTCGCATTATCAAAATCAAAATCCAGTTTATCGTAAGCCGACCAGACATTATGTTCTAAAACTGCTTCAAGAGTCGTCGACTCTCCAAAAGTATGTGATACCCCAAGACTTATGATAGCGGGAACCGGTAAAAGAACTTTTACACCGCTGTTTATCGTAGTCGCAGTTGTCGATGTATCACCGCTTAGATGAAGGTCTACTCCCGATCTGTAAGTCAATGCGATATTTGTGTCTTTGTTCGGTTTTAACGTTACTGCCAGATTATATCCCCAGTCAAAGCTCTTCCCTTCCATCTCATAATAAGCATTTTTAACGATACCGTTAGAGTAAATCCCCCTGATACCAAATGCCATACTCAGTTGTTCGTTCAACATATATGCTACAGTCGGATTTATTTCAATAGTTTGAAGTGCAAACTCTTTAGCAGTCGTAGATGCCGGTGCATCACTCCATTTTTTCGACAAGCCTGCAGGACTGACAATAGAAAGTCCAAATCTAAAATTATCTACTTTTGGTGAGACATAATGAAACGTGGGAATAAGAAAGTTTTCGCCTTTTGATGATATATTAACCGTTGCATCCGTACTTTTATAATTTATCTCAGAAAGCCCTACATAGGTCAAGTCGACTTCCATAGTTCCGCCGCTATTATCGCTAAAGACCATATTTGCGGGATTATAATACGCTGCATCGGCGCCGTGTGCGTTTGCAACATAGGCATTTGAAAGTGCTACCGCATTGACCGAGTTTTCCGGTATTTTATATCCTGCTGCCGTCAGTGCAGTCGCTGTTACTATCGATAACAAAGCAATTTTTCTCATTTTCTCATTTCCCCTTCAAATACCTGATAGTTTAATAAAACAAAGTTTAACAAAATATACTATACAAATAGGCTTAATCCATCAAAGAGTATAAAAGTTTTATCTCCTGCGCCCAGATACTCTCATCTATTGTTTCTAAAATAAGCGGAATATCATCCATCCTCTCATCATTCATGATAAATCTGAATGCATCGATACCGATCTTTCCTTTTCCAATGCTGTCGTGACGGTCTACATGTGATCCTAGATCAGGCTTGGAGTCATTTATATGCATCCCTTTTAGGTATTTGAAACCGACGATGTTTTCAAACTGTGCCATCGTGACATCATACGCTTCACGTGTTCTTATATCATAACCTGCCGTAAACATGTGACAGGTATCTATACATACTCCCACACGGCTTTTATCTTCGACTTTATCGATAATATGTGCCAGATGTTCGAATTTCCAGCCAAGATTGCTTCCCTGACCTGCAGTGTTTTCAAGGACAAGCGATACCCCTGATGTTTTTTCAAGTGTTCTGTTCATAGCTTCTGCAATCCTTCCCAGACACTCATCCTCACTTATCTCTTTTAAATGGCTGCCAGGATGAAAATTTAGTCTGTCTAGTCCTAAAAGTTCACATCTTTGGACCTCATCTAAAAAAGCTTCCATTGATTTTGCACGTTTTTCATCATCTGGATGCCCCAGATTTATAAGATATGAATCATGCGGCAATATATGACGAGGAAGTATCCCGCTATCCTCTAATCTCTTCTTAAAAGTATCTATTGTTTTCGTATCAAGTGGTTTTGCATCCCATCTACGTTGATTTTTTGTAAAGAGCGCAAACGCTTTTGCCCCTATTTCCTGTGCATGTGATATGGCATTAAAAACACCGCCACTGGCTGATGTATGTGCTCCTACGTATTTCATTTTTCACCTTGTATTTTGTATTATTAATCTAACTTTATCTATATAAAAAGTTTTTAGGAGTAAAATTCTACCCATATTTTATGGAGAATAAAATGCCAAAACAGACACCAACCAATAATGAGGTCACTTTTCCAGAAGACAACATTATTGTTTCAAAGACAGATACTAAGGGCAGAATCACTTATTGTAATGAACTTTTCATTCAGATGAGCGGTTATTCTGAAGAGGAACTTTTAGACCAGCCTCACAACATTTTAAGGCATCCTGATATGCCGCGTGCGATCTTTAAACTGTTATGGAACACGATTCAGTCAAAAGAGGAGATAAATGCCTATGCAAAAAACCTTTGTAAAGACGGTTCATATTACTGGGTATTTGCAAACGTTACACCGTCATTTGATGAAAAAGATAATATCATAGGCTATTTTTCTGTCAGAAGAAAACCGAAACAGGCTTCTTTAAATATTATCAAAGATCTTTATACAAAACTTCTTCAAATTGAAAAAAGCAGCGGCATGGAAGCATCTATGAAATATCTGCAAGAGTTACTAAAAGAAAAAGGAGTCTCTTATGAAGAATTCATCATCTCTCTCTAAGATACATTATGCCAATGTCGCTATCTTGATCACTGTTTTTGGGACGACAGCACTCACATCGATATTTTACGAATTTCATATTTTGACTGCGACCTTTAATGCCTTAAATATCATTCTGGCACTGCTAATTTATAAATATGTCCAAAAGACCGAAAAAAGTATCGAAAACTCTCAAGAGATCTTTTCAAGTGCTTTACAGGGACATTTTGAGATCCGCGGCACACACATAACTGAGCAAGGTGTTTTGGGCAAATTATCATGGGATATCAATAACTTCATGGATCAGCTAGAAGTCTTTATGAGAGAGGTCAATACGGCCATAGACTACGCTTCAAGAAACAAGTTTTTTAGAAGGGTAGATGCCGAAGGATTGAACTATAACTTCAAAAAAACAGCTGATAAGATAAATAAAGCCATCGACTCAATGGAAGATGAATACAATATGCAAAGAGAGAAAAACTTTTCAGTCGATCTTGGGAAGACAGGTCAACCGCTGGCGATCAGCTTCAGTATGATCCAAAGCCAGCTGGCAGAGGGTGTAAACCAGCTAAATGATACGGCAAGAATGGCAGGTGAGACTGCTATAGCATCAAATCAAAGCATAGACGAGGCGAGTGTTGTCATAGAGAGATTATCTACACTGACACAATATATAGAGAACAACAACTCTGCCGTAGACTCTCTTCAGACCAGAGCAAACGAGATCGGTGAAGTCGTGAACCTGATCAAAGATATCGCTGAACAGACAAATCTGCTCTCTCTTAACGCTGCTATAGAAGCTGCGCGTGCAGGTGAACATGGACGCGGTTTTGCCGTTGTCGCAGACGAAGTGCGCAAACTTGCCGAACGTACTTCTAAAGCAACTGCCGAGATAGGGATCTCTATCCAGACACTTCAGCAGGAAACCGGTTCTATATCTGATTCTGCCGAGATGATGAGCAGTGTCTCAGATGAAGCCACTCATATGATCGAGAGCTTTAAAAGCGTGCTAGACGGGTTTAACGCAAATGCAAATGAGATGAAAATCAATTCACAAGACCTTGAAAGTGCTTTAATGATCACTTTGGCAAAAATAGATCATATTCTGTTTAAATCAGATATTTTCGGCAGAGTAATATCGAGTAAAAATGCGGATAACATAAGTTCACATACTGAATGCAGACTCGGAAAATGGTATGAAAACAAAGGTAAAGAGAAGTTTGGTATGACTCAGTCATACAAAGATATGGCTAAATATCATGCCATAGTACATGACAGTGCCATCACATCGGCAAATATCGCCAAAGACGGCTATAACGAGAAAAACAACCCAACTCTTATCAAAGAGTTTCAGAAGATGGAAAATGCAAGTGAAACTCTGTTTGAACTGCTAGACAAAATGCTTGTCGAGGAAAAATCAAAACAGCTATCTTGATGGAGAGGATATCTTCATCAAGACACCGTTTTTACGGTCTTTAAACCTTATATCTCCATTTTTTACTTCATAATGGATGTCCACATATTCATCTTTAATATCCTGCATAAACCCGTAATCTGAACGTTTAAGATTTTTTCCCTCATATATCTGTTTTCCCAAGATCACGTTTTCCAAAATATCCGCAGGATAATGCTTGCTGAGATATTCTTGATTAAACGAGCTTTTCAGCATACAGCCGTCGTCGACACAGATCATGTTATTTATCTCGATGCTTTTGACAAGGTTGCCCATCTCATACAGATCGATCTTCAAAGCACTCCCGCTGCTGCGGATATACCCAAGGTCTGCATATTTGAGCTGCGCAGATTTTATGACGATGATCTTGGACTCGTTTATCTCATAGTTTTTGATACTGCAGCCGGCAAACAAAAAGAGCAGCGAAAGAAAAACTATCCTCATATCAGCCCATAGGATACAGGATATCTTGATGAACCGCGTCGCAGGCTTTTAACACCTCATCACTCAGTGTCAGCTCCATTGCTGCCAAAGAAGCATCCAACTGTCCGGCGTGTGTCGCTCCGATGATAGTCGATGCCACAAAATCAAACTGTTTAGACCAAGCTATCGCCATCGTCACGGGATCGATCCCAAAATCATGTGCGATTTTGAGGTACTTCTGCGTTGATGCCAATGTCTTCTCATTGACAAATCTTTGCGCCATTACTCTTAGACGGGATTCAGGAGCGTGAATATACTCGGAAAAACGTCCCTTTTCCCCTTTCACTTGATTGTACTTACCGCTTAAGACTCCGCCTGCCAAAGGAGAGTAAGGAAGAAGCGAGATGCTTTCTTTTCTAGCCAAAGTGGAAAGTTCGTCTAAAAACCTTCTGTTTAAAAGCGAAAAGTTGTTTTGTATCGACTCAAAACGGGAGAGCTTTTCATATATTGAGGTCATCAAAGCTTTTGACGTTCCGTATGCTGTGTCGTTTGATGTACCGACGTAACGGACTTTTCCGCTTTGAACAAGCGAATCAAAAGCGCGCAGCGACTCCTCTATAGGCACGACCGTATCGGGCCAGTGCATCTGATAAAGATCGATGTAGTCAGTCCCCAAACGTTTTAGCGAGCCCTCTACGGCACGCTCTATATGGAATCTGTCTATGGCTGTAAGCCCGTGACGCACAGGCGGGACGAACCATCCGTTCGCTGCTCCTGCGACCTTTGAAGCCAGGATGATGCTCTCACGCGGTTTTGTCTTTAACCATCTGCCGACGATCTCTTCTGTGAGCCCGACCGTTTCCTTTTTTGGGGGAATGGAGTAAAGCTCGGCTGTATCAAAAAAATTCACCCCCGCATCATACGCTTTGTCCATGATCTTAAAGGCTTCTTTTTCGTCGCATTGTGAACCGAATGTCATAGTCCCCATACAGATAGGACTCACGCGCAGGCCGGTTTTTCCGATATATCTATGTTTCATCTAAAACTCTTTTTGTATTTCTTATCTCTGTCATTATAACAAAGATAGATGAATGTTTTTTTATAAGTAATATTTAAAGTTAACCTATTGTAAAGGTTATTTGTGATTATAATTAGTAATAGTAAATGTTAAAAGTTTACCGAGCCCCATAGTGTGGTGCTCTGATTTTAACAAAAAAAGGGGTGCATTATGAAAGTATCTTTATCCAGATTCTATTTATTCTTAATATTACTGTCTTATCCATTTTATGCTTCTGCTACTGATTTTACTTGTGCGAATCCAAAAGCTTTTACACCTGTTTACAGTACGAATCTGTATGGAAAACTGATCATTGCAGGAAATACCTCTCTTTGTGCCAACATCGGTGGTGTATGTGGAGATCCTGGTACTTCGACCAATAATAATATCAATATGATGTATAATGATTATGATGATGTAACAGGAACAACGGACAATGCGGCGACAACTTTAAACTCTTCAGCAGCCTATTTAGATATTCCAGCAGGGAAAACGGTAGTATGGGCTGGCCTTGTATGGCAGGGGTATATGGTCAATTGGACTAGTGCGCAAAAAGAAGCCGGTCATAATATAAAATATAAGTTCAGTACCGACTCATACCAGTCAGTCACTAATGCGCAGATGAACTGGGTCTATTTTGACTCTAGCCGTATGTATTATGAAAGCTATGTCGATATAACAAGCTATGTCAACGCTCACGGAGGCGGATACTATTGGGTAGGCGATATTGCGACTACTCAGGGACAGCCTGCCGGCGGTAGTTTCGGTGCATGGGCTATAGCAGTCGTATATGAAGACTATAATGAAGATTTTAAAAATATCACCGTATATGACGGATATCAGGCATTCGCAGGATCCAGCGATATTAACAATGCAATCTCTTATGCAAACGCTAACGGATGTAGTACTTCAAATACCGGAGTAGGAAATCAAGTCGTATCTACTTTATCAGGCTTTTTAACTCCTAAAGACGGTATTGTCGATTCATCTTTAGTCGTATTTGCAGGAGAGGGTGATATCGGTTTGACAGGTGACTCAGGGTCTCTTACAGATGCAAACGGAACGGAACATCCTCTTTTTAACGCACTCAATCCTTCTACAAATATCATGAATGCTACGATATCTAAAGACGGTGTGACAGTCACCTCCGGCTTACCTTATTATTCGCCGAACTCGCTAGGTGCCGATATTGACACTTATGATACAAGTGCTATTCTTTCAAACAAGCAAACGACTACTAATATAAAATTCTCTACGAGCGGGGACGGGTATATGCCCGGATTATATGCTCTGTCAACAAAACTATATGCTCCAAAATTTTGTTATGACTATGCATATAAACAACAAGGTCAATATTTTACCGAAGATAATAATGGTACTGTAGACCCAAAACTATCAAGTGACAAACTACTTGCCGGTGCATTAATACACGAACCTATAGAATTAACCATATACATAAGAAATCTTGTAGAATCGGATATATCTGTTGAAGATATGAACATCAGTGTATTTGATATGAATACATCTCAAGTCACATACATAAGAAATACTACACAGCTAACTCCTATTAATTCTCTCTTGCCACAATCAATACCTGATGCATCACTAACCGTCAATGATGCTAATATCTTAAATATACCGATAGGTACTGTGCCTTCAAGCGGTTATTTTTATCTTTATTACCAAGTAGATCCTCTTACAGCAACATTAGATATGCCAATAAATGTAATCGCTGACTACAATTTGAATGTTGGAACATCGTTGATAAAATATAGTACAAAAATCGGTGGAGCAAAGATGCAGATGTGTTCGGGTGCAAACTTTACATATACACCTGTAAAGGGACGATTTAACGTTGTAAATAACATCTACTATCCATATAGTAATGGTAATTATTATTACAATCTACCGACTGAGATCACATCTAGAGCCGATAATTACACGATCGTATCGTATGATCCGGCTAATTTAGACACTCCAAAAGATATAAACACGTCAGTAGGTGTAGAGCTCATCGATGCGGCTGCTTTTCACGATTCACAGGCATCATGCGATGAGCCTACCAGTGCGATAAGCGATCGTATTTGGATCACATTTAAGAACTCCAGTACAGCTAGTTTTACCGCACAGGATATCATAGACAATATTTTACTGGAGGACCCCCAAGCTGCTGCAAAATTTTATAAAACTGCTAGAGAAAACGTCGCATTCAGAATAAGTTATCCTCCATCAGATGACAACGGGTCAATTATCGTTAAAGAAGATCCTCCCGGCAAGTTTCGTCTAATCAACTTCCCTGGATATGCAGGGAGCAGCTGTGTCCAGCCTGTCACCGCCACGATACACACGGGTGCTGCTGTTCATACAAAAACATATACGCAGGTTCCTGAAGCGTGTGCGAATGCCGGTAGTGCTTCCGCTTCAGCGATGACGCAAGATGAACTGAATGTATGTATGGAATGTATATATGGCCGATATGTCCCCTATACATGTTCAAGAGATAACTTTTCTCTTCGTCCAGAAGCACTTATGATCAAGATAAATGACCAGAATCAATCTAATTCAACTTTAAAAACCAGGCTGGCAGACAATGTATCAGGTGTTGCAGCTCCTGTTAGCTCTGTCCTCAACTTATCTTCTGGATATCAATATGATATGGAAATAACTGCTACAAATCATCTGGATAATACTGCTTCACCAGGGTATACTAAATCTTTTGGATATATAGCGGATGACGATGTTTCATACATCTGGGAACCAAGAGGCGGAGTCGTAACAACAGGCTGTAATGATGATTCAAATAAATCCATATTACTTAGATTTTTAAATGGTTATGTAGATCTAAATTCCTCTGTTGATCAAGTTGGAGACTATAGACTTCATGCTATTGATACAAGTTGGACGAAAGTTGACCACGATCCGACATTAATGTCACATCATACTTCGCCATACTATCTATTAAGTGCTGATTGTAGTCTAAATACCTCAGCGACACAGACAGTAGGAAGTACGACACTAAACGGGTGTAATATAAGCAGTTCTCACAATAATAATGATGCATCATTGCAGTATAATGATTATGACATAACATTTCATCCATATAAATTTGATCTAAGGGCATTATTACCTACATTTGGTATGAATTATGATAGTATTTTTACAACTAATACATTTGTATATATGTCAAATATGTCTGTACCTCAAGATGAAAACATGTCGGTACATTTCAATGGATTTATTAGTGCTGTCGGTGAAAACAATGTGACGGTAAGTAACTTTGTTAATAACTGTTTTGCAAAACCAATCAATATAGATGTTAATAAAACAAACTATACTTTACCGGCTCCTTCTTATGGTTACAGGTATCATGATTTAAACATAACAGGCGGAATAAATTCTACAGCTTCCAATGTAATCAACAATACCTTTGGTCCTATAGCATTAGATAGTTCTCACTTTATAAAAAATATGCTTGGATCAATAAACTCGATATTAAACTTAAATTTTGATAGAAATCTTAGTAAGCCGATAAATCCAAAAACCATCACATTTCATAACTATACGATTGATTGCCAAAACCCTGGAACTGACTGTAGTTTCTCGGCTGATTTAGGGACAAAAACGACGCAAGGAAATTATGCTAAAGATGCAAAAGCATCTAACTTAGACTTAAATCTTACTGTAAAACATTACTACGGTAGAACACATGCACCAAGATACAGATACCCGTCAAATGTTGGAGATGCATTCATATACTATGAGGTTTACTGTGATATTGATGGAAATACAACACTTCTACCAAATGCTCCATCACCAGTCGAAAGTGTTGATGAGCTGGATTGGTTTGATAATGTTCTTCATGCTCGCCTTAGAGATGGTAATATAACCAATGTAACAGAAAGGAAATCGATACCAAAAGTCACCCTAACAGGCATGACATGGACAAATCCAGAACACGCGGTCATCACCTATGACCAAACGGGAGGCTATCCTTACAAGACTACAATGCAAACGAGTTCATCAGGATGGCTCATATATAACAAATATGATAATACGGCGACCACTAATGAATTTGAAGTTGAATTTTATAAACCTGGAGGTAACTGGACAGGTGTAAAAAATACAGATACTACTACGGATTCAAATGCCAGTGAAACTACAAGTAAAAGGATATTTTGGTAATGCGTGCTGCTTTTACGATGATAGAACTGATCTTTGCCATTGTTGTTATCGCAATTACGGTTCTCTCACTGCCTGTTATGTTGAGAGTCAATCAAAATGCGATGGAAAACAATGTAGTCCAAGAAGCTGTATTTGCTTCCTCTGCCAAAATGATGCAAGTACTTAGTTATCCTTGGGATGAACATTCTGTGAATATTCAAAATATCGGTTCATACACAAAAGTTGTTGATATCCCTGGAGGGGCTGCTATTTATGCTAGAAAATATGATTTGTATGGCAATACCAATGCCAACGGAAACTATAGAGTCGGACATATTATTGAAGACGGGCATAGAAGATTTCATAATTATCTCTCACCCAATGCAGCTGTCTCAACAATAAATTCTGATGACAACAATACTGTAGATGCTATTGATGACAGAGGTCAAGCAAACCAACATTTTGAAAATGTTGTAGCAGATAAATCGACCGGCTATAAAAAGGACTATACAATGAATGTTACTGTCAGCTATATCGCCGATACGGGGACTCCTTTTGTATTTCCGTCAGGGGGAAATAACACTCCCTCTAGTATGAAACTTGTGACTGTAGATATCGGTGATACCGATGGAACTTTAACGCTTTTAAGAGCGTATAGCGCAAATATCGGCGAGATCGATTTTGCCAAGAGGAGATACTAGTGAGACGTAAAGCTTTTACTATGATGGAACTTGTATTTGTCATAGTCATCATCGGGATCATTGCAAAATTCGGTGTTGAATTTCTTATTAAAGCGTATGACGGGTATATCTTCTCAACTGTTCAAAACAGACTTCAGTCACAATCCGAGATCGCATTGGAACAGATAGCAAACCGTTTACAATACCGCATCAAATCTTCTGTTATCGTGAGACGTATTGACAATAATGCGTATAGATCACTTTCTGATGCACTAGATATACCTCAAGAAAGGATCTTGGAGTGGGTCGGCTATGATATAGACGGTCTTCGCGGTACTTCAACTCCATTATGGAGTGGATTGATTGATCTTGATGCTGCACATACAACAGCAAGATTAAATTCGCCAGGAACTGATACTGGAGCAGAAAATACTCTTATTTCCAACCTTTCCGGTACAGCAAGCGGTATAAACGATAGTGCCCTCTTTTTTGTAGGTGCTAACAGCTATATAAACGGTTATGGATGGGGTGGAGTCATAACTGATCAAAATCAGACAATGCATCCAATACAATCCTCTGTTGCAGCAAATCTATTTCAAGCAAACACCGGCGCAAACGATTTTGCAGGTCAGGACATCTATGAGTTTTATCAACTTGCGTGGACTGCTTACGCTTTAGTTTACACAGGTGCAGCCGGAACTAATGATACTCCGTATATCGATAGCCTTGATGTAGGGGGAACCCCTGCATATCTTTTTGGTACAAACGGAACAGCTACCCTTCTGGCAACACCCATAAAAAATGTAACAGGTGCAACAAAAAATGGAGATTGGACAAAAACTGCAAACAACACATATAAAGTCAGAGTACATAATGTAGATGTCACTTTTATATATGACCCGGCAACCGGTTCATTTGACTGTGATATCGCTACGCAAGGCGAAATTTGTAGAAGGTTAAGAAATTGATAGTAAGTAATAAAAAAGCATTTACAATGCTAGAATTGGTTTTTGTTATAGTAGTACTTGGGATACTAGCAGCGATCGCAATTCCAAAATTTGCTGCTACGAGAGATGATGCCATAGAAGCAAAAGTCAAAAAACAGATAAATGCCATACGCACATCTATAGAAAGCTTAAGACAGGCTAGAATCCAGGCACTCGGTGGAATGGAAAATAGTAGACAGGGAACACTTACACTATACTATGACTATCAACCGTGGAAGGGTGAAACCTATCAAAATGGGAAAAGTCAGATAATTATGGAGGATGTCGATACTTTCAGATTTCGTTCCGTCGGTGACCTTATAAAGGTCCAATTATGTGTGACCGATTCAAATATATCAACAAGTGGAGGATATTCGATATGCAAAGAAAAAACAGTATTTTAAGATCCTCTGCGAGAAGTGGTTTTGCGATGATAATGGCAATTATTGTTATCGTTGTTTTAACGACCATTATGGCATTAACACTAAACCTTACTTCTCAAACGACAAAACAGACCACAGATCTCTATTTAAGAGAACAAGCTATCCTTCTTGCTAAAAGTGGAGCAGAATTAGCACTTTTAGCAATATCTGGACATGATCGTGGCGCTGGTGGAAATACTAACTGTCTTGGCAATGTTACAGCGGTATATCCAGCAGCTGCGACTCCAATATTTAATATAAATGTTGATATCCGATATATCGGTTTAAACTGTTTAAACGGTTTTAACTATATCAATGCTATTTCAACTCCCGAATCAAACGGTACCGTCTTAATGGATGTAACCGTAACAAGCGTTCCAAGTGTTGCAACTGAACCTATAAGATATTTTAGACGTACACTGCAAAAATTATAATTTTGTAAGCACTTTTAATGATATAATATTAATACTTAGAACAAAAGGATAATATATGAATATATCATTAGTAGGACGTCATGTAGAACTTACAGACGCAATAAAACAACATCTAAACGCTTCGATAGAGACACTTAAAAAATTTCATCTTGATATCATATCGGTAACGGCTGTTGCTTCGGCTAATGAGAGAAAAGGCAAGACCGGGGTAAGCATCGAGTTTACCATAAACCTTGCCGGTAAGAATTCTGTTGTTATAAAACAAAACGAAATGGATCTTTACGCTGCTATCGACATAGCGATAGACCGCGCGCAAAAAGCACTTCGCCGTATGCATGACCGTGAGACAGATCATCATAAAGTCGGGATAAACGAAGCAAAAGCACATTCACAAGCAAACGGCGGTATAGATCTAAGCCAAGAGAGTGAAAATCTGGAAGATGAGATAGTCCCTGTTGAACTCGACCTATATAAACCTCGCGAAGTCGGTGATGTTTTAGAAGAGCTAAAAGACAGCGGAAAAATGTTTGAGATCTTCTTAGATCATGAAGATAAGACCCGCGTACTTTATAAAAGAAATGACGGACGTTTCGGTCTGTACTAAAATAGCTTACATGTAAGAGAACTCTTACATGTAAAGTCAGATACCCAAATCCTTTTTCACCTCTTCAACTATCTCTATATCTTCACTGAAGTCTATCCATTTATACTCTGAACCGCTTTGATGGACACCTTTTAACAGATCTCCGCTTTTACGGAACTTTAGATCTAGTTCTGCGATATCAAAACCGCTTTGTGTTTTGCAAAACTGTTCCAACCGCTCAGAACTGTTCTGATATGTAAAAAGATAACAATAACCCTTAAGACCTGTACGGCTAACACGACCGCGGAGTTGATGCAGAGTCGAAAGTCCGAGCCTTTCTGCACCGACTATTACGACAGTGGAAAGACGCGGTAATGATATCCCGACCTCAACGACTGTCGTTGCTATCAAGATGTTCCCATTCTCTCTAAAGTCCAGCAGGACTTTCTCTTTCTCTTTGTCTTTTCCGTGTGTCACATAGACATTATCAAATTTACTTTCCCAGTAAGCTCTTGCTTCATTGATACTTTGGTAATTAAAAGCTTCACTCTCCTCTACTAGCGGATAGACTAGAAGCACCTGATGGTCTTGTTCTATCTCCTCTTTTATATGTTCCAAAAGATCTGAAAAATCATTTTTATGTATCACCTGTGTTGTGATATCTTTTTTAAAAGGTGTCTTTGTTATGAGACTGACATCTATGTGAGAGGACTGTATCATCGCCTGTGTTCTAGGGATGGGTGTTGCACTGAACTGTAAGAAATGAGCTCTATTCTTGCCGTCGCTTACAAGTTTCTCCAGCAGATTTCTTTGAGCTGTCCCAAAACGATGCTGTTCATCGATCATGACAAGTGAGACCTCAGGAAGTTCCCTATACAAAAGTGCATGTGTTCCTACGATAAAATCATATTCACTGAGATCGACTTTCGAGATCTTGTTTGTCACAAGAGCTGTTTTGATCTCAGGCAGAAACTTCAGTGATTCTTCATAAAGCTGATTTGCCAGTAGTGTCGTCGGTGCCATTAAAACAGCTTTATGTGGTCTTGCCATCATCACCGATGCGAGTATGACCATTGTCTTTCCGCTTCCTACATCTCCTACTATCATCCTTTTTGCAGCCACATCTTTTGAAAAGTCTTGTCTGATATCTTCTATTGCTAACAACTGTTCATCTGTCAATGAAAAAGGTAAAGTTGCTTCCCAATCCTTATATGAAGAGTCTAGTCTATGCTTACATGTAAAGTATCTTCGTTTACTTGCCAGCTGTTTCATATTATTATAAACTTCAAGGTATTTAAAACTGTCTATATACTCTTTATGAAAACCTGCCTTAGGTTGATAAGGTGCTACCTCTTTTGGAAAGTGTACGTCTTGTATCTTTTCTATAATACTCTCTTTCAAACCTTCTGACTTGAGGTTTTCACAACTCAGATGCTTCTGCATAAAACGCATCATCGTATCGTTTCTAAGAGCAGATTTATATTTTGGAAAGAGTGCCCCTACAGTTGTGACTTTTTTTGGATGAGTCATCGTACAGTGTCCGCCGCTGCAATTTACAACACCGTAAAGAAAGTACCTTTCCCCTGTTATGAACTGTCTCATCATATAAGGTTTGGGTTTAAATATAACGGCTTCTAAAGTATGTGAAAGATTATGAGCATAGAGATTGATCTTGATCGATTTTGGAGTGCGTATAACAGAGCTTACAGTCGCATCTATCAGCTGGGCAGTTCCTACTTGTAAACTGCTGCTTAAACGAAGGTCCTCATATGTATGAGGGATGATAAGAGCTAAGTCGATATAAGAGGTGATGCCAAGCTTTTTACGTCTTGCCTCATCCTCTTTATCAAGTCTCATATTAGCTCCTTTACCAATAGTTTACTATTAGTTTAAAAGAGTTAAGATTTATATTGCAAATTGCAATATTATTTTGTCACTACCGCATAAGATAGTGAAAGGATCTCTTTATGTTTTTTGATAAAATCGTTAAGATCCTGTAGTTTTAGACCCTTGATAAGCTCTAACTCTTTTGCAGAGTACCCAAGTTCCTCGCCTTTGTAAAACTCCATAAACGTACGTGACAAGCGTTGTGAAAGTGTCTCGACTCTTAAAGGTTCGCTTCCAAGCAGAAATTTTTTAGTCTGTTCCAGTTCATCTTCTGTCACACCGCCCTTTACAAAGTTCTCAAAAACGCTTTTTACCGTTGCTTTTGCATCATCAAGTGATTCGAGCTTTGTCTGCAGATATCCGGTAAGGTATGAACTTGATTTACTTACATGCACGCGGGCATAAGCTGAATAGGCAAGTCCCTTTTTAACGCGTATCTCTTCCATAAGTCTGCTTCCAAAACCGCCCGTACCCAAGATGTATGTAGCCACACGAGCCTTATAATACTCGCTGTCTGTATCGTTCATATCATACGGTGAACCGAAGTAAAGATATGCCTGCTGTGTTTCGCGTTTGAGTACAACATCTTTTTCCTGCGCACTTGCAAGATAATGCTTCACTTCGCTTGCTTCGCCCACTTCCAAGTTTGAAGCAAGTTCTACGGCTTTTGCTTTTGCTTCATCAAGAGTCAGGTCTCCTCCGATGACAATGATGAGATTTGATAAGACAAGATGTTTCTTTAAGAAATCTTCTACTTCGTCAAGGTCTATCTTTTCAACACTTGAGATAGTTCCAGAAGCCGGATTTGCAAGAGGAGTGCCTTCAAACAGTACTTCTTTTAAAGCATTGTTCGCAACATAGTCATAGTCGCTCTCTTTTGCGCTTAACTGTCCTATGGTATCTGTCTTGACTTTTTCTAAACTCTTCTTTGTGACATTTGGCTCTTTTAAAAGAGATGCGAACAGATCGACACCCTCTTTGAACTGATCTTTAAGTGAGCTGTACTCCATCACGAACGTCTCCGCTCCGACAGATGAACTGATATGGATCGCTTTTTCATCCAGTGCAGTCGCAAAGCCGTTGCTCCCCAGTGAAAGTGTTCCTTCGTTCATCATCTTAGAACTCAGTTTTGCAAGACCTGACTTGTCGCTGATACTTCCTGCATCTTTAAAGACAAGCTGCATAGACACTATCGGTAAACGATTTTCCTCTTCAAAGATCAAAGGGATCTTTACACCTTTGACCTCGATATAGTTTATAGTTGCTGCCATTATCACCTGTCCCAATAAAAATAAAGTTAAAAAAAATCTCATTATGCAAAAATCTCTAACGTCTCATACGCCGTATTGCGCACTGCCGGAGTCTCACCGATATCACGGATAAGATTCACCATCTCGTCTTTTGCCATTCTAAAACCTGCTCCTGCACTCTTAACGACATTTTCTTCCATCATTGTGGAACCAAGATCGTTCGCGCCGAAGTTAAGTGCCATCTGCCCGATATATGGACCCTGAGTCACCCATGAACTTTGGATGTTCGGTACATTGTCCAAAAACAGTCTCGCGACTGCCAAAAGACGAAGATATCTGTTTGGTGTCTGTTTTTCCATGTCAGGTATCAGGCGTAAAAGTTCTGTATTCTGCCCTTGAAAACTCCACATGATGAAAGCTCTAAAACCGCCTGTCTCATCCTGAAGATTACGCACCATCTCTAAATGGTCAAGGATCTCTTCATCGCTCTCGACTGTTCCATACATCATCGTCGCAGTCGATTTGATACCGAGTTTATGTGCTTTTCTATGGATATCTACCCATACTTCTGAATCTATCTTCTTAGGAGCGATAATATCGCGCACTCTGTCGCTTAGTATCTCAGCTCCCGCACCCGGTATGGAAGCCAGACCTTTTACATGCAAACGTTCTAAGACCTCTTCGACACTAATACGTGATACTTTTGCTATGAAGTCTATCTCGATAGATGAGAAACCATGGATCGTGATCTGAGGATATTTCGTATGTATATGTTCTACGAGATCCTCATACCACTCGATCTTTAGCTTCGGATGGACCCCGCCTTGAAAAAGTATCTGCGTCCCGCCGATTTCCAGAAGTTCATCTATCTTTGCATCTATCTCGTCAAATGTAAGTACGTAAGCATCCTCATCTTTTTCATGACGATAGAACGCACAGAACTTACAATCCACCCAGCAGATATTTGTGTAGTTGATGTTTCTGTCTATGACAAAAGTCGTTATTCCCTCAGGATGCAACTCTTTTTTTCTTGCAGTAGCAAGGCGCCCAAGCTCTTTTAGGTCAGCTTCACGTATAAGTTTTAGAGCTTCCTCTTTTGTTAATCGTTTTTGCATTGTCCGGCTTTATTTGTAATATCTTCAAGTGCATCATTCATCTTCTGCACCATTCTCGGATCGTCGATGGCATGCTTTGATGCAAGCCATGTACCGTCTCGGTACGCCATTTTAACGGCTCCGTCACTGTTCTTAAACACTAAAATACGTATGGGCAGATCAAGTCCTGCAGTGATATCCTGCTGCATTAATGCTGTCCCCAGCTTGGGATTTCCAAAGATTATCATCTTTGATCTGTTTAAGTTCATTCCTATCTTCTTTGCATTATCTCTATGATCTATGACTGCAAATACATGCATACCTTTGCTAGTGGCGATACTTTTTATAGAATCTATTGTCTCATCGACACCGCAGATACTGTTTTTTACAATCATATCGCTGGCAAAAAGCGAGATGCTTAGAGCAGTGAAAAGAATAAACTTTTTCATGAATATAATCCCTTTATTGAGTGATTAAGCTTCTTTGTCCTTAGATATAGCGTCAAGGACACCGTTGATGAATTTCGGCGACTGTTCAGTTGCAAATGCTTTTGCGACTTCGATAGCCTCATTGATTACGACTGCAGAATCCAGTTCGCTAAAAAGTATTTCGTAAGCTCCAAGACGTAGTGTAGCACGTTCAACTGAACCTAAACGTTCAAAATCCCAATCTTTGAGATGTTTAATGATCGCACTGTCTACACGTTCTAAGTTCTCCATAACACCGTCAAAAAGTGTCAAGGCAAAGTCACGTTGCTTGTTACGTATCTTTTTCTCTTCTAGTATCTCATCTGAATGCTCTGCGATGTTCCCGTTTCCAAGGTCATACGCATAAAGCAGACTTACAACTGCCATTCTTGCCTGGTGACGAGTAGCCATTATTTGATCCCTTCATACAGGTCTAGCATCTCTATCACAGTTGTCATAGCTTCAAAACCTTTGTTACCCGCTTTTGTTCCTGCACGCTCGATCGCCTGCTCGATAGTATCAGTCGTTAAAAGTCCGAAAGATACCGGTTTTTGGTATTTTAGGCTCATCGATGCGATCCCTTTTGTAGCTTCAGCAGCAACATAATCAAAGTGCGGAGTAGAACCTCTTATTACTGCACCAAGAGCACAGATAGCGTCATATTTTCCGCTTGCAAGAAGCTGGTCGACTACCATCGGAAGTTCGAATGCTCCAGGAAGAAGTACATGAGTCAGATCAGCTTCGTCTCCGCCGTGACGTGCGAATGCGTCTTTTGCTCCCTCTACCAGTCTATCGACTATAAAGTGATTCCATCTTGTACTTACGATCGCGATCTTTTTGCCGTTAGTGACTTTTAATTTTCCCTCGATTAAATTCATCTTATTATATCTCCCTTATTTTTTTAATTTTAGTAACGAGTTTTTCAAGCTCATCTAGTTTTATCATATTTGGACCGTCGCTGAGTGCTATGCTCGGGTCAAAGTGTGTCTCAAAGAAGAACCCGTCGACTCCTACAGCCGCAGCCGCACTTGCTAAGTATGGGACCATCGAACTGTCTCCGCCGGTCTTGCCGCCTAATGCACCCGGTGCTTGAACTGAGTGAGTCGCATCAAAGATCGTCGGTGCGAACTCTCTCATGATGACAAGACTTCTCATATCTACGACTATGTTGCCGTATCCAAAAGAGCTTCCTCTCTCACACAGATAAACTCCGTGTTTCACCGAGTTCTCATAGCTCACCTCATCACATCCGCGAGTCTTTAGGACTTTTAGTACAGAGTATTTCATATCAGGAGGATTGATAAACTGCCCTTTTTTGATATTTACCTCTTTATCCGTCTTTGCACACGCTACAAGCAGATCCGTCTGACGACAAAGAAAAGCAGGTATCTGAAGCATATCCACGACCTCTGCCACAGCAGGCACCTGAGCGGACTCATGTACATCCGTGACCACTTTATAGCCAAAATCGTTTTTGACTTTTTCCAAAATACGCAGTCCCTCATCCATTCCAAGACCGCGGAAGCTGTCTAATGATGTACGGTTCGCTTTATCAAAACTGGATTTAAAATAAAAATCGATAGTCGGGTCGTTTTGATAGATCTCTAACGCCTTCGCTATTTTGAAGATGTTTTCTTCACTTTCAATAACACAAGGCCCAGCCAATAATTTCATATATTTGCCTTTAAAATAAGTAAGTGATTATAGCATAATGAGTTACATGTAAGATAAATCACTTCGCTTTTGCGACTAAAATCCCCGCTGTTATGATCAAGACTATCCCTGCCGTCGTGATGATCCCTGGCAGAGAATCCCCTAAAAACAGTCCGACTAAAATGGAAAAAGGGATGTTCGTATAGCTTACCGCTCCGATGATGCCCGCCTTACTCGCACCGTATGCTTTTGTCATATAGACCTGCGCAAGTGTCGCCAAGATTCCCATAGCAAGGACATACAGCCACACGACTCCGCTTGGCATGACAAACTCGCCTAACATAAAATCCAGTTCGGGAAGATGGACATAAGGCGAGACAAGTAACAGGATTACGGGTCCTATAGTGCCAACACCCATAAATGAGAGCACTATAGCACGCGTATCGTAAAACTTTTTAAGTTCTCTTACCGAGGTGTAGGCCAATGCTGCACCCACTCCGCTGAAGATCCCTAAGAGATCATATTTACTAAAACCAAGACCGCTGGGTTGAGTGATGAAGAGTATCCCTATAAAACCTATAAAAACGGCTATCCACCCCTTTGAAGAGAGTTTTTCACTTAAAAACGCCCAAGCAAAAAGAGCGGTAAAGATCGGTGACGTCTTTGAAAAGGTCATTGCGTCACCTAAAGAGATATGTGCGATATTGTAAAAAAACGCAAGTAGTGCAGTAAAACCCATAAATCCTCTAAAAAAGAGTAAAAGCGGTTTTCCGCCAACATGTTTCATAGGGGATCTGAGCACTGCAAACCCGACGATGAGCACACCGAACACGTTTCTAAAGAACACGACTTCAAGCGAACTCATATGCTGGCTTGAAAGCTTCGCAAACGCACCCATGATGGCAAACAGTAATGATGCAAAGAGCATATATTTTACGCCTTCATCGATCTTGATATCAAATTTCATAAGCGAAATTATATCTGTGTTAGCTTCATTTCCGTATAATTGCCTTACATGTAAAGAAAAATAAGGAGAGTTTAATTGAGTACGATTTTATTAATAATTATAGTCGTCGGAATATTTTTGTATTTATCAAAAGGATACAAAACCTACACCGCAAACTACGAAGAGCAGTTTAAAAACTTTTCAGTCTCAAAAGAAGCACTGGAGCGCAGTGAACTGGGTGTATTTGTCTCACTTACCGCAAAGGTCGCTAAAGCCGACGGCAAAGTCGATGCACTTGAAGCGGAACTTGTGGGAAATATGTTTACCGATGTGTCACGCGTATTCCCTGAACCTGAGAAGACAAGAGATATCCTAAAGCAGATCTTTAATGAGCAAAAAGATATCACAGGAAACATCGAAACTTTAGCTCAAACGCTTCAAAAACTGATCTACAGAGATAAAAACAAACAAGTCCAGATGATGGGATTTTTGATCCAGCTTGCTTTTGTCGACGGAGAGGTCAGTAAATCAGAAGAAGAGATACTGGTCACCATAGCTGAAGCGTTGCAGATAGACCCGAACATCTACCACAATATATTTGACCAGTTTGAGTCTATGATAAAAAATGCTCATCCGCAAGCGACTCTCGATGATGCATACAAAGTACTGGGCGTAAGTCCAAACGACTCTTTGGAAACGATCAAAAAAGCTTACAGAAAGTTAATTAGAGAGTATCATCCCGACATCATCAAAGCCCAAGGCAAAGATGAGAATTACCTCAAAGAAGCGACTGCTAAAACGCAGGAGATAAACTCTGCGTATGAGATGATAAAAAAAGCTAAAAGTTAAGCCTTCTTAAAATCCCTGTCCCAAAAAAAGTCTATCCAGTCAGGAGCTTCGTTTACTGTAAAATCCGGCTGATGGATAGATGTCTTTTTATAAAAAAGCGTAGCTGTCTTAAACTCCGCATCAGGGTTATCGCCCTGCAGTTTTTCCATGATCGCATAAAGTGTATCACCGCTGTCGGCGATATCGTCCACGACTAAGACACGTTTATGATTCATAAGATTACATTCACCGTAGATACAGATAGTGTCTCTTTTTACATCATTGTCATAAAGTTCCGTACGGATCGACTCGACCGCTCTTATGTCAAGACCTTCAGCCATCGCATGAGCGAGTGTCAACCCGCCGCGTGCAACGGCAACTATGACCTCAGGGTCAAAACTTCTTACCTCATCGATAAGTTTACATGTATCGTCTCTAAAATTTTCGTAGCTATAGTAAATCATAGCAGCATTATATCAATCTTTTTTAGCAAAAATATAATTATCCAGACTAAAACGCCCTGCTCCGTGCGATAAAAAGATCACTAAAAACAGCATATAATAAACCGGTATCTCAAAACCGTTGTTTCCGCACTCAAAACCGTTGTTTATATGAACCGTAAATATAGCGACAAGCATAACGACTATCAAAGGGATAGAGATAATACGGGTAAAGAGTCCAAGAGTCAGAAGCACTACACCCGTTATCTCCGTCGTTGCCGCCATATAAGCATTTAGCTGAGGGAAAGGGATCCCTAGTGACGCGAACCAGTCACCTATGGCACCGATGTCACTCCATTTTCTCATAGCCGGCCCGTAAAAACCGTAAGCTAAGACTAATCTGGCTGCAAGAAGCGACAATGATCTTAATCCATCCGCCAAATTTTCAAATTTGGCATAGCACTCTTTCAGATTCATAACGAACTCCTTTTTACGGACATCATAGCACATTAAAGTATAAGTTAAAATAATATAATTATGGTAAACAAAAAAGTAATTTTGCTTGCTTTCAATATTTTATAGATAGAATTTTAAAAATGCCCCCAAGGAATAGATTTGGACAATAATGCAACTTATACGATGAAACTGGGAAAAGAGCTCTATCATTTGCTTGAACTTCTCTTCTCAAAGTGGTTTACTCTCCCCAGTGGTGTTGTGGACTTTTTCTCTTATGAGATCATAGGGAACTCTCTTTCAAGATGGATCTTTTCAATAGTTATATTTGCAATATTCTTTGTTTTAAGAAAACAGATAACAAGACTCATTCAAAACATTCTTAACAAGATCTCAAACAGCATACAGTCGACTGTCTCCACACCGTTTTTCAACACTATCCACAAGCCTCTGAGATGGAGCATTCTGCTGGTCGGATTCAATATCTCCATATCTGCTTTGAGTTTTAACAAAGAGTTCGACACCTTTTTAATAGGTCTTTCCAACTCCGTAAAGATATTTTTGATAGCATGGATCCTGTTTTTAGTCGTCGATTTCTTGTACAGCGGTTCACGAGTATTCCTTAAAAAAAGTCATAACCAGTCCTTTTACAACTTTATGAACCTTTCTAAGAAATTTGTGAAGATTATCATCGCCGTTGTATCGATCATCTTTTTTCTTGATCTGTGGGGATACAATGTAAACGGTCTTATCGCATCACTCGGGCTTGTAGGTATGGCAGTAGCACTCGCTGCACAGGATACGACAAAAAATATCTTTGGTGCATTGATGATATTTGCCGATACCCCTTTTAAAGTCGGAGACTGGATACAAACGCCGCAAGCAGAAGGAACGATAGAGGAGATCGGGATGCGTTCTACCAAAGTCAGGACTTTTGAAGACTCGCTTATCAGTGTCCCAAACGGTGTCGTAGCAAATACACCTATCACCAACTGGTCGGCTATGACAAAAAGACGCATCAAGATGACACTGGGACTTACATACTCAACTACACCGGAGCAGATGAAAAATATTTTAAAAGAGATGAGAGAACTTCTGCAAAACGATCCGGACATCGATCAAAAAACCATATTTGTAAACTTCACGGAGTACAGTAGCAGTTCGCTAGATATTTTCTGCTACTTCTTTACAAAGACTACGGTATGGGGAGAGTACCTGAATGTCAGAGAAAAGATCAACCTGGAGTTTATGAGGATAGTACAAAGCAACGGGGCATCATTCGCATTCCCGTCTCAATCTATCTATATCGAAAAAAACACTACAAAGGATACTAATGTTTAAAACTCTTATTTATCTTATTTTAGCCCTTGTCATCACAGGCTGTGGCCTGAAAAAAATGGAGGACAGACCTCCGTTATGGTATACAAACCCGCCTAAGGACACTACATTTATCTATTCGACGGCATCTTCTAAGACGATGCAGAGTGCCCGTAATATCGCAGTTCTTTCAATAAACAGAGATCTAAATACAAAAGTGATGGAGCTCTTTAAATCTTCAAATAGTCCCTTAGAAATAAAGAACGAATTAGAGTATAAAAACTTGATGCAGACATCTATGAAAGTCGTAAACAGCATCGTATTTCACGGAATAAAGACCATCAACAGCGCACAGTTTCATTCACAGCAGCTTATTCTTATCTCCGTATCAAGAGAGATGATATTTCAAGAGGAGAAAAAGAAACTTGACGCCATCTACGAGCCTCTGAAAAAAGAGTTAGAGACGATCGACACCTTAACTCCGATCGAGCAGTATGCTGTGCTTAAACCTGTCACATCCAAGTTAGATGAGATCGCAGTACTGGCAGCCTTACTGCAAACGGTATCTACTGGATATGATGCCAACGAATACTTTGCCTTTGTCAACAATACGAAAGAGATGATAGAGAAGATCGACGACTCCACGGCGCTTAGAGTTTTAGGTGATTTCAATTCATTACGTTTAGTGCGCTACATTGAAGGAGGACTAAGCAATGAGTCGCTTTTAGTAAATAAAACTCTTGAGAAAAAGAACAGTTATAACATCTTTATAATGACGACGGTAGATGAAAAGATGGACTATCAGTTTTATAAAACGACGTTAGGAGTCAAGACCATCGTTGCGACAAAAGAGAAAAAAATCATATCTGAAAAGATGCATACCTTTATCGGTAAATCAAGAAAAAGTAACAACGATGCCAGACTGCAAGCCGAATCAAGCGTAGAGAAAACAATACGTTCTTTCGGCATATTTGATTTTTTAGGATTAAATAAAAAGTAAGAAAAGGTATGTATAATTATTAATACAAAATAACAGGAGTTATGCATGATTAAAAATTTTAAAACATTAGCGATAGCAGCAGTTGTAGCGGCTACATTTGTAGGTTGTGCTAAACCTCAACCGGCACAAGATGAAGGTGATTTCCGTTGTAAGCAAGATGGTGTACTTGCTCCAAAATGGACTTGTAATCCTCAAAGTTATGAAGGTGCGATCGTAGGTCTTGGAAGTGCTCCGCAAAGTAAAGCGGGTATGAACTTTACAAGAAATAATGCAATGGCAGCGGCTCGTAACGACCTGGCATTTCAGATCGAAACACAAGTAAAAGCAAAAGTCGAGAACTTTGTACGCGGTACGGGTGTAGGCGATAGCGAAGTAGTTGACAGCGTTTCTACTCAGGTTTCAAAACAACTTGCAAAGATCAAGTTAAACGGTACAAAACAACTTGAATCATGGCAAAATCCTAAGAGCGGTACACTATATGTTCTAGTAGGTGCTCCTGAAAACTCTGTAAACGAAGAGGTCAAAAAACAGATTGTAAAAAGCTCTCATAACAATGAAGATGCTTTATGGCAACAATTCCAATCAAAACAAGCACTTGATCAATTAGAAAAAGATTTTCCTACTGAATAATGAGAGTAATTTTACTTTCATTGCTTATTGTTTTTTTTGCAGGCTGTAACAAAGATGCTGCACCTGCAAAAGAGCAGACTACAGTATATCCTGCATGGATAAACAATCCAAACATCGACGGCGTCACAGGCTCGGTCGGGAGCAGCGGTCCCCATTTTAAAGGTCCTGCCTATCAACGTAAACTTGCTATCAGCAGAGCTTTAGATGAACTCGCACTGCAACAAGGAGTAGAGATAGACCTTGTCGCAAAAAGAGAGCAGACTGCCAAAGATGACGATGTACATTCAACTATGGATATACAGACGCAGCAAAGAGTTAAAAACTCTAAAGTCACGGCTCACATAGAAGCGACTTTCCTCGATCCAAAGACTAAAGAACTGTTTGTTTGGATGGTTTTAGATTAAACTTTTGTTCACCTTAACGGTGAACTCCTTTTTTCGCTATAATTACACAAAATATTTAACTTCAACAAAACATTTTTACAAATCGTTTAAATTTTTACTGTTTATAAAAATGTTTTTAATTACCTACAAAGAGATACTATGAAAAAAATAGCCATAATTGGCCAGCCGAATGTTGGAAAGAGCTCACTGTTTAACCGTCTGCTTAAAAAACGTGATGCCATTACATCCGAACAAGCGGGAACGACACGTGACGTAAAACGCCGTATTGCACAGATCCTGGATAAACAAGTAGAACTTCTTGATACAGGCGGATTGGATAAAGGGTGTGAACTTTTTGACAAGATAAAAGAAAAATCACTTGAAGCTGCCGAGAAAGCCGACATCATACTTTATATGGTCGACGGAAAAACTCTGCCTGATGCAAATGACAAAAAACTTTTTTATCAATTAGAGTCTCTCGGTAAAGATGTAGCACTCGTCGTCAACAAGATAGATAATGACAGTCTAAAAGAGAAACTTTGGGATTATTATGAGTTCGGTACGGATCTGATATTTGGTATCTCTGTTGCACACAACCGCAGTATTAATCCTCTTATAGAATGGCTGTACGAACTTCTGCCTGATGAAGACAAGATAGCAGAAGAGGAAGAAACGGACGAAGATGAAGATGAGTTCGAACCGACTGTCTATGACTACGTTCCAGAGGATGAGGACAGTGAAGAGGGTTATGTCGACTTTGATGAAGAGGATGTAGAAGACGACTCTATATTCGGTATGAACGACATGATAAAAGAGTTTGATCCAGAAGACTTGAATCACATCAAAATAGCGATTATCGGCCGTGTAAACGTCGGAAAAAGCTCACTCTTAAATGCTCTTCTCAAAGAAGACAGATCAGTTGTCAGTAATGTCGCAGGGACTACGATCGATCCGATCGATGAAAGTGTCGACTATCAAGGCAAAACACTGACATTTGTCGATACTGCGGGTATCCGCCGCCGCGGTAAGATAGAGGGGATAGAGAAGTTTGCACTTATGAGAACAGAGCAGATGCTTGAGAGTGCAAATATGGCACTTGTCGTTCTTGATGCGTCAAACCCTTTTATAGATCTTGATGAGAAGATCGCCGGTCTTGTCGATAAAAACTTCCTAGGTTGTATCATCGTTTTAAACAAATGGGATATAGCAGATAGAGAGAACTATGACAAGATCATACAAGATGTACGTGACAGATTTAAATTCCTTCACTATGCGCCGATCATAACGATCTCGGCAAAAAGCCATCTTCGTGTAAATAAACTGCTTGACATGATATTGGAGATAAATGAGAACTTTTCTCAGCGTATATCGACATCTCAGTTAAACGAAGTACTTGGCCGTGCGATGCGCCGTCACCAGCTGCCTTCTATGCATGGACAGATCATCCGTATCTACTATGCGACTCAGTATGAGACGAGACCGCCGAGGATCGCTCTTATTATGAATAAACCAAGAGGTCTTCACTTTACATATAGAAGATATCTGACAAATAAACTTCGTGAGGCATTTAACTTTAGCGGTGTTCCTGTACTGTTCAAAGCGAAAAAGCGCGGCGGGGGAAAATAGTAAGGCAATAAAAGCCTTACATGTAAGTATTAAAACGGTCTTATTATGACCATTGCGACTATTATAAGCAGTAAAATAGTCGGCACTTCATTATAGAATCTAAAGAACTTCCCGCTTTTATTGCTTGTACCGTTTGCAAGAGATCTGCGCATAAAATCAAGTGAAACAAAATATGCTATCAAGATCGCAACAAAAAGCAGTTTTGCATGCAGCCATCCGCCTGTTTTAAAAAGATTGACACCATACTCGCTTGTCGAGAAGTATATTAAAGCCGCGCCACTAAGTATCGTAGCCCACATAGCAGGGACACCGATGTATTTGTACAGCTTGTACTCCATTATCTTTACGACTTCTAAGAAGCCTGCATTGTCCTCATGCTCTTTATGATAAACAAATAGACGAGGCATATAAAAAATAGCTGCGAACCATGATACGAATGAAACTATATGAAACCAAATTATCCAACTATACATTGCATTTTTCCTTTTTTAAAAGTTTTTCTCTATATAGACAGCTTCATAGTTTGAACCGCCATGCTTTACATTATTGATAACTCCGTATATACCCGAACGATGTTTTAATACTAGCCCGAGATACGTGTCTTCCAAAGGCTTATACTTCACAAGTTTACCAAGATCAAAATCCAGACTTAACTCAAGATAATTTAAAAAGTGTGAGTTTTTGCCATTTTTAGCAATAGCTTCCTCTTTTTCAATATATATGATTCCATATGTATACGATCCACCCTCTGCGGCACCAAGGCGTACACGGTTTTCCAGAAAATCAAAATTATAATATGCCTTCAAATAGAGTGTATTTTCATAGACATCTTTTTGGTAGCCGTTTTCTAAAAACTTTGCAAATCCTACTTTTACATAAATATCTATAGGAAGGTCAAGGACATTTTCTGCCAGTTTATAACCTGCATCAAGCATCATAACATGAGTACCTGTATGATGAGGAGATATCTGAGAACTAATTATCTCACCAAAGTCATTTGAATCGGCACGACCGTAAGCAACACGAAAATCGTAGTCATTCTGTGCCCAAAGATTTATAAAAAAGAAAGAAAGAAGAAGAATTTTTTTCACAATACCGCCTAAAAGTTTTGGCGGTATTATAGTATAACTATCAAACTTCGGCAACCTCTACATCTTTTAGAGATGTCGCTTTGTGAGAAACTACTTTATCATGAAGACGGCGAAGCGCTTTTGTCGTTCTCTCAATAGCAAGGTCTATCGCCACATCAAGATCTGCATCGCTTTGAGAGATCACTACCGGCTGAGCGTGAGCTATGTGTATATCAAACTCTACACTCACACCTTTTTTCTCTTTTTGAATATTTACATTATAACTTGTTGTGTCAAGGCCATATTTACGAAAAGTATCTATCGCTGCATTTATATGCGCTTTAGTTGCATCTGTCAATGTTATATCTTTTGCTCTAATTTGTACACTCATAATATATCCTTTATATAGGTAGTAATTACCTTTATTCATCTAAAGAATAGCACACCGAAACTGAATTGGATATAATTTCAAAAACATTTTTATAAATACAGGATTATTATGAGAGTTTTTACAGGTATCCAACCTTCCGGTGACCTTCACATCGGGAACTATTTCGGTTCAATAAAACCTATGATTGAGGAACAAGACAAGAATGAAGTGTTCGCTTTTATCGCTAACTACCATGCGATGACTACGGTAAGTGACGGCGAAAAACTAAAACAGCTTACTATGCAGGCAGCAACCGACTTTTTAGCACTTGGCATCGACCCTGACAAATCTACATTTTGGGTACAGTCAGACGTCAAAGAGGTTTTAGAACTTTACTGGATACTGTCATCATTTACACCGACGGGACTTTTAGAGCGTGCTCACAGTTACAAAGACAAGACAGCCCGCGGTTTTGCGACAAACCATTCTCTGTTTTCATATCCTGTTTTAATGGCAGCAGATATACTCCTGTTTTCGCCGGATATCGTTCCTGTAGGAAAAGATCAGATCCAGCATGTCGAGATCGCGCGCGACATCGCCATCAAGTTTAACAATACTTACGGAGATATCTTAAAACTTCCGACATATAAAGTTGACGAGAATGTCGCTACTGTTCCGGGGATCGACGGTCAAAAGATGTCAAAAAGCTACGGCAACACAATAAACATTTTCGGTGAAGAGAAAAAACAGCAAAAAGTGATCAAGAAGATCGTAACCGAAAACGTAGCGTTAGAAGAACCAAAAGAGTATGAGGGATGTAACATCTACAACATCGCAAAACTGTTTTTAGCAGACAAAGAGCGTATAGCCCTGGAGCAAAGATACAAAAAGGGCGGAGAAGGCCATGGGCACTTCAAGCTTTACCTTTCAGAAGTGATCTGGGAATACTACGCGCCATACAGAGAAAAACGCGAATACTATGAGAAACATCAAGACGAAGTAAGAGATATTTTAAATGCAGGTGCTGCCAAAGCAAGAGCAGCAGCAGCGGATATAATAGAGAAAGTCAGATCAGCTACAGGTATCGCGTACTAAAGACGTACCGATACTTTTGTTATAGGCATCTTCTCTTTCCAGATCGGTTCTTTGAGATCAAGGATTCCTCTAACCTCATCATTTACCAATCTGTATGAAACAGTTATGACGGCCATAGTCGCTTTTTTATAATATTTTACTTTCACCTTTTTCTCACCTTTAGCCGGTACAGAATCATCCTTTGAAGCTTGTTCGGCCATATGAGGAATAGTCGGTTTTTTGTATTTACTCAAATAGTGTCTTGTCAGTGATACTGTCTCTACCCCGACATCTTTATCTTTATTTTTATACTCGATCTCGATAAGTATTTCACGTGAACCGAATCCACTTGGGATATTATGAGGCAGATCATTTTTTAATGTGATCACTAGATTATCGCCGTCGACTTTTGCTTTCACTTTTAAAGCATCTTTCCACATTGGTTTTATATGACCGCCGTCAAACCAATGCTCTCTTATCATACGCTTTTTAGGTTTTCCATGATCTATCGGAAGAGTCGCTGCGTAAAGCTCTTTTTTACTGCTCATATGACAATCGACACATTTTTCTGTAGAATCTTTATACTCAGCTTGCATATTGATAAATGCTTCACCTTTGGCAGTATGGTCATTGGCATGACATACAAAACAAAGCTGATTTGGATTTTTATCCATAAATTCTCTGTATTCTGTTTTATGATACGGTGAATTTGCATCATCAAAAGGACCGCTCATCAGACCTGTTTTTGACCAAGAGACTCTGTCCATTCCTCTGTGTGATGCATCCAGTTCACTATGGATCTGATCGATGTTATGACAAACGACACAGTTTATACCTTCGTTTAAAGTATTATCGTGTACTGCTTTATTGACTTTAGAATTTTTATCGAGTCCTAAAACTGCAGCAATTTCATAATCAGTATCCGTACTTGTCACCGAGATACGAGGGTTATGACAAGTCGCACATTCGACTTTGATAGCGTTTAAACTTTTATGTGTCTTTCTACTTACATAATCGACAGAAGCTCTAAAGTACTCATCTTTTTTATAGTGAGAATTTGAGTGCCAAGACTCTCTCCACTGTTTTACAAGATGATTATGACAAGCTTGACAATCAGATGAACTTTTATATTTTTCACCGACTGCAACGACTTCTGCAGAGTATAAAGATGCAACAAGCAGTAAAACAACTATTAAATACTTCATATGAAATTCCTTTTTATTTTATCTTTGACGATCTAACCAAACCATTAAGCCTTTTTGTGCGTGTAAACGGTTTTCGGCTTCATCAAATACGATATCACTATGTCCTTCTAAAACCGACTCACTTACCTCTTGTCCTCTGTAAGCAGGAAGACAGTGCAGGAACTTAGCATTCTTATCGGCGATGCACATCATAAGGTCATCTACCATGTAACCGGCAAAGTCTTTTATTCTCTGCTCTTTTTCATCCTCTTGTCCCATCGATGCCCAAGTATCCGTCGTGACGACGTTTGCACCTTTTACGGCTTCTTTAGGATCATTTGTGACAAATATCTTCGCTCCGCTTAGCTTAGCAAAAGCGTATGCATCCTCAAGGACTTTGCTGTCGACTTCGTAGCCCTTTGGTGTTGCAATGCGAAGTTCAAAACCAAGCTTGCTTGCCAGCATCAACCATGAGTGTGTCATATTATTGCCGTCACCCACATAAGCCACGACAGCATTTTCAGCGACGCCGTACTCGATCATAGTCATATAATCAGCTAAAAGCTGTACAGGATGGTATGAGTCTGTCAATCCATTAATGACAGGGACTTTTGAATAAGAAGCAAACTCTTCGATCTTTGAATGCTCAAAAGTACGTATCATGACCATGTCACACATGCTTGAAATAACGCGCGCCGTATCTTTTACAGGCTCACCGCGCCCTAAATGGATATCACGGTTTGATAAAAACAGTCCGTGTCCTCCAAGCTGATATATCCCTGTCTCAAAACTGACACGTGTTCTTGTCGAGCTTTTTTCAAAGATCATCGCCAATGTCTTTTTAGGCATATAATCTTTATGGATTCCATTTTTCAGATCTTTTTTTATCTGCAGCCCAAGATCTATAATCTCTAAAATTTCTTCTTTTGTAAAATCTCTGAGCGTTAAAAAATGCTTCATCTAAATATTTCCTTTAATTACCAATCAATACGATATATTTTATTCATAACTTACTTTAATAAAGATAAGTCTATCTGTTTCTTAGCATCTTTGCTACTTCTTTGGCATGATATGAGATGATTATATCCGCTCCGGCACGTTTAAAAGCTGTCATAGTTTCCATTACGACACGCTCATAATCTATCAGATTATTCATACCTGCGAATTTTAACATCGCATATTCGCCGCTCACATTATAAACCGCAAGTGGCAGTGAAGTATTTTCTTTTATATCTCTTATGATATCAAGGTACGCCAGTGCAGGTTTTACCATAAGTATGTCTGCTCCCTGCATCTCATCTGCAATGCTTTCCGCGATCGCTTCACGTCTGTTTGCAGGATCCATCTGATACGTCGAACGGTCTCCAAAAGATGGAACCGACTCAGCTACATCACGGAAAGGTCCATAGTATCCGCTTGCGAACTTTGTTGAGTAGCTCATTATAGGCAGGTTCTCAAAACCGTTAGCATCAAGTGCACTGCGAAGAGTCTCTATGATACCGTCCATCATCCCTGAAGGTGCTATCATATCTGCTCCCGCTTTTGCATGGACAAGCACCTGAGTCGCAGAGATCTCTAAAGTCGCGTCATTGTCCACCGTTTCATGAACATGGTCGATAATACCGCAGTGTCCATGGTCGGTGTATTCACAAAAACAAAGATCCGTCACGACAAACATATCCGGATGAGCCGCTTTTACTGCACGGACCGCTTGTGCGATGATGCCGTTTTCACTGAGCGCATCCGAACCGATAGAGTCTTTTACATCCGGGATACCGAAAAGTATGATCGAGTAGATACCAAGTGATTTTAGTTCTGCACACTCTTTTACTATCTCATCGATACTCATCTGATAAACACCGGGCATAGAAGCCACTTCAGTCTTTATCCCTGCTCCTGAGCGTGCGAAAAGCGGATAAATAAAATCGTCGACACTGACAGTCGTCTCTCTTACTAATTTGCGAAGATGCGGATTTAATCTTGTTCTACGAAAACGCTGAAACATAATAGTACCTTTATCATTATTGGATATAATTTTGAAAATATTTATCTAATTCTATCTATTTAAAGTTAAAATAAATGAAAATAACCATATCAGAAGTAGCAAATCTACCATCCCGCTTTGGAAACTTTAAAGTAAAAGCTTTTAAAGAAGGGAACAAAGAGCATCTTGTCATCTATAAGGAACCGCTTGAAGAGACGCCCATCGTCCGCGTTCATTCGGAGTGTCTTACA
Source organism: Sulfurimonas sp. HSL3-2 (assembly GCF_039645965.1). Lineage (GTDB taxonomy): Bacteria > Campylobacterota > Campylobacteria > Campylobacterales > Sulfurimonadaceae > Hydrocurvibacter > Hydrocurvibacter mobilis. The sequence continues at coordinate 204,567 of NZ_CP147917.1, read as the reverse complement.
GGTGATGCTATAGGCAGTTTAAAATGCGACTGCAGGGATCAGCTTGAAGTAGCGTTAAAGATGGCGGAAGAGCATAACGGTATGGTGATCTATCTTCGTCAAGAGGGGCGTAACATCGGTCTTTTAAATAAGATAAATGCTTATGCTCTGCAAGATAAGGGACTAAATACGATAGAAGCGAATCATCAACTTGGATTTGCCGCAGATGAGAGAACGTATGAGATGGTGACTTTTATACTCAACCATTTTGGAATTAAGAAGATAAGACTTCTGACAAACAATCCGACAAAGATAAACTCGATAGAAAATGTAGAGATAGTAGAACGTATCCCTATCGTCATCAAACCGAATAAGTACAATGAAGGCTACTTAGGTGTAAAACGTGACGAGATGGGGCATATGCTCTAAAAAACAAACAGCCTATTTGGTAAGGCTGTTTAACATATCTATGATCTCATCCATTTTACTGCTGACTGCACTGACATCATCAGAGATATCATTTACCTCATCCGCATTTTTATTTAATGCATCAGAACTGTCTGAGATAGACTGAATAAGTACGTTTGTCGTCGCTGAAGTCTCTGCAAGACTTTTCTGCGTGCGTTCCGCAAGTTTTCTTACTTCATCTGCTACAACGGCGAATCCGCGTCCGTGTTCACCTGCACGTGCCGCTTCGATGGCAGCGTTGAGGGCTAAAAGATTCGTTTGTTCTGCTATGTCACCGATAGTCTGCAGTATAACTTTCGTGTCATTTGCATTTTGAACCAATGCTTGAAGATTACCGACCATCTCGTTCTCTTTTTGTGATACGTTATGGATTCTTTCCACAATATCGTTGATCATATTTTTAAAGTCTACGATCGTCGTATTAGTGATGTTCTCTATCGTATGGTTCAATGTGTTTGCCGACTCGATGATCTGGCTATTTGAATCCTTGTTTTGACACTCCATATCTTCAAGTGACTGTCCCAGACTATTGATATTTTGCAAGAGTTCAGCCATCTTTGCTTCAACATTCACATCACTGCGCGCCTGAAAATCTCCGTGTGCAAAGTTTTGAAGTGTTGTTATTGCATTATCCAGATTTTTTTCCGCAGAGTCCAGCATATTGTTCATACTATTTCTTAGGATATGAACATACGGCGTTTTTGTATCGGCTGCAACACGGCAAGAGTAATGACCTTTAGAGACTTTATCCGCTAAAAGAACCATTTCACCTGCGACTTTTGTGTCATCTAAAATAGTCTTTTCATACTTCACAAGCAGTTTATTGAGACTTTTTTCAACTTCATCTTTTGCTGCTTCATCAATATGAACACTGTTTCTTTCAAAATCTAAAAGCTCATCTATATCATTCAGTTTTTCCAGTATATCCGACTTCCCTCCGGAGGTCGACATATTTTGTATAAATACAACTGTAACCAAGACAGCTATTGCTAAAATTATGTGAATCAGCAGAGATTCTACAAATACTAAAGACAATATCAATAGACCAAACGCAATGCCCAATACTACATTCTTCTGTGTTTTACTCATTCCTGTTTACCCTATCTCAAAGTTGCATATAGATTTTGTGCATCTTCGATCTCTTTTTGTGACGGCTTTCTTCTACACGATAAGTATGTCTTTGCACGCCTTACTTCATCATACATAGGGTACACTGTTGCATAAACCCAGTAATGCCCGCCGCTTTTTGTCTTATTTTTTACATATCCATGCCATACTTGTCCAGTTTTAACCGTGTCCCAAAGACCTTGAAACGCCGCTTTGGGCATATCTGGATGCCTGACAATATTATGATTTTTTCCGACCAGTTCATCAATACTATAACCGGCTATCTTACAAAAATCATCATTTGCAAATAGAATGATGCCTTTTTCATCGGTTTGCGATACCAAAAAGTCATCACTTTTTAGAATATACTCTTCCATAACACATCCTTCCATGAAATCGATATTATAATATCATAAAATATAATATTATTAATTGTTAAAAACAAGGTGGATTGTATAAATTTTAAGCTTTTTATCTGGAGTAGCCCTAAAAACATGTATCTTAAAGCAAATCTTATAATTTTAATGCAGAATGATTAAATTCAGAAAAAATTTATTTTTCTTATAGAATGATACTTTATGTAACATTCCATAAGCTTTAGCAAGGTAAATATCGAATATTACGATATAAGATTATTTTATGATTTATAGAGTTTTTTGATCTGTAGATCGAAGAATTGTTCAAGTGTCTCTTTTTTCTCTTTATCCAGATCGGCATCTTTGTGCATCAAGAGATACTCACTTTTTGGCATCAGTTCATTATTGACAAGCTGCTTTGCACGCTTAAGGCGTTCTAGTTTCACTTTTGCATCTATATTTGCCCAGTTTGAAAAGTCAAGAGCCTTGCGTCCGTCATTGATATTACTCGACATCATCCATGAGACCGGAGCGACATTATGATACCAAGGATACTTTGTCTCATTGGAGTGGCAGTCATAACATGATGTCTTCAGTACGCTCATAACTTTTGTATCTGCATTCAATGCTACTGTCTCATCGACTTTCGGATTTTTAAAATCAGGTCTGATAAACTGTATCGCAATAGCTATACCAAAAACCCATAACAACGCTTTTTTCATACTATATCCTTCACAATTGTGCATAAAACATCTGCTGGAAGTTTAGCATTAGATTTTAAATGAATAGGAAGTTCCAAAATAAAAAGTTAATCTTTTTCTATGAGTATCAGATCCATACCGATATCATCGTGCTTAATTCCATTCTCTTTTAAAAGCTGGATCAATCTGTGAAAATCATCTCTGTGCTGAGAAGTCCCTACTTCATGAGTATAGACTAACCTGCTATTTTCTTCATCGAACTGAAAATACGACAAACTGTTCTCTTCTAATAATTTATTTATATCTTTCATCTGTCTACTCCTTCTCTTTTACATTATATCACTCTTTGATATAAAAATATTATCATCATTTTTATAAATAAAAACGACATAATTAAGAAAAAAATGTATCAAGACACTTATTTATCACAATTTTAAGAATTACTATAGTTAAATAATATTACAATAAATTTTATCACATCCGATAAGGAGAAATTTATGGCAAGCAAAACTACACACATTTGTACAGCATGTAACTCTATGGTTATTCCAGAGAAAAAAGCACCGGGTTCATCTACACTTGAACTTGCCATATGGGAAGCAGCCTTATTATCTGCTCTCTTCACTTTTGGTATAAGTTTCTTACTTGCTTTGGGTTATTCTATTTATAGAATGATAAAGACGGAAAAAGTGTGTCCGGAATGTACTTCAAAGGAGATCATCCGCCTTAATTCTCCCTCTGCTAACAAAAATCTTGCAGGATTACATTTCAGTAAAGAACTTCATTATAATTAATCACTAAAAGAGTTCTATAAAGTAGAAGTAGGCAGTGTAACTCTATCGTAATGTTGTGAGGATATATTTTTCATCAACAATCTATTTTATTTGGAGTTTACCATGAACCTCGAACAATTCAGTGCCAACTTTGCTCACGAGACTTCGGTTTTATACCTTAAAACATCTTCCTCTTTGACAGCATTCTTTACTGCGGTATTTACTATCACTTTAGCAATTTTGCATTATTTCACACCCTATGCCACTCTCTTTGATACTATATCTGTTTTAGCCACTACTGTGACCGCTACTATCGTCTTATTCTTCATCGGTTCCTTAGTGTCATATACATATACGCGTTCAAGTATCAACGCTGCATCTCAGCAAAGAGCATAATATATTTGATACATCCTTATTTAACAATACCACAAGAAATATGATCAAAGAAGCCACTAAGAGAAAATCGAAAAAGGCTGTGATAGCCTAAAATAGGTGGTCTCCCCACCAGGACTCGAACCTGGAGCTATCCCTTAGGAGGGGACTGCTTTATCCTGTTAAGCGATAGAGAGGTAAAAAAGAGAGTGGAATTTTAACATTTATAACTCTAAAAGTACAGTATCTCGCTTAGTGACGTCTACCCTTCTACACGCAGACTCAAATGCGCCGCTCTCTCCTACTAGGATACATCTGTGCTTTGCTCTTGTGATCGCCGTGTAGATAAGCTTTGTATTATGCATGATGTAGTGAGAGAAGGTTATAGGCATCACTACGATGTCATACTCCATCCCCTGCACTTTGTGGATGGTCAGCGCATATGAGAGCATCAGATGGCTTTTTAGCTGTTCATACTCATACTGTACCACCATATCTTCGTTGGGATAGTAGACAAAGACCTGCTCCTCATCTTCGTCTATACGAAACAGCAGTCCGCTCATCCCGTTAAAGACTCTTCTCTCATTTGAGTCCTCTTTGTCTTTAAACCCTTCGGCACTCCATGAGGTCATGTTCTCATTTTTTGTATGCACGACCTTGTCCATTAGACGGAACTCTACGCCCCCGCGTTTGACAAACTTTTTAGGGTTCGGGTTGAAATACTCCTGCAGGACTTTGTTGAGATTATCGGTTCCCAGAGTTCCGCCTTTCATAGGAGTGATGACCTGAAAGTAGTTCAGATAAGAGCTTATCTCTTTGTTTGTAAGCCTGAGTCTGGCTTTTTCTATCACCTTTACGACCTCATGCATGATGGTCGCGAGAATGTCACTGGAGTTTTGCTCCCGAAGGTTTGAAAACTCAGCTTGCGAGAGAGAGTTCTTTTGAGCATAATAGTTTGGTATGGAGACATCGATGAACTCGAAGTCGTCATATTTTTGACTGTAAGAAGGGACTATCGCCTGACGTATATCGTTTGCTATGAGTGTGATCGCCTGCTCTTCACTCTGACGGTATATTTTCGTCAGTTTGACTATCGGAGCGATACCGAGTGTCAGCGCATCACTTAGGACATTGCCTGCACCGATCGGCGGGAGCTGTGCATCATCGCCGACGATGATAAGCACACACTCTTTTCTCACTTTTGAGACAAGTCTGGCAAACAAGGTAGAGTTTATCATCGACGCTTCATCTATGAGCAGTACGGAGTATGGGAACTCATCTCTGTCTTCAAACTTCACCAAAAGCGACTGGATCGTCGCACTCTCATAGCCTGTCGTATCGGCGATGCGCTGGGAAGCTATACCGCTGAGAGCACACGTCATGATCTCGCTGTAACGAGTGTTTAAAAGGTTTAGTATCGTTCTTGATGTCGTACTTTTACCCGTTCCCGCGTAACCTACCAGGAAAAGTATCCCCGCACCTTGGTTGATGATCTGTACCGCCTCTTTTTGCTGCTCGCCCAGCTGCAGATCGCTCTTTGCCAAGAACTCGTCCAAGTCGGCTTTTAAAACACCGAGATCCGCTTTGGCACGAGAAGTAAAATCATCATACAAAAACTTCTCGGCATCGTAAAGTCTTGCAGGCGAGACTCTGTCATTTTTCATAAGTACGATACTCTGCTCACCCACGCGCTCGATAAGGGCAGCCTCGTACAGTGCATCCCTGTTATGAAACTCCAACAGCTCATCGAGCAAAGCAAAAAGTACCTTTTTTTCCACACAGCTGTTGCCCTGCTGTTCGCAGTAGTTTAAAAGTGCATAGTCCATAGCAGCGCTTATGCGGTTATCTGCCTCTTTTTCTACGCCCATTTTAAGAGCAAGCTCATCTGCACGCTTAAAGCCGATACCACTGATGCTTGTAAGTATGTAAGGATTTTCTTTGATACGTTTTGAAGGTTCTTGGACATCTTTCATAGCCGTCGCGATGGTCGTAAGAAGTACGGGACTTACATCGTAAGGACTTAAGAACTCTCCTAAAGAGCGCATAGAACGAAACTTCTTCCAAGAGTCCTGGATCTTTTTAAGGCGCTTCTCTTTGATACCGCTAAACTCTAAGAGTCGCTCGATGTCGTTATCTAAGATATCGACTAAGCCCTCCTCTCCGAACTTCTCGATAAGTTCGGCTGAGAGTTTTTTTGTAAACCCTTTTACTATACGGTTTAAGAAGAAAAAGAGTTCATTTTGATTGACACGCAGGGACTCGAACTTGAAAGTCTTACCGTACTTTTTATGCTCTTCCCAGTACCCTTTTAGAGTTATGGCGGCACCCTTTAGGTGAGAGACATCACTCTCGTAATAGGTCCCGCTCACCTTATCGCCGCTTTTTAGGCGTGCGATGAAAAAGCCGTCATCTTCAAAAAGGATATTGTCGATCTGTCCGATAAGTGTCATTTTTATCCTCTTAAATGTCTAAGCGCTTTTCTTGTAAGCGAAGAGATATGTGCGTTGTTAGCGTCTTCCAAAGAGATCCATTGCACATCACTCTTTGGCTCATGGAGTCTGTATATCTTTACGGTGATCCTGTACTTTGTGTAGGAGTGCTTGAACTCGGCGATATAATCCTCATCAACCGGATCTACGGCAGGCAGTTCAAGAAGACCTTTATACATCGGACCCTTGGAAACTATTAAAGCGATATTGCCCTCTTTTAGCGCTATGCCGTAAAACAGTTCAAGTTCTTCATACACTTTTTTCTGCTTTTGAGTGTAAAACTCCGCTTCCTCTTTACCTTTACATGTAAGGTTTAAAGGACACTCCGTGCACTTCGGATTTGTCGGCAGACACACAAGCGAACCCAAGTCCATCAAGGCTTGATTGTGTAGAGTCGGATACACGGGATTAACAAACTCTTCGGCGCTTTTCCAAATAATATCATCACTTTGCTTGTAATGGGCAAAAAAACGCTTGATCACGCGTGCAATATTTGTATCTACCACTCCCACTCTTTGATGGTATGCAAAGCTCTGTATCGCACTTGCCGTGTAACGTCCTATGCCCGGAAGTCTAACAAGTTCTTTTTGTGTCTTTGGCAGTGTAGTCGGACAAAGTTTTGCAGTCGCATGCAGGTTTCTTGCGCGGGAGTAGTACCCAAGCCCGCTCCAAGCTGCGAGGACTTCTTCCTCTTTTGCACTGCCGAGGGCTTTCAAGGTAGGGAACTTTTGTAAAAACTGAGGATAGTACTCCTCCATCACCCGTTTGACCTGAGTCTGCTGAAGCATTATCTCACTGACATAGATATGATACACATCATCGGTATTACGCCATGGAAGTTCATGTCTTCCATATTTTTCATACCATTTTAAAAGAGCGTTTTGAGCTTTTGCGATCAATGTATCAGGAGTTCCTCTCAATAATCTTTTCAATTATTTATGATAAAGGATTATAACAAAACGAGTATTAATCGATCGATATACCCAGCTCTTTTTAAAAGTTTACATTCATTTAAAAAGGTGTATTATTAATTATCAAGGAGATTCATATGAACAGATATCTTAACAAAAACATTATCATAGTTTTAGCTCTGTATTTATTCTCTACTCTGCTGTATGCGGATACAAATAAACTTTCAGGAGCATGGCAGTGTAACGATAACTACGGTAATCGTTCATCTTTAAAGTTCTTAAGTAAGAACCTGCTTGAATATGACAGGGAACAGATGAACTACCGTACGACAAAAGGCATCATAAAGATACCAAACGACTATGGTATCGAAGAGGATTATCCTTATACTTTTAAGAAAAAGAGCCTTACTATCATCTTTCCCGATATGACACAGATAGTGTGTCGTAAGATCGTGCATAGTCCTAAAAAAGCTAAAACTTCTTCACATACCGGCGGCTCTTTTATAATAGGACCTCTTTGCTCATGGAGCGGGTCATCAAGCAGTTACAGCGGAAGCAGCTATTCAAGCAGTAAACGGGTCTATTTTAACGGAAATAACTTTTCACTCAGCTCAGAGAGTTCATTTAGTTCTAGCGCCGGTAATGCATATAGCCAAGGAGGTAATCCAAGCCAATCAGGAACATATACTATCGAAGGGAACAGTGTTGTATTTCGATTTCAGGATGGAAGTAGTACGAGAATGAGCATCAAGATAAGACAAAACAGCGGAGAGATAACCGAACTGATGTTCGGTCAGAAACTGTTTGCAAAAAGCTTATGTAACTAAGAGGTTTACGCTTTGACTCTGGCTATGCGTTCTTGCTCTTGGTCTTTGTAAGCTTGAGCACATCCGCGTGAAAGTTCACGGATCTTTAGGATGTAGTTTTGACGCTCTGCCTGGCTGATCGCTTTTCTCGCATCTAGCGTGTTAAACGTATGTGAAGCTGCCATACAAAGGTCATATGCAGGAAGAGGAAGCCCTGCATCAAGTGCACGTTTACACTCATCTGATTTTGCTTCAAACTCTGCAAAAAGCATCGCAGTGTCTGCTACTTCAAAGTTGTATTTACTAAACTCTATCTCACCCTCTTTATGAATGTCGCGGTAAAGTGTCTTACCGTATTCGTTCTCGTTCCAAACGATGTCAAACACAGTATCTACGCCCTGAAGGTACATCGCAAGACGCTCAGTCCCGTAAGTTATCTCGACAGCGACAGGGTCACATGCCACACCGCCGACTTGTTGAAAGTATGTGAACTGAGTGACTTCCATACCGTTTAGCCATACTTCCCAGCCAAGACCCCATGCACCGAGTGTCGGAGATTCCCAGTTGTCTTCGACAAAACGGATATCATGTTCTGCTACGTTCAGGCCTAAGAACTCCAGACTTTTGAGGTACAGCTCTTGGATATTTTTAGGGCTTGGTTTTATAAGAACTTGAAACTGATAGTAACTTCCAAGACGGTTCGGGTTCTCTCCGTAACGACCGTCTGTCGGACGGCGTGAAGGCGCGACATACGCGACAGACCATGGAGTAGAATCGAGTGAACGCAAAAATGTAGCAGGATGGAATGTCCCTGCACCAGCGGGAATATCGTAAGGTTGAACGATATTACATCCCTCTTTCATCCAGAACTCTTGTAGTTTTAGTAACATCTCGCTAAAAGTAATCATAACAGCCTCTAAAATAAATTGCGTAATTATAGCCAAAAAGGCTTATATTTTAGAAAATGCCCTTTATATAGAAAACTTTTTTGGAATCTTTTTTGCTTGTTTTTTATTATGAAAAGGAGTTATTATGGAGACGGGAACGACTTATCAAAACTACTTGCAAACGATGCAAAACTATCAGCTGTCCAATGGACGTAAAGAGTACCAAGCTCCTTATGCCCAAAAGTTTGAAGTCATCTTCAACAAAGCACAAGAGGCAGATATAAAACTTTCCAATGCCAAAGAGTTTTTGCATAGCCTCTCACCTGCTGAACTGACTACTCTGCAAAAATACTCGGGTCTAGCAGACAAGATCGATATAAACTCTCTAAGTAACGAAGGTGCATACAACCTTCTTATGCATGACAACCAGCAGTTTGATTTCAACAATGACGGAACGGCAGAGGTCGGAGCGGCCAAACGAATGCTGGCAGTTCCAATAAATATGCCTCAAGATGTCAAAGATGCCTATATAAGTGCGATGAACTCGCTCAGTGACAAAGACAAGATGACGGCTATGATACTCACCTTTGATACTGCACGTCTGAACTCCGTAATAAACAACAAACCCTACACCCCCGTTAAGATGGATTATGAATACTTAAGTACACAGGTGCAAAATCATTTAAATCCGACAAACGGTGCGTATACCTCCGATGAAGCCAAAGCAAGCATCACAGCTTTTTGGAATGCTTTTAACGCTGCATATAAAGGAGAAAAACTACAGGCTGATAATAGTAATGAGCAATCAAGTGATGTATCGAAGTTCTTAAAAGACCTGCACACAAAAGGTGCCGCACAATTCTTAGCTGATCTCAATACGGAAAAAATCGAGAAACAGGCCCAAGAGTATAAAGATAAGCTGATCAAAGAGCTTGGAGATTCTCCTGAGAATATGAACAAGATAGAAAAACTGGTAGCAGATTTTAAGAAAAAACTACTTGAAGAGATGCAGAACAGTCTGGACAATGACAAGAAAACAGTTCCCATCAATGCCAATGAATTGGCTCAGATAATACTAGATACGCAGCATAAAAAGACAAGACCTCTTGAAGAACTGCTTGCTTTGCTGTGATAATCTATAAAGCTTTCCTTTGAAAAAGCCTTACATGTAAGATGATTCTTCTTTAGATCATCTTGCAGACGATATCGCCGATATTCTTTCCAAGAGAAGAAGCTACGACACTGCATTTTACTTTTAAAAGATATGCCATATTTGTCCTTCTGGCAGGACTTAAACACTCGTAGTTTCCCATCCCTTTAGTGATGACCAGATCAGCTGAATCAAAAAGTTTTTGTGACTCTTCATTTGCTCTGTCATAAGTAAATCCGGGAGTGTTCACACCGCTGTCGACGAGATTACACAGCTTGTCAAAACCGGCTTCCTCCGCCTCTTTCATCGTCACGTCGTTGATGATCGGATTTCCTCTTACCATGTAGGAGATATATAATAGCGGATAAAGCTCTTTAAGTGTTTGTATGAAGAGATAGTCAAAGATGTGTTCACCGACATTGTCTCCGATAATGAGCAGTGTCTGTGCTTCTTTAAGAGAGGCTTTTAACTTTTCAAACTCATCATAGTCAAAATGAGTATCAAAGATCTTTTCCACCTCGTCTGCCAGATCAAACTCGACTTCCGCGGCCAGATCAATAACGTTTCCTGCTATGGCTACTTTAACAGCCGTTAGAAGTTTATCTTTGGAATTATCTATTTTGTATTGTAAAAAGGGAACAAATTCGAGTGCTTTTTGCGTGGAGTGTGCTTTTACTTCATCATAGAGATCTTGTTTTTCTGCGATGAGAGCCATCATCTCGTAAACATCTGTCGCTACTTCGGGAGGTGTGAGTGAGAATGAAAAATCTTTGGAACTTTTCGTGACTTCTGAGACTAACTTTTCAGTCAAGACCTCATCGGCCTTTATCGCATTTGCTACTTTGAGACTTTGGTTGATTATACAACCGATACATGCTTCATCAATCGTCATTCTTTATCGGTTGTTGAGTAGTTCTCAACGACTTTCCCCCACATCAGCTTATATTTTCTTCTTAAAAACTCAACCTCTTGCTGAGAAAGTTTTAGTTGAGTCGTAAGAGTGTCTATGGTCTTTCTATCCTCTTCATAAAGTTCTTGAAGAGATGAGAGAGCCTCTTTTAAAAACATATTCTCGTTTTTAATCGACTCTATCGTCTCATCTTTTGCATCAAGGACTCTTTCGTGAAGATTGATAATAGTACCTATTGTCCTTTCGACAAATTGTGCAGGGACTGTCATATCTGGACTGCTTGATTTGGATACGTCTTGAAGCTGCGACGGGACTATCTCGCTAGTACCTTTGGACGGGTCGATATATGTCTGCCCGTTCTCGACTCTGCTTACCAGCTTGTCTCTTGCTATCAGTTCTTCGATAGCAAGAAGCTCTAACCCAGTTAAATCCGCATACTCTTCAATACTCATCCAATTAAAACTCATAGTAATCCCTTTTGATAGCTCAAAGTATTAAAGAATAGTTTCTATCTCCATAGAATCCATCTCGACTTTTTTAGCTTTTGCTATTCTATCTTCTTTTAGCTTCACTCTTAAATCTTCATTTTCAAGAGCCAATATCTGCATTGCAAGGTATGCAGAGTTGATTGCACCTGCTTTTCCTATAGCAACAGTAGCAACTGGCATTCCAGCCGGCATCTGTACAGTCGAAAGAAGAGCGTCGATACCGCTTAGAGCCGATGCGCTCATAGGAACACCGATAATAGGTTTAACAGTCTTTGAAGCAAGTACACCTGCTAAGTGAGCCGCCATACCAGCTGCTGCGATGAACACTTGTGCACCTTTTTTCTCAGCTTTTTCTACATACTCTTTTGTACGTTCAGGAGAACGGTGAGCAGATGAGATAACAAGCTCATAATTTACACCGAAAGCCTCAAACGTATCTGCACAAGACTTCATTACTTCAAAATCACTTTTACTACCGATTATTATCGAAACAAATTTCATACCATTTTTCCTTACAATTAAATTTAAATTTTAGGGTGAGTGCCCATATCGCCGTCTGCCGGTATTCTTAAAAAAGTATACGACGGAAGCATTGTCGGCAGCTCTATAGGATTTAAGTTTCCGCTATGGACTTCATCCCAGACTTTTTTATTCTCTGCAACCAGTTTTTTTAACTTCATATACCATCTGCCGTCTCTTTGGTAGATTGTCCCTATCTCGTTGTCCACGTCGTGTAATACTGTATCAAGAGGAGCTACGATCTCCAACTCTTCATTTGGCAGTGTTTTATATTTACACATAAAGTGCGTGCCCTCTAGTGTGACCATCCCGCTTACCTGATGTGTTCCCATCTGCATCGTAAAATCCAGACTCTGACCGTCATGTTTCTCAAACGGACGGCTTACAAGATAAGCATCAGTATATCCGCGGTTTTGCATGCTCTCTAACTCATACTGATACTTGCTCGGTTCATAACAGCCCGCATAGTAGTCATCTATCGCCATACGGTAGGCTTTCGCCGTGACCGCTGCATAGTATGAAGTCTTGGTACGTCCCTCTATCTTTAGTGAATCCACACATCCGCTATCGAGTATCTCTTTGATATGCGAAGCTAAATTCAGATCTTTTGAGTTCATGATGTAAGTCCCGATGCCAGGATCCTCTTCAAGTCTGAAAAGTGTTCCCGTCTCAGGATTTGCAGCGTAGAGCTCATACGGAAATCTACAGTCATTTGCACAGCTTCCGCGGTTTGGAACACGACCGCTTTGCAATGTCGATATCAGACATCTTCCGCTATACGCAAAACACATAGAACCGTGGACAAACACCTCTACTTCCAGATCAGGAAGCTCTTTTTTTATCTCACACAGGTCTTTTAAAGATATCTCACGAGCAGCAATGATACGGCGCGCACCCATATCATAGTAGACTTTTGCGTCAAGGACGTTAAGTACGTTTGCCTGAGTCGAAAGATGAAGCGGGATATGCGGTGCAAGTTCATTACATAGCTTCAGCACTCCAGGCGTCGCTACGATAATGGCATCGGGACCGAGTTCCGCCATCTTTAGTATATGTTTTTTTAAAAGTTCAAGCTGAGAGTTAAACGGAAAGCCGTTTATAGTCGCATAGACTTTTTTTCCTTTTGAGTGGGCATACTCTATCCCCTCTTTAAAATCCTCAAACGTAAACTCTTTGCCAGAACGTATACGAAGTGAAAAATGGCTTACACCGCCGTATACGGCATCGGCACCGAAATCAATGGCAATACGAAGCTTTTCTAAGTTTCCAGCCGGAGAAAGTAATTCTACTTTTTGCATATCTTCTCATCTTATAATGCTTATAAGTAAAGCATTAAATTTTTTTGGAATTTTATCCGTTTGTGCCAAATTGTGCAAGTAACGCTTCAATATCATCAGCATTGACCACATCCTCTGTTCCCTGATCACCGGGAAGGTGAACTGCAGAACTTACACGCTTCTCATCATCTATTTTACCTGCGAAAAGTGCGTTCATATAGTTTGAAAGAGCACGCATAACATTGATGACACGTTCGATTTTTTGACGGTGAATATCTTGATACTGCATGATGTCCATAACATTCATAAGTTCATCACCGCTTCCCTGCATAGACTCTAATACCTCTTGAGCACTTGAGAGCGCTTCAGTATTATCATCTTTCGCTTTTTGAAAAGCTTTGATATCCGGGAATTTTTCTGCTAGATTTGTAAACAGTTTTATATTATCTTCGATTACTTGGATACAAGAGTTTATGTTCTCCTCTTTCTCCATCAAGTCGTTACTGATATTTTCTACGATATCAAAGATCTGAGTCGCTTTTTCTTCGCTCTCTTTTGTAACGTCATCAAGTTGGTGTACCACTTTGTTATCGTCATATGGAGGTGGGGGTACCATTTTATTAGGATGCACTCTACGCGCTTCTAACTCTGCTTTTGTCGGTGACTCTTCCACTTCTTCATCTGTTTCGATTTCGTTAGATTCATCCAGTTCAGATACTTCATCATCGACCGAATCCATATCTCCGCTCATCAAAGCATCCAACTCTTCTTGTGTCATAAAACTGCTCCAAAATATGTTTATAATAACATTTTGTACTATAATACCAAGATAAACTTTAAAAAAAAAGAGATTTGAATAAATGTTAGTGGATTTGCACAATCATACGACGCTTTGTAATCATGCAGAGGGAACAGTTGACGAATATATAGAAGCAGCTATAAAAAAAGGGATCAAATACTTCGGTTTTTCCGACCATGCACCTATGGATTTCGACCCCAAATACCGCATGAGTTTTGACGAGATGAGTGTGTATGAAAAATGGATAAACGATGCAAAGATAAAATATCAAGGCAAGATAGAGGTGCTCCTGGGCTATGAGGTAGATTATCTCAAAGGCTATATGGATGAAAGAGTCTTAAATGCCGACGTGGATTTTCTTATTGGTTCGGTTCACTTTATAGACGGATGGGGCTTTGACAATCCTGAGTTTATAGGAAGATACCATACTGAAGATATCGATAAAATCTGGCAGGAGTATTTTGACGCGATCGAAGAGATGGCAAAGTTTGGAAAATTCGACATCATAGGGCATCTTGACCTGATCAAAGTTTTTAAGTTCATGCCTAAACGCGACATCTTGTCTATCGCATCAAACGCATTAAAAGCGATCAAAAAAAGCGGTGCTGTTTTAGAGTTAAATATGGCGGGACTTAGAAAGCCGATAGAACAGACATATCCCTCACAAGAGCTTCTCGGCGAAGCTTATGCTTTAGATATCCCTATAACTTTCGGCTCAGACGCACACAAACCCGAACAAGTCGGACTGTATAACGAAAACATTATCGCACTAGCACGTGAAGTCGGCTACACAAAGTGTGCCGTCTTTAAAAACAGAGACAGAGAACTGATCAGTTTTTAAAGAGCATACTGCGTGCAGACTTTGAAGTTCATTTGATGTTTATCATCCAGATAGAGAAGATATCGAGATAATCCCAAAACGATTTGATATACTCAGGGCTTATCCCCTCATCTTCGAGTTTTGGAAGAAGCTCTGCATAAAACTCCAACCATCTTCTTCTTGCATGTTCATCAATACGAAAAGGTGCATGACGACCTACCATTCTAGGCTCACCGCGGTGTTGGTTGAAATAATCAGGACCGCCGCATATCTGAATCAAGAAATCAGCAGCATTCTTTTTCGCCTGCTCAAAATCATCCTCATCGTTTACCGGAAATAAAAACGCTATATCGCTGTTTCTTATAAGTTCGTAGTGATCACTTACAAGCTTACGAAATCTTTCTTCACCAACTTGATGAAGGAACCCAGGATGGGGCTTTGTAACCGGTGGACGTACACCCATCTCTCCATCTGTAATCTTCAATTCCATCATTATCTTTGACCTTTTTTCTTTTAATGATAGTAAAATTAATATTAATATTCACTAATAATCAGGAAAATCAAAGAGGATAGTATAAAGAGGGAATATCGGTAAAGATCCCGTTTACCCCCATTTCAAAAAGCTCTTTGGCACGAAGCGGATCGTTGACCGTATATATGTTCACAAAAAAGCCAGCCTGACGCAGCTTGTTTACGCTCTCTTTATCTACGAGTTCATCATTCATGTTATACACGTCTACATGTAAGGAGCGCAGATACTCAATGAGGTTGTCAGGGTGGGTGTCTTCTACCAGGGCTGCGGTAGGAACAGAAGGCAGTCTCTCTTTGCATAAGGGCAGATACTCATGCCAAAACGAGGAGAAGATCACCGATTCTTGTACACGCAGTTCCTCTACCTCTTGAAGCACTGTAGAGATGACCTGTTCATCACTAAAAAACTGATGCATATCCTTGATCTCTATATTTAAAAACATCCTGTTCTCTTTTATAAACTGCAGTGCTTGCTTTAGAGTCAACAGCGGTTCAAATTCTCCGTCAAACCAGCTGCCGTAATCAAGTGAGTCGAGCTCTTTAAAAGTAAAATCGGCAACATTATAGGGAGTACGGCTTTTATATGCTTCGATCTTAGCGACGTTCGTCGTCCTCTCCAACGTATCATCATGCATAATGACAGCGACACCGTCACGGCTTAGCTGGACATCGACCTCTATAAAGTCGCAATGTCCCACGCTGGCTTTAAGAGAGCGAAGAGTGTTCTCAGGGGCTTTGGTTCGCGCGCCGCGATGAGCACCTATAAGACCGGTTCGAGAAAAGAGTTCCAAAAATTTCATAAATTATTGTATCATTTTTTATGAATAAAAAAAGCATCTACTCTTGGGCACTTTACGACTGGGCGAATTCCGCTTATGCTACTACCGTTATGGCAGGTTTTTTCCCGCTCTTTTTCAAAGCGTATTTCAGTGCCGATGTAAATGTGACCGTAAGTACTGCCCATCTGGGTTTTGCTAACTCTCTGTCTAGTTTCATTATCGTACTTTTGGCACCGCTTTTAGGGGCGATAGCCGATGCCGGTTCCATAAAAAAACGCTTTTTATTTTTATTTGCCTATCTAGGTATCGCGATGAGTGCGGCTTTATCCCTTATCGGTGCAGGAGAGTGGCAGCTGGCAGTTTTTGTCTATGTTCTTGCCAACATTGGATTTATGGGTTCTAACACATTTTACGACTCCCTGCTTCCCTCCGTATCTACGGAAAAAAATATCGATTTTGTATCGAGTCTCGGTTTTGCTTTAGGATATCTCGGCGGAGGGGTTCTCTTTAGCGTCAATGTCTGGATGCTGCAGGATTTTGCGTTCTTTGGCTTTACGGATGAAGCTGCGGCCATTAAAGCCTCATTTGTCAGCGTAGCATTGTGGTGGGCACTTTTCTCCCTTCCACTGCTTCTCTTCGTCGAGGAAAAAAGAGAAAAAACCGAACTAAAAACGAGTCTGATAAAACAAGGCTACATGAGACTCAAAACCACGTTCAGCAAGATATCACAGCTCAAAGGACTGTTGCTGTTTCTTATCGCATACTGGCTTTATATCGACGGTGTAGATACGATCATCAGGATGGCTGTTGACTACGGTATGGCACTAGGATTTGACTCGCACAACCTCATACTTGCGCTTCTGATTGTGCAGTTTGTCGGCTTTCCAGCCACCCTTTTGTTTGCAAAACTGGCTCAGTATTGGGATACAAAAAAAGCGATCTATCTTGCTATTGCCATCTATATTTTTATCGTCTTTTGGGCGACTAGAATGAACGAGGTCTATGAGTTTTATGTTCTGGCGGTGATGATCGCTCTTGTCCAAGGTGGCATCCAGGCACTAAGCCGCTCCTACTACTCAAAGATGATCCCCCATGATCAGGCGGCAGAATTTTTCGGTTTTTACAACTTTCTTGGTAAATTCGCCACGATCTTCGGGCCTTTACTTATTGCCGTAGTTGCACTTTTCAGTGAAAACTCACGACTTGCGATAGCATCGGTCTCGCTGTTTTTTGTCGTCGGTGCGATCTTACTGTTTTTCGTAGATGAGAAAAAAGTTGCTCATGATGTTCAAAGTGCTTTGGAGTAGACCGGATTCCTCTGCATCTCAGTTGCTATCGCCTCTTTGACTTTGGCAGTCATCTGGGCATATGTCATACCCTCAGGATAGATCGGTTTTAAATATGTCACCCTTATTTTTTTTAGACTCGGGATGATCTTGCCTGTCCTTAAAGCTTCAAAACTGCCGTCGATCACAACGGGTACGACAGGTCGGTCAAAAGTTTTTGAGAGCATCGCGAAAAAGGGTTTAAACTCTAAAAATTTTCTGTCCCTGCTTCTTGCTCCCTCGGGAAATATAACAAGATTGTTCCCCTCTTTTAAGGGCAGAGCACAGTACTGCATCGTGTGTTTGAGATCTTCATCTTCATCTATCAAAATGTTCTGTCCGTTGATGGCGATAGGCTTTAAGAACCAAGTCCCGAATACCCCTTTGTAAGAAAGAAAAAAACTGCGTTTTAAAATTGTATAAGGCAGAGTGGACTCTATCAAGAACCCGTCAAGCATGCTTTGATGATTTGGAGCGATCAGACAGGATGTTGCAGGGATGTTCTCCCGGCCGATCACTTCCATGCGAAAAAGAAGCTTAAAGAGAGGGAACAGCACCGTTTTAAATATAAACATCACAATCGGCGAATAGATAAGCTTCTCGTCTATATCCTCTTTTAGCACCTCATCCCACTTAACTCTCGTTTCATCGATGCGCGTGGCATGTGTCTGGTGTTCTTTTATATATTCATACAACAGTTTCATCTTCATGAGTTTTGAAAATAGCGCTTCGTCGATCTCTACGCCGAAGCTCTTCTCTACAAAGATAAACAGCTCCACATAATCAAGCGAATCCAGTCCAAGATCAAGTTCCAAATGCGAAGCCGGGAGTATCTCCGCTTTTGTCACACTCGAAAGGTATGATTTTAAGACTCTGTAAACCTCATCGTCAGGTTCCTCTTCTGTGGGCAGTTTCTCGTGGACGATCTCATACCCATGTACTTTATAAGCATCATCGACTTCCATATTGTAAAGCTCTACCCCATACCATCGAAGTTCATTTTCGATATTGATTATCTTTGCTTCTTGAAGTGCTTCAAAATCCGGATAAATGATAGCGAATGGGAAGTTGTCACGCATTACAACGCGGATATCTTTTACAAAAGGCGAAAATGATGAGATCTTATCTTCTATTTTTTTCAAATCCATTTTTTATCTTATCTTAAAATCAATTAATTTTCTTTAGAACAGATAAGCATTATTGCTTAAATAAAAAACCTTACATTAAATTATCTTATAATTATGTCATAATGTACATAACAATATTACATCAAAGGATTTATCATGTGTAATGTAGGAACAATAGATAGAATTATTAGAGCTGTCGCGGGGATCGTCCTGATAGGATGGGGAGTTATGACTCAAAACTGGTGGGGAGCCGTTGGCGTCGTTCTTCTAGGGACTGCCGCTATCAGTTTTTGTCCACTTTATACACTTTTGAAAATTGACACCGGATGTAAAGTAAAAGAGTAGTCTCTTGAGCAGTCGCATAGATTTTTATGCGACTGTCACTCTGTTTTTACCCTCTTTTTTCGCTTTATACATAGCGTTGTCCGCTCTGATGATAAGAGATTGAATATCATCCTCTTTTAAGAACTCGGTAACGCCGAAGCTGCAGGTGACGTGACCCACCTCTTTTATATCCTCTTTCTCTATGACTTGACGCAGTTTTTCGGCGGCTTCTACTGCATTTGACAAAGCTGTATGAGGCATGATAATGACGAACTCCTCTCCTCCCCAGCGGGCAAATACATCTGTTGTCCGTAATGCATTATGTAACAGGCTTACGATCTTAATAAGTACCAGATCTCCTACTGAATGTCCGTATGTATCGTTGATCTTTTTAAAATTATCGATATCAAAAAATATCAAAGAGAAAGGTTCTGAATCATAACGGTTTACTCTTTGGATCTCGTTACTTAACTCGACCTCAAACTTTCCTCTATTATATATTCCTGTTAGTCTGTCGGTCACCGACATCATCTCATACTGCATCGCTTTTTCATTCAGAGCTCTGTTTACCTCTTCAAGCTTGTTATGCCTATTACGCATGATATCCGCCCAGCGTGAGTATATCCTTGAAAGCAGCTCATCTTGAGTTATCTGTCCTATCGTGTCGCCGTCCATATTTGTTATGATAATTCTTTTAAACTGTTTGTCCTTAATGAATTCCAAAGCATCTTTTATAGTGGTCTCGTAACTTACAGTCAGTATCGGAGAGACCATATAATCTCGTGCTTTTCCGTCAAAATCCACACACTCGTTAAAAAACCGTATAACATCTTTTGTAGTGATGATCCCTACGGATCTTTGCTCTTCATCCGTGAGTATCACACAATCATATATCGTATCGCGCATCATTCCTATGACATCGCATAGCGGTAACTCCTGTGAAGCCTTTTTAAGCTCTGATCCTACTACAAATTCGCCTACATATCTGCGCTCTAACATCAGATTCGGATCGACTGAAGAGATGATATTGTAGTAAGAGACAAATCCTACCAGATTATCATCATCATCTACGACACACATAGGATAGTTTTGATAGTTTATATTATCGACAGCATCAAGCAATGAACTTTTATGACTGATCGTCTCGATCCCGGGATACAATACGGATGATATCTTCTGATTAAAGTCTATCCCCTGTTTTTTCATCTTGATAAGATCGACACTGCTTAACAGTCCAAATTTTTTATGACGGTTTGAAAGTACGATCACATCTCTATGATTGTGCATATACATCTTCTCTATTGCATCTGCGATCGTCTCATCTTCTGTAATAGTTATAACATCTTTGCTGGCAATATCCATTATATTTTGAGTATTCATTCTAATCCTTATCTGCCTCTATACTTCATTATATATCAACTTTTATGAGATAACTCTAAATAACTTTCAAATTTTCTTTTTTTTGGGTATACTTTCGCCCTTAAAGTCTATCTTGATAGTAACTTTAGAATTTTACAAAAGGAGAGCCAGATGCCAAAGATGAAATCGGTAAAAGGCGCTGTAAAGCGTTTTAAAGTTAAGAAAAATGGTACAGTTAAACGTGGAACAGCGTTTCGTAGTCATATCTTAACAAAACAAGATGCAGCAACTCGTCGTGGTCAAAACACGCCAAAAGTAGTGGCAAAAGTTGATGAGAAAAATATTAAGGCAATGATCGCTTAATTCTAAGCGTTCTTACAATCTCCACAATAGTTGTGGGAAAGTCCACCAAGAGAGTGGCACCTATCGCAAAAATGCAGATACGGTAAAGAAAGGAAAAATAATATGCCAAGAGTAAAAACTGGTACTGTGCGTAGAGCACGTCACAAAAAAATATTAAAACTTGCAAAAGGTTTTTATAGCGGTCGTCGTAAACACTTCCGTAAAGCGAAAGAACAATTAGAACGTTCAATGTACTATGCGTTCCGTGACCGTAAACAGAAAAAACGTGAATTCCGTAGTTTATGGATCGTTCGTATAAACGCAGCTTGTCGTTTAAACGATATCAACTACTCTTCTTTCATCAATGGTTTGAAAAAAGCTGGCATCGAGCTTGACCGTAAAATTCTTGCTGATATGGCTATGAATGATGCAGCAGCGTTCAGCGCAGTTGTAACATCTGCTAAAGCAGCACTATAATTTTTAAGGGCTTTTGCCCTTAAGAGTTTTTGATAATCTCCATCCACTCTTTCATCTTTTTTTCATAACCTATATCTTTAAATTCTACAAACTTCAACTCTTTACTTAGATACTTCTGTTTTACATATCCGCCGAAATCGTGAGGATACAGATACCCTTTATTATTCTGTTGTATGTTTTTAGGAACTTCGAGTATAACTCCATCTTCCACTGCTTTAAGTGCACTGTTTATCGCATTATATGCACTGTTTGATTTTGGAGAAGCACAAAGATACACTACGGCTTGTGCTAAGATGATGCGTGCTTCCGGATACCCGATCTTTGCCACTGTAGTCATTGCCGAAGTGGTCAGTGTCAATGCTTGAGGATTGGCATTTCCCACATCCTCGCTTGCTAGTATTACAAGACGTCTCGCAATAAAGTCAGCCGACTCACCTGCTTTTATAAGACGTGCTAAGTAATAGATAGCAGCATCGGCGTCGCTTCCTCGGACAGATTTTATGAGCGCGCTTATAAGGTCATAATGCACTGTCGCATCACTGCTACCGTCATTTTGTGCTGTCGGACGAAGCGATTTTAAAAGTTCTAATGTTATCTCGCTTTGCAGTGCCGAAGCGAACTCTAAAAGTTTCAGCATAGCTCGTGCATCGCCGTTTGAACTCACGATCAGGTACTCTCTTGCATCCTCTTTACATGTAAGCTTCGCATGAGAAAGAGCTTTGTCTAAAAGAGAGCCCATCTCTTCATCATTGATTCTTTTGAGTTCGAAAAGCATAGAACGTGAACGCATCGCAGAAGTAAGAGAGAAAAATGGGTTTTCAGTAGAAGCACCTATCAACAAGATGGAGTTTTTCTCCATAACAGGAAGCAGTACCTCCTGCTGATTTTTAGCTAAACGGTGAACCTCGTCAATAAAGATAAGCGGACGTTGCAGAGCATTTTCATACTGGTCGAAGATCTTTCTCAGCTGTTCGACTTTTAAAGATGTAGCATTGAACTCATAAAAGGGAAGTCCCATCACATTTGCGATGACACGAGAAAGAGAGGTCTTGCCGCTTCCCGGAGTCCCGTAAAAAAAGCTGTGACCCAGAGCACCGCTTTCACACAGTTTTCTAAGCGGCGCAGAAGGTGAGACGAGATGCGACTGTCCGACGATCTCATCAAAAGTTTTTGGTCTTAAAAAATGGGTAAAATCCATTAGCCCGCTATGACTTTTATGTAGACTTCACGCTCTTGACGAGGGCCGTCAAACTCACCGAAAAAGACACCCTGCCATTTTCCTATCATAAGTTTTGCATTCACTACAGGGATAGTGACCGAGTTACCCATACGAGAACTTTTCAGGTGTGCCGCAGCATTCGTTCCCGTGTGTTGATATTCGACATCGCTCGGAGCAACACGTGAAAGTGCATTTAGAAGGTCACGACGAAGAGCCGGGTCTTGATTTTCAAACATAAAGATACTTCCAGTCGTATGCGGGGTAAAGACTACGCATATGCCATCTTTTACACCTGACTTTATGACCTCTTCACTGACCTCTTTACTGATATCCATTAACTGCGTTTTATGACTTGTCGGAAACTTCATTTTTTTCATTTTGAGACCCTTTTCTTTGAACTTTTATATTCTTTTTTATCGTAACTCTTTTTTTCTTTCTCTTTGCTTTTTGGTTCTTTTTTATAACTTTTTTCTTCTTTTTCCTGACTCTTCTGCTCTTTAGCCTTGCCTTTTTGTTCGCGTTCCTGAACTTTCATAAACTCATACAGATGCCCGTACTCGCTTCTTGTCAAGAATCTTACTTTTCCGTTTGGAAGATTGTTCAGCTCGATTCCCCCAAAAGAGAGACGTTTTAAGTCAACTACTTCTCTGTCAAAGTGTGCAAAAAAGCGTCTTACTTCACGGTTTTGCCCCTCACCGATAGCTATCTTTAAGATCGAGTAAGCAGGAGAGTTTTTTATGATCTTATACGCATAAAACGGTGCGAAGTTCATAGATTTTATCTCGCTTAACTCATGCGCACCCGAACTTGCATCATCAAGTTCGAGTCCGTTTTTCATCGCGATCTCCATCTCTTCACTTATCTCGCCCTTAACTTTCACACGATACACGCGCTCCATACTCGATGTCATAAGCGCTGTCGCAACACGTGAAGCGTCTGTCAAAAGAAGCAGACCCTCTGTTGCAAAGTCAAGTCTTCCGATCGGAATATAATGCTTGTATTTGCTTGGCAGCGTATCATAGATCGTCTTTCTGCCTTTTGGATCGCTCTTTGTTACGAGCTCGCCCTTCTCTTTGTTGTAGACTATCACCGTATACTGCTCAGTCGGAGCTATTTTCTTTCCGCTGACCGTTACTTTGGAATATTTTTCATCTACTTGTGTCGCTGGATTAGTCTCCACTTCCCCGTCGACTCTGACATAACCGTCTTGAATGGCTTTGTCCGCTTCACGTCTCGAATAACTCGAGTAGTGAGCTATATATTTGTTTAATCGCATCACGATATACCCTTTTCTACTAAGGTATGTATATGAAGTACACCCTCTACTTTTCCATCTCTATCTGTTATCACGACAAGCTGTATCTTTCTTTGCTCGATCAAAGTCAAAGCTTCGCTTGCCAACATATTTTGATCATCTATTATAAAAGGATCCAATGTAGCATACTTACTAACGGGTGCATCGAGTGAGAAATCTTCACGCATAAGCGCGCGTCTTATATCTCCGTCACTTACAAGGCCTACGAGTCTTCTTTCATCATCGACAAGCAGTACCGTACCCAAACGTCCTTCGCTGATTCTTATTATCGCCTCTTTTATAGGCGTATTAAGCTTAGCAAACGGCAGTTCATCTTTTTTCATCAGATCACTTACTCTTACAAAGAGTCTTTTGCCCAAAGACCCGCCCGGATGGAATGATGCAAAGTCGCTTTTTTGAAAATTGCGGGCTTTCATCAGACATACGGCAAGAGCGTCTCCAAGTGCCAGAGTCAAAGTCGTCGAACTTGTCGGTGCAATGTCTAAAGGACATGCCTCTTTTTCGACGACTACGGGAATGACAAGATCGCTAAATCTTCCAAGCGTTGAAAGCGCGTTTTTTGTCATCCCTATCAGTGGGACATTGAAACGTTTTACATGCGGTAAAATAGCTCCAAGTTCTTCACTTTCTCCACTATAACTAATAGCGATCACGACATCATCACGACCGATCATCCCCAAGTCACCGTGAAGTGCTTCAGTAGGATGTAAAAAGAAACTAGGAGTCCCTGTAGATGCGAATGTTGCAGCCATCTTAGCCCCGATAAGTCCGGACTTGCCGACACCGGTGACTATCAGCTTGCCGCGACATGCGAGTATGGTCTTTACTGCCTTGTCAAAAACATCGTCTACGCTCTTTGCGGCATCTAAAAGGGTCTTAGCTTCTATCTCTAAAGTCTGTTGTGCAATCTCTTTGTAATTCATAATGTGATTATACCCTTTTTAGCTTGATAAGTAACAAACTACTACGATATAATACAGACAAAATAATATTTGTGGAGAACAGCGATGAGAGATCTAATAGGAATATATGAAAATAGTATAGATTCATTAAAATTAAAGCCGAGAATGCTTACGACAAACACTCTTATCTTAGGTGAAGAGGGTTCTGGAAAAACGAATCTGGCTTGTAGAATCAGAAACTATGTCATCGATAACGGCGTCCCTACTCTTTATCTTGATTTTTCTAACTCTAACGAAGATGAGATCGAACTTAGATACAAGGATGAGTATTTCAACTACATCCAGTTTGATGAAAGTGAAGTATTTTTAAAAGAGTTTAAAGAACTTATCGCACAAAGAAAACATATCTATATGGCAGTGAATCCTAACTTTTTCTCAAACAAAAGAGATGTAAAAAGTAAGCTGACACAAGCGCTGCAAGATAGCGAACTGTTAGAAAACTACTACTACTTTTTCCACGATATCGCGAACCTGAACGGCTTTTATACAAAGTTTGAGGACTTCCTGCTTTATATGCTCAGCCTGTTCAACCTGAAAAAATACGGGATCACATTCTTGACTCAGCCTCATGAGATATTTGAGAATGCTCAACTTAAACTTCTGTTTACATTCTTGTATGTAGGAAAATGTTCAAATGTCGACTACTTCAATACGGCAGTGTTAAAAACACTTCCGAAGAACAAGTTCCTTTTCCAACAAAGAACAGCGAACAGAACTCTTCTTTTTAACGATATTAAAACAAATATGGTTAAGATCAACGAGTACATGCTTGAAGAGTAAAGATGCAAAATATCTTTGATGAAGTCGCCACTCTCGATCAACGCTGTTACAAAGAACTAGCTCTTAGCGAAGATCTCCTGATGGAGCATGCAGCCGACGGTATGGCTGACTTTATTAGACAAAACTTCTCTACGCCTTCTGGACACTTCGCTTGCAGAAGTATCCTCATCAGCTGCGGTTCCGGAAACAACGGAGCCGACGGTATGGCTCTTGCAAGACTTCTGCATAAAGACTTTGATGTAAGACTCCACCTTGTAAAAGAACCCTCATCCCCGATGGCTAGACTCCAATATGAACGCATCAAAAAACTCGGTGTCGACATCGTAGATACCATAAGCGAATGCGACATAGTAGTCGATGCGATATTTGGCACGGGCATTACCCGTGATCTTGATAATGAGACAGCCTTACATGTAAGAGCATTAAACGACCTCGATGCTGTAAAGATCGCCTGTGATATTCCTACAGGCTTACATGTAAACGGAACCTGCGACGAGAACACATTTTGCGCGGACTACACTTTGACCATGGGTGCGCTTAAACGATCACTTTTCAGCGACGCTGCAAAAGATTTTGTCGGAGAGATAAAAGTGCTTGATCTGGGTGTCAGCAGAACTGTTTACGAGACCTCATCAAAGACAAAGCTTTTGGATCTTGATGAGATGAAACTTCCTCACAGAAAGTCAAAAAGCTCTCATAAAGGAAGCTACGGGCATCTTGCCATCGTAAGTGGAGAAAAACTTGGAGCAAGCGTACTTTGCGCATCTGCAGCTTTACGTTTTGGAACGGCGCTTGTCACACTGCTGAGCAATGAAAACCCGCAGATACCCACAGAGCTTATGCTCTCGCACCAGCTTCCAAAAAATGCTACGGCCATAGCTCTTGGCATGGGACTTGGCATAGAGTTCAGCCAAAACGAACTGACTCAGTTTTTAGACAATGAGCTGCCTCTTTTACTCGACGCAGACATCTTTTACCACCCGCTCATCACTGAACTTTTAAAACGGGACAATATCATCCTCACTCCGCATCCAAAAGAGTTTATACAGCTCTTACATGTAAGCGGTTTAGCAGATATCACCGTCGATGAACTGCAGCGTGAACGTTTCAAATATGCCGAACTTTTTGCACAAAAATACAAAAACGCCGTATTGGTACTAAAGGGTGCAAATGTCATCATCGCACAAGATGACACTCTCTTTGTCAATCATAACGGAACAAACGTACTTGCAAAAGGTGGCAGCGGGGACGTACTTGGCGGACTCATCGCTTCTCTTTTAGCGCAAGGCTTTACCCCTCTTGAAGCATCCATCAACGGCTCGCTTGCCCACACGAAACTAGCACTCAACTATGAGGGAGCGAACTTTTCACTCTCTCCAAATGACTTAATAGACGGAATAAAATATCTTTGAAAAAAATCGTAGTCCTTTTTAGCGGAGAGGGTAAAAATCTCCACAACATAATAGATAAACTTCACGGGACCGTATGTGAAGTAAGTTGCGCCATAACAAATAAAGCTGATGCACCCGGACTTCAGGGTTTACCTATAAAAGGTGAGGTACTAGAACATACAAAGTTCTCTTCACGCGAAGAGTATGATAAAGAACTTGTAAAACTCATAAAAAGCTATGAACCCGATCTCGTAGTCCTCGCAGGCTTTATGAGGATACTCACGCCCGTGTTCACAAAAAACATCAAGTCGATCAACCTGCACCCTTCGCTTCTTCCAAAGTATAAAGGTGGCAATGCCATTGAGGAATCATATAAGAGCGGCGATAAAGAGTGCGGGATCAGCGTACACTGGGTGAGTGAAGAACTCGACGGCGGAGAGGTGATAGAACAGCAGAGCTTTTTAAGAGCTGAGAATGAGACGATCGAGAGCTTTTACAAAAAAATCAAAGAGCTTGAATATGAACTGCTTCCAAAAACCATATCGAAAATTTTATATGAATTATAAGATTGCTTATGTTATAAATCAATCCAAACAAGTCAAGACTACTTATCACTCTCTTTTTGATGCTTTAAAGTATCTAGCTTTAGTGACTTAGTGTCTAACGTAGATGTATGGGCTTTTGCTCATGCATCGTACAAAATAAGATGGAGGTTTCCTTCATTTTAAGAAATAAAATTAAGGGAAATAACTTTATGCACAGACTAAAAATCGGAAACTATGAACTAGACAGCCGCCTTATCGTAGGAAGCGGAAAATATAAAGATTTTGAAACGACAAAAGAAGCGACTTTAGCATCGGGAAGTGAACTTATCACTGTTGCAGTACGCCGTCTAAACATCACAGACCCTGCAAAAGAGAATCTTCGTGATACGTTCAGAGGGACAAATGTAAAGTTTTTGCCGAACTCTGCGGGATGTACGACTGCCGAAGAAGCGATAACGACATTTCGTCTGACTCGTGAAGCGACAGGGATCGACCTTATCAAACTAGAAGTGATCGGTGATACTCAAAAAACTCTTTACCCGGATGTTTTAGAGACGATTAAAGCATGTGAAGTACTTGCTAAAGAGGGCTTTACCATCATGGCTTACACGTCAGATGACCCGATCATGGCTAAACGTCTTGAAGATGCAGGTGCTGCAGCTGTCATGCCTCTAGCTGCTCCTATCGGAAGCGGTTTGGGAATCCAAAACCCGTACAACATCGTATTTATCCGCGATGCTATAAAAGTACCTGTTATCGTAGATGCGGGTATCGGCTGTGCAAGTGATGCGGCTTATGCAATGGAACTAGGAGCTGACGGAGTTTTAACGAACACTGCCATAGCTCAGGCGAAAGACCCGATGATAATGGCTGAGGCTATGAAACATGCTGTCATCGCAGGACGTATGAGCTATCTTGCAGGACGTATCGCTAAACGTCCATACGCTACTGCATCATCTCCTGTTGACGGACTGATCCAGTTTTAAAGTTCTATATTCTTAGAGAGATGGGTCATAAGTATCAACTTGCCCATCCCCTCGAAGAACTTCTCTATCCCCATATTATTTGTCCCTATCGCCTTTTTTAAAGCTGTCAAGAAAACAAGCTG
Source organism: Sulfurimonas sp. HSL3-2 (assembly GCF_039645965.1). Lineage (GTDB taxonomy): Bacteria > Campylobacterota > Campylobacteria > Campylobacterales > Sulfurimonadaceae > Hydrocurvibacter > Hydrocurvibacter mobilis. Next base: position 176,171 of record NZ_CP147917.1, on the reverse strand, counting down.
AGACTCCGCAGATGCTTGAGTATATGCATCGATGATCCACTCGAAAGAAAGACTGTGAAGCTCGCCGTTTACCTCAAAATCGATTGAAGAGATAGGATTTATCCCTTTTTCTTTTAATATCTCCAAACACTCTTGTCTTGCATCCATTATAGTATCCCCACTAGATTTAACATCACTATCACAAGTGCGATAGGAGCTATATATCTAAGACTAAAGTACCATGTTCCAAATGCACGTCCCAATTGCGGACGAAGTACTTTTTCGACCTGTGACTTCGGCAGGACATATCCGACAAAAACAGCCATGATGAGTCCGCCTGCAGGCAGCATAAATGCGGCTGTCAAGAAGTCTACCCAGTCAAAAAAGTTTCTGCTTCCCCATGTAAGATATGATGCGAAACCGTCTATGTGTGAAAGTATCGCTATGATCCCGACAAGATAAAAGAAAAGACCCATCATAATGGAAGACTTTAATCTGCTCCATGAAAATCTGTCTATAAAGTACTGTACCATCGGCTCGGTAAGAGAAACTGCAGAGGTAAGTCCGGCAAAAGCCAAAGAGATAAAAAACATCACTGCAAAGACATTTCCAAGTACTCCCATCTGATAAAAAACACTAGGAAGTGAGATAAAAACCAACCCCGGGCCAGATGAAGGTTCTCCGCCGTACTGATATAAAAATGTAAAAAGCATAAGCCCTGCAAAAAGAGCGATACCCGTATCTAAAGCTACGACTATCAGCGAGCTTTTTACGATGTTTTGATCTTTTTCAAGCGACGCAGAGTATGTCATTATCGCCCCCATACCGAGTGAAAGGGTAAAAAATGCATGGCCGACCGCCGTAACAAATGCCGTAGAGTTGATCTTTGAAAAATCAGGTTTAAACATAAACTCCATTGCCTGATGAAAGCCGTCCAAAGTTGTTGCATACAGAAACATCACACCGACAATGATAAAAAGCATCGGCATCAACACCATGTTTAACTTTTCGATCCCGCCTTTTATGCCGCGTGCAACGACAAATGTAATGATCATAAAAGATGCTGTATGATAAAAAAGCTGTGTCTTAAAATCTGAATGAAGCATCGTAGTAAAAACTGTTTTTGCTTCATCGACCGAAGATGGCAAGCCTGATAAAGCACTTACTATATAATTGAAGATCCAACCGATGACTACCGAATAGTATATCATCACAAATAGTCCGGCAAGAGCTTGAAATCCCCCGAATTTCCAAAGATGTTTGTTCCTTGGTGCCAACTCTTCAAAACTACTTACCGTATCGCGGCGCCCAAGGTAACCAATAAGCATCTCCGCGATCATGATCGAAAAACCGATAAGTAACACTGTAATAAGGTATATTAAAACAAAAGCTCCCCCGCCATACTCACCCGTGATATATGGAAACTTCCAAATGTTACCGAGCCCCACAGCACTTCCGGCTGCTGCTAAAATGAATCCTACCTTGCTAAAACGTGCTATTTTCATATCAGTTCACCATCTCCTTTTAGCAAATTATACCTTTTTACAAAAAAATTGCAAAAATGTATTGACAAACAATGCAAAATAAACTATAATTTCGCCTCACTAATCAGCGACGAAACATCGCGAGTTAGCTGAACAGGTCGGGGTGTAGCTCAGTATGGTTAGAGTACTTGGTTTGGGACCAAGGGGCCGAAGGTTCGAGTCCTTTCACCCCGACCACTAAAAATGTTATTTAAAAATATGGTGGAATTAGCTCAGTTGGTTAGAGCACTAGTTTGTGGCACTGGGGGCCGTGGGTTCGAATCCCATATTCCACCCCATGAATTTAAGAATTAACAGAAGAAACGAATATTTATACAGTGCGCCCGTGGCTCAACTGGATAGAGTATCGGACTTCGGATCCGACGGTTATAGGTTCGAATCCTATCGGGCGCACCAACTTTAGTCGTCGATAGTATGCGTCCTTAGCTCAGCTGGATAGAGCAATGCCCTTCTAAGGCATCGGTCAGAGGTTCGAATCCTCTAGGGCGTACCACCATAGAAAAAAAGCTGGCTACTGTAGCATTAAAGCTTTAACTTGCAAAAGTTAAGAATTAAAAAAGCAGAATTTGGATAATATTCCAATCTACAAGCGGATGTGGTGAAATTGGTATACACGCCAGACTTAGGATCTGGTGCCGCAAGGTGTGGAGGTTCAAGTCCTCTCATCCGCACCATCACTTTTAAAACTTCAAAAAATAAACTCATTCAAATACTTTTACAGATTCTAAAAATACTAAATTTCTACTTTATACTTATACACTCAGAATACGGTTTTATATTAGTCCATCTTAGTTTTTACTGCCTTTTTACCACCTGCTTTCCTCATAAATAGCCTATGTCATTGATATAGTTTGTAGTAAACCATTTAAAATGAATTAAGTTCATTTTATGAATTATGTTATACAATGTTTTGAAGGCTTCAAAGGAAAAGTGTATGAGTTTAAAGAAAAAAGTGCAGGAACTAAAAAGAGATATGATACTTAAAGAGGCATCAAAACTCTTTCAAAACGAGGGCTATGAAAATATGAAAGTAGCCGATCTGGCAGCCAATGTCGGTGTGTCTGTGGGCTCTATCTATACTCTTTTTGGTTCAAAAGAGAACCTCTACAATAACTATATCCTCGATCAGATCGATTATTATCTTGATATACTGGAAAATGAGATAAAAGATATAGATGATCCGCATGAAAGACTCAAAATATTGACAAAAATAAAGTTCCAAGCGTTCTTATCCCATAAAAACGTGCTGCATATCGGCATAAACCATCCACTCTTTTATATTAATACTTACAACTTTACCGATGAAGATGATGTGATGATGAATGTTTATACCTTCATTAGCGACAATATCATGCAGCCTTTAAAAGAAAAAATAACTACTTCTAAAAGTTCATTAGAAATGACTCTTTTATACGATAGTATAAGTACTGCCATGGTAAAGCATTGGGTTATAGTCAACGATGATCTTATGCAAAAAAGCGATGAACTCTTTGAGAGTTTTTTACTGCTCGTAGAAAATCGATAAAAAGGGGAACTATATGAAAAAAACTATATTTATTTTACTCGCTCTCTTTGCCACTACCGGTTTATGGTCGGCACCGATTATATTCGGTATCGTCATGGATGCCAAAACTCCCCAATATGAAAAGATAAAAAATGAGTTGTCAAAAGAGCTCACGACTATGACTCAAGGTGAGTTCCAAGTAGCTTTTGCAAAACCTCTCATTGCAGATTGGTCAACTTCAAAAGCGCAGGAAGTTCTAAAGAAATTACAAAATGATCCCAAAGTAAATATGATCATAACCGTCGGTATCGTATCTGCTAATACCGCTTTAAAAGAAAAAGAGCTTAAAAAACCTACTTTTGCACCCTACTTGTTACAGTTAAACCAACACCCTAAAGCGCATAAACAAAATTTTAACTATCTTGCCTTCGGCACTCCTTTTACTGTCGCTTTAAAAGATTTTCTGAGTGTTACGAGTTTTAAAAATATGACCTTGATTACGGATGAAAAACTTTCAAACTCACTCCCGGACGCAATGGACAACCTCAAAGAAAGCGCTTTACAAAAAGGGATAAACCTACATATTGTCGTATGCAATTCAAAAAGTGCTCCCTCTCAACAAATACCGTTAGATACACAAGCGGTTATGCTAACGCCTCTGCCATCTTTAAGTCCAAAATCCAAACAAAAGTTAATTGACGATCTAGTACAAAAACACCTTCCAAGCTACTCTTTTGGGGGTGATCTTAAAGTTTCTGAGGGCATTATGATGTCATCGGTATCTGCTGAAAACACTTCACGAAGGATCAGGCAGTTGGCACTTAATATCCAAGCGGTACTAAGGGGTGAAAATCCGGAAAAACTTTCTAATGAATTTGACGACGAACATCAGTTGGTGATCAACCTGAACACTACAAGTAGAGTCGGCGTTTACCCTCCTTTTAATATACTCAATCAAGCAAAAGTCATAGGTAGTGATGAACCTTTGCAGGCTGACTCGCTCACACTAAGCGATGTTGCTAAACTCGCGATAAAGAACAACCTTTATATTATCGCCGGACAGCTAGGAGTAAAAGCCGAAGATGAAAACATTAAAGAGGTACGTTCTATTTTACTGCCTCACATTAGCGGTGATCTTTCCTACACACAACAAAACAGTGATAATGTTTATGTTAAACAGGGGTTTTATGCAGAAAACAGTACTGCAGGTTCCATAAAGCTGCATCAGGTTCTTTTTTCGGAGAAAGCCTTAGCTGCTTTAGAGATACAAAAGAAGATGAAATCAGCAACTCAAGCCCAGCAGCGTACACTGGAGATGGATGTCGTAGAACGGGCTACTACGATGTTTTTAAATATTTTAATATCGCAAACACAACTCAAAGTAGAAAAAGAGAACCTCAAACTTACCCAGTCCAATCTAAAAATGGCAAGGGGGCGTGTAAATGCCGGTACTTCAGACCTTTCGGACGTGTACCATTGGGAGAGTAGGATCGCCACGTCAAAACAACGGGTGCTCTCTGCTAAAGCAGCTGTTGAAAAAGCTCAAGATGCACTCAACTTCATCCTGCATCGCCCTATAACACAGCGAGTAAAAACTTTACCTGCGACATTGGACAACTCCGATCTTATCGTAGGCAATAAAGAGCTGCTTTCTTTGATCACAAATGAAAATGACGTCAGACTCATAAATGACTACTTCGTCCAAGAGGGTTTAAAAAGTGCATCCGAACTGCAAGTGTTCGATAACAAAATAGCAGCCAAAAAGCGTAAGCTCATATCAGACAAGCGAGCTTACTATGCTCCAAACTTAGAGCTAGTTGGTGAAGTTTCACGGGTATTTGACGAGAAGCGAGACCCTGCGGCAAGCTTTAGTCTAAAGGACAAAACCAACTGGAATGCCGGCGTTGTTCTGTCTCTTCCGTTGTATGAGGGAGGTGCCAAAGATGCAAGCTACTCCCGCTCACGCCTCCAACTCCAACAGCTGCAGGTTTCAAAAGAGGAGGAAAAAAGCTTTATAGAGCAACAGATTCGTGAAGATCTGCATACGATCCGATTCAGCTACCCTTCTATAGAGTTAACAAAACAAGCAGCCCAAGCAGCTCAAAAAAGTTTTGAATTGGTTCAGAATAACTATGCAAAAGGTACGCGTTCTATGACCGACCTCCTTGTCGCTCAAAATGCCAGTCTTCTGGCAAACCAGGAATCAGCCAGTGCGATTTACAAGTTTTTAAAAGACCTTATGCATCTGCAAAGAGATATTGGACAGTTCGACTTTTTTATGAATTCAGCAGAACGTACCTCATTTACAACAGACCTTTCATCCCTGATACAAAATTCTCATAACCAAACCTCAAAGGCGGAAAAATGAATAAAACCACTCTAAAAAAAGCTCTCATAGCAGTTGTAATCATTGCCGGCATCATTACGTACTACATGATGGAAAATTTCAATTCAAATCAACTGCCCGATGCATTTGCATTCGGAAACGGCAGACTTGAAATGACGGAGGTAGATGTTGCTACCAAATACCCGGGTCGTGTCAAAGATGTATTGGTTCAAGAGGGAGAAACTGTTAAAAAAGGACAGTTAATGGCCAGACTCGATACTAAAGAGCTGCAAGCCAAACTAAAGCAGACAAAAGCGATGGTCGAACAAGCCGTACAACAAAAACAATACTCTAGTGCCATAGTAGCCCAGCGTAAAAGCGAATTATCTCTCGCGCAAAAGAACTTAGAACGTTCCAAATCGCTCTATGTAAATAAAAATATCTCATTGGTACAGTTACAACAAGACGAAACAAGACTTGAGAGTACTAAAGCAGCTCTTATAGCAGCAAAAGCTCAGGTCGTCAGTGCCCAAGCTTCCATAGAAGCTGCAAAAGCCCAAGAGGAAACCATTAAGGTAAACATCGAAGAAAGCAGCCTGTATGCTCCAATTGGCGGCAGAGTACTTTACAAACTTGCCGAGCCAGGAGAGGTTGTGGGCAGCGGTACCAAACTCTACACATTGTTAGACCTGACAAACACATATATGACGATCTTTTTACCGACTGCCGATGCAGGACGCGTAAACATAAATAGTGAAGCACGCATTGTTATCGATGCACTTCCAAATCAGCCTATCCCTGCTTTTGTTTCTTTTGTCTCACCTGAGGCACAGTTCACACCAAAAGAGATCGAAACCGATAAAGAGCGTGCAAAGCTGATGTTTCGTGTAAAAGTAAAGGTGGACCCTAAGATAATAAAAGAGGGCTTTACGAGTGCTAAAAGCGGACTTCCGGGTGTTGCCTACGTGCGTTTAGACAACTCTACGCCGTGGCCTGAGAACCTCCGCACTACTCAGAGTGTTAAAACAGCTCCATGAAACCTGTTGTTTGCATTGAAAACGTTTCACATCGTTACGGCAATACAACTGCCGTAGAGAATGTAAGCTTAGAAATACCCTCAGGATGTATGGTCGGTTTCATAGGACCTGACGGCGTCGGTAAATCAAGCGTACTTGCATTGATCTCGGGCGTACGTAAACTGCAAGAGGGTTCCATAGAGGTACTTGGTAAAAACATTCAACTGCAAAGCCATAGGAATGCCATCGGACCGCGTATAGCCTATATGCCCCAAGGTTTGGGAAAGAACCTTTATATGTCCCTTTCCGTGGAAGAGAACATTGACTTTTTCGGCCGCTTGTTCGGTCAGCGTAAGCGTGAGAGAAAAGCAAGGATCAACGAACTGCTGGAAAGTACGGGGCTTACCCCTTTTCGGGATCGTCCTGCAGGAAAACTCTCCGGAGGAATGAAACAAAAACTGGGTCTTTGCTGCGCACTCATTCACGACCCTGAACTGCTCATTCTCGATGAGCCGACAACCGGAGTCGACCCGCTATCCAGACGCCAGTTTTGGGAACTCGTCGAGCGCATTCGTCAAAGACATCAAGGAATGAGCGTCATCATTGCGACTGCTTATATGGAAGAAGCTGAACGTTTTGACTGGCTTGTAGCAATGGATGATGGTCAAGTTCTTGCCACAGGTACGCCTGAAGAGCTGCGTTATAAAACAGGGAGTGTAAACTTAGACGAAGCATTTATCGCGCTGCTTCCAGAAGAAAAACGTCAAGGGCACGAAGCTTTACAGATTCCGCCGCGTGTTGCTCAAACGAGCCAAGAGAGCAAAGCGATCGTTGCAAAAGGTTTGACAATGCGCTTTGGTAACTTCACTGCCGTCAATGACGTCAGCTTTAGTATTGAACGCGGCGAGATATTTGGCTTTTTAGGCTCAAACGGTTGCGGTAAAACGACAACAATGAAGATGCTCACGGGTCTTTTAACACCAACAAGCGGCGAGTCGTGGCTGTTTGGTCAGCCAACGGATGCTCAAGATATTGCAACCAGAAACCAAGTCGGGTATATGACCCAATCCTTCTCTCTTTACACCGAACTCACAGTACAGCAAAATCTTATGTTACATGCGAGGCTGTTTCATATTCCAAAAGAGAAGATAGTGCCCCGTGTAAATGAGATGGTCGAACGCTTTGATCTTGAACATTACAAAAATACGCTCACAGCAGACCTTCCTCTGGGGATACGCCAGCGGCTCTCTTTGGCAGTGGCTGTCGTACACCACCCAAAGATGCTAATCCTCGATGAACCCACATCGGGCGTGGACCCTATATCGCGAGACCGTTTTTGGGAACTGCTTATCGATCTTTCCCGCAATGACGGAGTCACTATTTTCGTTTCAACACACTTTATGAACGAAGGTGAGAGGTGTGACAGGATATCGCTTATGCATGAGGGGCGTGTTCTTGCCAGCGATACACCAAAAGCGCTCACAGAGCGGCGGAACAAATCGACTCTTGAAGAAGCATTTATCGATTATCTGCAAGAGGCTAGTGGCGCCAAAGAGAAAAAGGACACCGCTTTTCAAACACAGGAGTTTCAACAATCCAAACCGCCAAACCGTTTTTTCAGTCCTTTACGCCTTTTGGGCTACAGCTACCGTGAAAGTCTTGAACTGCTGCGTGACCCTATACGGCTTATGTTCGCTCTACTTGGTACGGTGCTACTGATGCTGACTCTGGGATACGGGATCACAATGGATGTAGAAGACCTGCACTTTGCAGTGCTAGACCAAGACAAAACTCCGCAAAGCCGTGACTATATTCAAAATCTCTCCGGCTCCCGCTACTTTTTAGAACAACCTCCCATCCATTCTCAAAAGGAGTTAGAACAACGTTTACGAAGCGGAAAACTCTCAGTGGCACTTGAAATTCCACCTGGTTTCGGACGGAGTATAAAACAGGGACGTCCCGTTGAAATAGGTGTATGGATCGACGGATCGATGCCGTTTCAAGCAGAAACGATCAAAGGATACATTACAGGGATGCACTATGACTATCTAGTCAATTTGGCACGCCAAACTTTTGGCTACACACCTAGCCTCTCGCCTGTCAATATCGAGATGCGCTACCGTTATAACCAAGACTTTAAAAGTCTCTACGCTATGGTTCCCGCCGTCATTCCGATGCTTTTGGTTTTTATACCCTCTATTTTAATGGCACTAAGTATCGTGCGTGAAAAGGAGCTCGGTTCCATTACTAACTTCTACGCTACTCCCGTAACACGTTTTGAGTTCTTGCTTGGCAAACAGCTTCCCTACATCGTTATCAGTATGATAGGTTTTTTAGGCCTTCTGCTTTTTGCGGTATTTCTTTTTGGAGTACCGCTTAAAGGAAGTTTATTGAGCCTCCTTTTGGGTGCTTTGCTTTTTGTTACGACAACAACAGGGATGGGACTGTTGATGTCCGCTTTTACCAAAACGCAGATCGCGGCTATTGCCGCTACTGCCATCTTTACACTTTTGCCGACGATCAGTTTTTCAGGGCTCAAAGATCCGGTGAGTTCACTGGAGGGTGTAGGTGCTTTTATCGGAAATATATTTCCGGCAACTTTTTTCATCAATATCAGTCGGGGTGTTTTTAGCAAAGCTTTGGAGTTTAAAGACCTGACCCATGATTTCATAGCCTTGATCGCAGCTGTGGTCGTCATTACGATGCTGAGTGCACTGGCACTGAAAAAACAGGAGCAATGATGAAAAAGCACTTATTAAACATTTTGTACCTTGGCAAAAAAGAGCTGCAAAGTCTTTGGCAAGACAAAGTTATGCTTTTTCTAATCATCTACTCCTTTTCACTGGGAATTTACATCGGTGCGACCTCTGCGAGTTCAGAGCTTAACAAAGTGCCTATAGCATTTGTCGATGAGGATCACTCACCTCTTTCTGCACGTCTTATGAAGGCTTTTCACAAGCCTCGTTTTCTTGCGCCTGACGTTATCAGTGCAAGCGATATCGATAAAAATATGGATGAGGGAATTTATACCTTTGTTATTACCGTACCACCCTCTTTTGAAAAAGAACTGCTGCAAGGGAAACGCCCGACCTTGCAGGTAAATATCGATGCCACTCAGATGTCTCAGGCCGGTATCGGAGCGGGGTATATTCAACAGATGATAAACGATGAGCTCAACATCTTTTTAAACGGACATAAAACCTCTGCAGAGTTACCGATCAAACTGGTAACCCGAATAAAATTCAACCCCACCCTTGACAGCATATGGTTTGGCAGTATTATGAAACTTATCGAACAGATCGCCATGCTCTCCATTATTCTCTCGGGAGCGGCACTGATCCGCGAAAGGGAGCACGGAACATTAGAACATCTTCTTGTTATGCCTTTAAATGCAGTAGAGATCATGTTGTCTAAAATATGGTCTATGGGCTTGGTCATCATTATAGCTACGGCTCTTTCACTTCAACTATTGGTAAAAGAGATATTGGCCGTTCCTATCATAGGCTCTGAATGGCTCTTTTTATTCGGAGTCTTGTTGATGCTGTTTGCTACGACCTCGATGGGTATTTTTATGGGAACGATTGCACGTACCATGCCACAGCTTGGATTGATAGTCATTCTAACCATCCTGCCGCTACAAGTACTCTCAGGCAGTGTGACCCCTTTTGACAGTATGCCGAAAGGTATTCAGGATGTAATGTTCTTAATGCCTACAAGCCACTTTGTAAAAATGGCTCAGGGGGTTTTATACAGAGGAGCCGGGATCGATGTCGTATGGCCGCAACTCTTGGCGATCACTGCTATAGGAATGGTCTTTTTTCTTATCTCCTTGGCAATATTTCGTAAAAGCTTGGCAAGCGCTTCATGAGGCGAACTTTCCTACTCTTTTTGGTAATGGCTTTGCCGTTACTTGCCGACAGTGTCTATTTGGTACATGATAATGACTTGCCTTTTGATTCAGATGACCATTATAGTGCCGGACTTCAGATCGGTTGGATGAGTGACACATACAACGGCAAGATGAGCAATGGGTTTGGTCAGGCTTATGTCGAGTTTTTGAGCAACATACTGGAACTCGCAGGTGCATCTTTTACTAGCCGTAAACGCGCAGGTACCATAAGTGTACAGGAGATGATCATCACCCCGAAAGATCTTACAAAGAGTGAACCAATATACAATGATGTTCCCTACATGGGCCTACTCAGCAATAGTTTTTCGCTTTTGTCTTGGGATAAGGATGATTTTGACGAATACCGTTTAACTATCGGTATGGTAGGCCCGGACTCAGGAGCCGAGAAGCTGCAAAAAACCGTTCATACTATCGTCGGATCAACCGATCCAAAAGGATGGAACAATCAACTAGGAACCAGAGTAGTCACACAACTTGGCTATATCCACGGCATCAAACAATTTATGGGCAGTTACAAGCATTCACAGCGTTTTGAATGGTTTAACAGCTATTATGCAGATGTCGGTAATTTTTACTGCGGAGCCGGTGTAGGCAGCTCTATACGCTATGGACACAATATGCCCTATAATTTTGAAAGTGTGAGTGGACTATTTAATAGCTCAAAAGGTGATATGATAGAACTTGATCAAAAAAATAGTTCGATAGGATGGGATATACACGGAGGCGTTCATTTAAATGCTATTGCATACCTTTACCTTTATGACGAGAGTAAACGGTTCGGTTACAGTTATGAGCGTCCCTACTTTTTACCTATAGTTAACTTTGGTGTGAGCTGGTATATGAAAAACTTTAGTTTAGCAATAGATTTTTTTCCATCTCAACCAACGGTTGCGAATCCTCAATCAGCAAGTTTTGCCCGCATCAACCTATCTTTACAATTTAATTGAGAATGTATTCCTAATTTAAGATCAGGGTACGGTTTGGGTACGGTTTAGTATATAAATAGATATATCTACATATCATTTTCAAAATAAGGAAATCCCTAAAAAAGCCGCTGTATAGCACTACATATACCTAGGTATAAGATACCAAAGTAAGTCTTAGGATCTGGTGCCTCACGGTGTGGAGGTTCAATTCTTCTCATCTTCACCATCTATCATGTGTAGATACTTTCAAAAACTTTCAATACAATCAAAACTCATTTAAAAATTACACTTCAATATTCATTTAATTGCTAATCCAACTTTTATTCTATTTATACGGCTTTAAGATTTTTTATCTATAATTCAAAACGTTAAGTTCAACTTAACGTTTTTTAGATTTAAAATAGATGGAGTTACAATGCCTAGACAAATACCATGGTGGATCGGTGGAATAGCTATGAGTTTGCTGTTCTTTTTTAGTTTTTCAAGTATTGGGGCGGATCGTCCGATAGGGGCTTCTACAGGGATGGCTTATCTTTCAACAGTACTGTTCGGACTTGACTCTAATAATTATATGTATACCGCAGAGATAGAAAAATCGGGAGCTTGGGAAGGTGTAATGCTCATAGGTGCATTTTTCGGCGGACTTTTTATGTCTGTTTTTGTCACAAAATCATTTCATATCAGCTATATACCGACACTCTGGAAGGAGAGAAAGAACAGCTCTGTAAAATCTCGTATGATCTGGAGTTTTATTGCAGGGTTTTTAATGGTTTTCGGAGCTAGACTCGCTGGAGGATGCAATGCAGGACATATACTTTCAGGAGGAAGCCAACTAGCTATTAGCGGTATTATCTTTGCCATTGTAGCACTCGGTACTGGTGTGATTACCGGAAGGTTTTTTTATAAGAAAAAGGTTTGTAAAAATGATAGATAGTATTTCTAAGATGTTTGATGTAGTTGCTCATGAAGGTCACGGTTCTGTGTGGATAGTGTTGCTAATCGGATTTTTCTTCGGTGCGATCATTTTATATTCAAGGCTTGATAAGTTTGAGAAGATGGCCGGATTTATGATATTTGAAGACACTTTGGTCCCGAGAATGGCTATGACAACAGTAGCACTCTCTAGTGTGGGATTTTATTTTTTAGTTCAAAACGGTTATGCAAGCTATTCCGTAAAACCGATTTTTCTTAGTGGTCTTATCATCGGAGCCATACTTTTTGGAATAGGTTTGGTAATACTGGGAAAATGTCCCTCTGCTTTTTTTGTCTCGGTTTCAGAAGGAAGAGTAGATGCTTTCGTAGGTGTTATAGGCGGAATGGTCGGAGGAGCAGTTTTTACATTTGCTTATCCATGGATAAAAGAGTTAATGAGGCCTGATCTAGGAAAACCTCAACTCATACATTTTTTCTCAGAATACTCTTTGATTATTGTACTTATATTTAGTGTCGTACTCTTACTCACAGCATACTTTTTGCCGACTTTAGAGTATAAGGATCCAGCAGATTTTAAAAATGAAAAGATATGAAAAAGATTAGATAGTCAACTTAGGATGTAGAGGTGCAACTCCTCTCCTCCATACTAGCAAAAATATTCTAAACTTCTATCTTAGAGATGACAGACTTCAGTTGTACACCACAAAAAATAAACAGCACTGATGATACAAATATACCAGAGAAATCTTTTATTGTTCTCTGCTTCCTCTTGTAATAACATTGTTTTTCCTTGTTTTATTTTGTATTACTTTATGTATTATAGCTACTTTTTGGAAAAATAATCACATAAATCTATAAAAAATAAAAAAAAACATAAAAAACTAATATGGCGTATGGATAGAAAATTATAAAGTTAAATGAAGAAAAAACTATATCCACCGTTACTTATCAGCGAAGGATACAACTTACAAAAAGGGATGATGCTCTTTTGGCATTAGGCTCAAAGCATCATCATGAAGATAAATAATTCAGCTCATCGTCTGGTATTTATGTTCAAGAACCTCTTTGTACTCTTCGTAGATCGTTTCGACAGGTCTGTTTTTATACATCTTTAATATCTCGCGTGCAAAATCAAGCGGATAATCAACGACTTGTCCTACATTTCTTTCAAATACCTCTTCAAGTACCTCATACATCTTTTCATATATATCCGGATTTTCTGCCTTTAACCTCTCCAGATTTTCTTGTACCGTTATAAGTGCAGCATCATTAAATTCACCGCGTTCGTGAATCGTTTTACGTTTTTCTACATACTCTCTTAAATCTTTGCGATTACGAATGTAATCTGTAAACATCTCTATAAGCATAAACACCCCTTTGTCAGTTTCTTATGAACACATTCTAATACCTAAACAAAGCAATAGTATAGCACCGAAATAATATTTACAAATAAGTGAGTGCATAAAATTAACAATTTCAATTTAAAAATGTTAAAAACTAGATACAATCTATGTTTATTGAGAATATATTGAGAAAAAAATGCGATAATTAATAATAGTCGTGTATAAATAAAATAGTTATGATGATAATAATGTTGTTCTATAATAGGAAACAGATAATTGATGAAAACACAAAATGCAGGTACCCAAGAAAAAGATTTTGAAAGATTTAATCCTTTTATTAACGGCTCTTCCTTTATATTTCTATCGTGGATAATAGATAAAGAGTGGAGTTTAAACTATGTTTCAAAGAACATTCAGCAATTCGGTTACACACAAGAAGATTTTTTAAATAATACAAAACAATATATCCAGATAATTCACCATGAAGACCGCAATCGTGTCATACTGGAAATACAGACCAATAAAAACAAACCGCACATAGATTGTTTTAACCAGATGTATCGCATTATCTCTTTTAACGGCGATATTCGCTGGGTAGACGTTCATACGATCATTGAAAGAGATGATGCAGACAATGCTGTCAATTTTTTTACTATCATCAAAGATATAACAGAAAAACGAACAGTCGAACGGCAACTCATCCATAGTGAAAAAAGATTTCAAAGTATCATGAAGCAGACTATTTCCAATGTTTCGAACTATTCATTACAAGAGCTTCACAACATGAGTATCTTGACTCAAGCAGTGAAACAGACAGATGATATGGTCCGCATCACTGATTCTAGCGGAGTCATACTCTTTGCAAACGATGCTCTGCTAAAGCACTCAGGTTATACCTTGGAAGAAACCATCGGACAGACACCGCGAATGTTCAAGTCCGGTGAACATGACGATCTCTTTTATAAAAAATTCTGGCAGACTATTCAAAACGGTCAAACGTACAGCAGTGTTTTTATAAATAGAAAAAAAGACGGAACCATCTACCATGAAGCTGAAACAATATCTCCCATTACAGATGAAAAGTCAAATATCCAATACTATGTAGCTACCGGAAAAGATATCTCTGATCGGATTGCATTAGAACATGATCTCCATCAGCAAGCGACAACCGACCTTTTGACCGGCATCTATAATCGGCAAAAATTTCTCGAAGTTATCGAGGCAGAGGTAGATAAATTAAAACGCTATAATAGTACATTTGCTCTTATAATGATAGACATCGATCATTTTAAAGATATAAACGACAACTACGGCCATGATGCAGGTGACAGGATCTTAAAAAGTATATGTGAAGTGATCGATTCAAAGATTAGAAGAAGCGATATATTTGCAAGATGGGGCGGTGAAGAATTTATGATCCTCGCTCCCGGACTTAGCAACAAGGATGAAGTGATCGCAGTAGCACAAAAGATAAGAGTCAGTGTCGAAGCTTCTCTTTTTGATCATGTCAGTAAGGTCACTATTAGTCTTGGGATCACTCTTCCAAAAGCAGATGATACTGTCAAAGATATTTTTAAACGTGTAGATGACGCACTTTATCAAGCGAAGCATAATGGGCGTAACCAGATCCATTTTATTTAATACATTTTATACAATAAGAGAATACTAATTATGAATATTGAGCCAAAAAACAAACTGCACCTAATAAAAATACTTTATATAGTTGAAAAGGGAGTAGAACACGATTATCATGTTATGCCGTTTGAACTACTGTGCGATCGTGTCCATATTACCGACTATAAAGACTCATTGAAGCATTATTTAGAGATAAAACCTAATGTTGTGATGATACACGTTGTTGAAGATTATCACTTATGTGAAGATATAATCAAAAAAATCAAACAAGTAGATACAGAAGCTGCCTTTTTAATCCTTGCTTCCGAAGCACTTCGAGATGCGATATCCAATTCTGATTGCGCAAATAACGTAACACTGCTTTTTGAACCGATCCAATTAGAAGATATGGAAAAAGCCCTTGAAGATATTGTAAATACAATGCGCATAATCTATTTCATGGAAGATAAGATCTCATTTGAGCCTCACAATAGTCTACTCATCCATAAAGATAAACATATAGAACTTACTACAAAAGAGAATAAGCTCCTTTCATATCTGATTCAAAACAGTAATAGAATCGTCAGCTATGATGAGATCGAAAATTATGTCTGGGATAATATGTATATGAACAGAAATACATTGACAAGTATTATAAGCAATATAAGAAAGAAAGCCGGCAATGCGAACTTGATTAAAAATTATTCTAATCAAGGATATAAGGTAGCTACTGAAAACATATTTATTAAGTAATCCTTTTAAAAAATTGATTATCAACTTTTTATCAACTTCTTTATTAAATTATCGATTATAGGCTTTTCAAATCTCTTTCCACACAATAAAAAACAACTTTTTTGATATACTATCGACCAATATAACCTAGGAATCATTATGCCAAAAACATTAAAAAATTTTATATTTATGATCAATATAATTCTTTTATCATCACTTTTTGTCCTGATATTTATTTTTACGACATATCTTCATACTTCTCTAGCTGAAAAGAATGCTATCAAACACGCGAATGCGGTTTCAAACCAAGTCTTCACATCCATGTATCAGGTCATGAAAAAAGGATGGAGCAGAGATGATCTTAATGAGTTTATGTACTCACTAAGAGAGAACTTTAACGACTCAAACTATGTGATCAACATCTATAGAGGCGATCTTGTCAAAGAACTTTTCGGAACCGTTAGTGAAAACAAAAAAGACGCCATAATCGAGCGTGCTCTTTTAACCGGAAAGAAAGAAAGTATAAGCGAAGACGGGAACCTCAGAAACCTTTTACCTTTAAATGCAAGAAACGAGTGTCTGAGATGCCATGTCAACGCAAAAGTCGGTGATACGCTCGGCGTCATTGAGGTTCAGCAAAATCTGATCAATATTATCAAAGAGACCTTTTTAGAGTATGTCTATTTCTTCTTGATCGTTCTTCCGCTGTTTGCACTTGCAGCTTTTGTCGCATCAAGATACACGACAGCAAAAATAACAAATTCACTTAAACTATTTAACAATAAAGTACAAAATATCAACTCTATAAATGACTTTAAACAGTTCGACTCTACAGATATCGATCTGAAATTTGAAGAAGTAAACCAGATCATTGCAAATGTAAACTTGTTGGCAGAAAAGCTGAAGACGATCGCTGTCGATAAAGACCTTCTAGAGTTTGAGGTGCAGCTTCTTGACAAGTTTATTATCACATCGGATGTAGTAAAAGACTGGCGTGATTATATAGGTGAGTTGTTAAGTGATATAAATCAGGTAATGCCTACATACACGCTTATGACGATCTTTAGAGTCGGTGATGATCAGTTCGAAGTCGATATATTTTGGTTTGGTATCCCTGAACCATCGGTAAAAGAGAAGTTTGAGCAGTATGTGCGTGAAGAGGTCAGACAGACCGAGCACTTTTTAGGATACACGGACTACAGCATCCGTCACAATATATCCGAGCACAACAGATGTATAAACAGTTCTCACTACGAGAGTTTTGCACACAGGACCAAATCACTCTTTTTAGACACACCGAAGATCGGCGGGATAGTAGGTCTCAGCGTTCAGTCGGATATTGCGGTAGACCCTATCAAACACATTGTTATCGACAGTATTTTAACGACTATGGCGAACCTTGTCGGTTCGGTTAAAGCTATCAACAAGTATACAAATGATCTTGAGTATTATGCAGCGCATGATCCGTTGACCGGTCTGTTTAATCAAAGAATATTTACAGATCTTCTGGAATATGAGATGAAAAGATCAAATCATCATCAATACCCGTTTGCACTTTTAGTCATAGACTGTGATAACTTTAAACCGATCAATGACCGTTATGGTCATGCATTCGGGGATATCTTCCTCCAAGAGTTCGCCAGACTTTTAAATGAAAACAAAAGAGATGAAGACATCCTTTCACGTTACGGAGGAGATGAGTTTACTATTATTCTTCCGGAATGTGATCTCAAAGGTGCCCTAGCCATAGCACATAAGATCGTCGATGCAATAGAAAGCTATAAACTTTTAGGCACGGACGGCAGCTATGTTGGTGTTACAGCTTCCATAGGTGTATCAATATATCCGGATCACGCGAAAACAGAAAAAGAACTGTTCCTGATCGCGGACAGTATGATGTACAAAGCAAAAGAAGAGGGTAAAAATGCTGTCAGGATACCTTCTGGTGACGACATCTTATCTGTTGTAAAAGAGCAAAAAGCGAAATCGGCACTCCTTGTCGATGCCGTGACAAACAATCGTATCGTTCCATATTTTCAGCCTATTCGTACCACAAAAAGCGGTAAGGTCGAGATACATGAACTTCTGATGCGTATTGAGATCGACGGCAGGATCATACCTGCTTACGAATTTATCGAAGTTGCCGAAAGCATGAGTATGATAAACAGAATGGACCTGATGGTTATTGAAAATGCTTTCAAAAAGATCAATGAAGAGAACTATGAGGGAATCCTGTTTATCAATCTCTCTCCAAAATCTCTGATCGTCGGAAACTACGCAGATTCTATAACAAAACTGGTGACAAAATACAACATCTCAAAAGAGAATATCGTCTTTGAGATAACAGAGAGAGAAACGGTCAAGAACTTTTCTATATTAGAAAAATTCGTCATCAATCTCAAACTAGCAGGTTATAAGTTTGCAATCGATGACTTCGGTTCGGGATTCTCATCATTTCATTACATCAAAAAATTCCCTATTGATTATCTGAAGATCGACGGCGAGTTTATTATAAATATCAATAAAGACAAGCAGGATCGTGCATTTGTCCATAGTATCTTGACGCTTGCCAAAGAGCTGAATGTACAAACAGTTGCAGAGTTCGTCGAAGATGAAGAGATAGTCGAGACACTAAAAGAGATGGAAGTAGACTATCTCCAAGGTTTCCATATCGGAAAGCCTCAAAACACTTTTTCAAATTAAACTTTTTATTTAACTAAAGAGAAAGATGAAACAAAGACTAAAAGCAAAAGCCAGACAAATAGCACAGAATCCTGCTACTAAAAAAGCGATAGTTTCGATGAAGCCTCAAAAAACTATATGGGGATTTTTAGGAGTCGTACTCTTTTTTATACTGCCTGAAGTGATCGCATTTTTTTACGGAACAGATATAACAGCGTATGCGAATGCACAACTTCTGCAACCAAACAGTACACAGATGCAGTACTATTATGAACTTCTTGTCATGATGTTTGAAGACGGCGTCAGCTGGCTCAACTTAAGTATAGGTTTCGGTCTGCTTATCTGGCTCTTTTACTAACACTGATTTTTCGCTATTCTAAGGTAAAGTAGAGCATAATTATACAAAGGTGTATAAAAGTGATTGTAAATTTTGTAGAAAAGATCGGTAGCAGTACTATAAGAGGCGGTTCGTCGATTTATGAGGCGATGAAATTTGCTGTCATCTGTATGGTCCATATGTTAAGACCAAAAAGCTACAATCCTGCGATGATCATGGTACTCACAAAACAGATATACTTTACCGCCGTCGAGATCATCCCTTTTTTCATATTTTTAGCATTTTTATTTGGTTCTATCATTATCGGTTTCGTCGTCTCTTTAGCATTTGAGTACTCTCTTCAAGACCAGATAGGTTCCATTATCATCAACTTCACACTTGATGAGTTTGCCCCGTTTTTTACCGCCCTTCTTATCTCACTTCGCTCAAGTACGGCCGTAAACACTGAGATAGCAGTTATGAAAGTAAACCATGAACTAGCGACACTTGAGCATTTTAAGATCGATCTTATCGACTATCTTTTTATCCCGAGAATATTTGCCGGGATGATAAGTGTCACTTCACTCTCCCTGATATTTGCGATCATCATGCTGAGCAGCGGGTACATTTTTACACTGTTTTATATGGGAATGGATATGAACTCCTATGTCAAGATGCTTATCAGCGCCATCGAAGTCAAAGACTTAGTTGTCCTGGTCGCAAAGAGTGCTGCATTCGGATTTGTTATCATGCTTATTCCCATATACAGCGGATTAAAAACCCTGCAAAGTTACAGTGCCATCCCTATCTCCGTCTTAAACGGTATGGTTAAGCTCTTTATCGCTATCTTTTTTATCGAGGTGTTATCATTACTTCTGCAATTAATATAAAACTGTTTCATCATTACAGTGAACTGGAAGAGTATGTAAACTCGCTTTTGGATGCGACTATAATCAAAGAGCATATCCCTCTTATATCAAACCTTGATATCATAGAAAACATCGCCATTATACAAGAGGTTCATGCCCATAAACAGGTGGTAAAAGCAGAAGCGGAAGCATTAGAGCTTTTAAAACTCATCTCATTGGAGGATATAGCTCATAAAAGAGCTCCCCAATGCAGTGAGTTCGAGATCTTCTGCGCCATGCTGCTGCGTGCGATGGTAGGTGACTGTAAAAGGATCGTGATCGTCACACCCTTTAGCTTTATCACGACACTGACCAGTATAAAAGATATAGCGGAAATTATCTATAAACTGGACATAAAAAAAGATATAATAATAGTAGATATGAAAAACAATCAGTCAAATTACGAGGGAGATTCATGCAATATAGTCGGATGAAGCTTGCAGTCGGTATCTTCGTTATTCTTCTTATAAGCGTTTTAACCATTTTTTTCTACCTTATCTTAAAAGAGAAAGGCGCTTTTGAAAAAAGATACAGCTATAACTTTTATGCTGCAAGTGCGGCTCCGTTTAAAGTCGGTATGCCTCTTTCATATTCCGGTTTTGACATAGGAACTATCGATGACATAAAACTCACCGATGACGGCAATGTCCATCTTGTGTTTTCAGTCGCAAAAGAAAACAGCAAATGGGTTTGCGACTACTCTATGCTTCTGCTGGTAAAACCGCTTATCGGATCTCCGCATATAGAAGTCTTGACAACAGTAGGCAACACCCCTTTAAAACCAAACTCGACCTTAGAACTGTTAGAAAGCGACGATATCAACGATATGATCACAAAACTTCAACCTGCTATCACGAAGATGATCAAGATCATCGACAATATCGAAGCTATCACCTCAAGGCTCTCAAGCGATAGCGGTGAACTTGTGCATACGATGAAGAACATCGATACTTTCACGAGCCGTATTGCACACAATAAATCGCTGCTTACAAGCATAACAGGTGATCAAAACAGTACCGATGCGCTTATAGCTTCTTTAAACGACACACAAAAGACTATGAAGCAGATCCATGAGATCAGCATCAAACTAGACAAGATCATGGGCGGACTTGACGACAGTATAGTGAAACCTTCCAGCGAAGCACTAAAAAACCTAAACATCATCATGAAAGACATACAGCAAAAACTAAAAACACTAGACGGTACTGTAAAGGCTGTCGGCGGTTACAACAAAGACTTGACAACTATAAAAGAGCAGATAGTGATAGGCATCGACAAGACAAATAAAGTAATGGACAAAGTAGACGCCCTGCTCCAAGACGATAAAAAAAGCGAGGTCGTGCTACCATGATAAGATATATCCTCCTTGCATGCAGCCTTCTTTTACTCAGTGCCTGCTCTTTTACGACACCAAAAAATGATTGGCAGATAAATAGCATCAACGCCTATGAGAGCTATAAAAAATACTATCTCAAAGGTGAAGACAATCTGGCAAACACAGATATGAAACGTGCCGTAAAATATGCAAAACAAAGTGCAGACCTAAATACACTAGCGAGGATTTATCTCAGTGAATGTGCCTTACATGTAAGCGTTTTAGAAGATGACGACTGTAAGAAGTACAAAGAGTTAGATGATCTTGTAACATCCGATGAACTCCGCAGCTACTCCCTATTCTTACAAAACAAGATCACCAAAGATGATATAAAAAATCTGCCGTCAAGGTATCAGGACTTTTCAGAATATGTACAGAAAAAAGAGTATATAAATGCTCAAAAAGAGTTAGAGAAGATGGATGACATAGTCTCGAAGATGGTAGCTGCTTCTTTGATCAGAGAGTATTTGGATCCCAAAAGTATAAAAAATATCATCGATGAAGCATCATTTTACGGGTATAAAAAAGCTGTAATAAACTGGATGAAGTTTTATGAGACAAAAGTAACTGATTCTACTGAAAGGGATCTGATAAATAAGAAGTTGAAAATCTTAAATCACTAAAAGTGATATTGGGGACGTATCACTTTTAGATCAAGCTTTGAATTTTAAGGATTAGTAAAATTTTACACAAAAATAGTTACAGTAGTGTTAATAAAAAAAATAATATATCTTTTTACAGTTTTTTTTATATTTTATCGGATAAGATACCGTTAAAGTCCATATTTTCATAAATAGCTTAATCAAGGATTAAAAATGAGTATTAAACAATGTTCTTCACTCGAAGAGGTAAGAGAAGAGATAGATAAACTGGACGATCAAATTGTCGAACTCATAGCAAAAAGAAACCGCTATATTCATCAAGCAGCTTCTTTTAAAGAGAGTGTCGAAGAGGTAAAAGCTCCAGAACGCGTCGATGCCGTTATACAAAAAGTACGCAGTAAAGCCCTTTCGCTTAATCTTTCTCCAAACCTTATATCTAAACTCTACAAGATCATGATCAACGAGATGGTTGAATCTGAGATAGCAGAGTTTAGAAACGGCGGTAAATTTTAATGAAGCTATTTTTAGCATTACTATTTTTTTCTTTCACTCTTTTCGCATCACAGGGGTTCATATCCGTAAGTGAACTTCAACAAAAGATAAACGACTCAAACTTAGTTCTTCTAGACGTTACTGACTATAAAACATATAAAAAAGGGCACATAAATAATGCCCTGCAGGTAGATATTGCAAAATTTAGAAATAAAGTCGGCTCATACCAGATCATGAAATCCTCAAATGAGATAGAAAAACTGGCTCAATCACTCGGTATAAATAATGATTCTGAGATAGTAATATATGGACACGGTAATGAAAAAGAACTCCTGCAAGAGAGCTATGTCGCACTCGCCCTTATAGTAAACGGTGCGAAAAATATATCTATTTTAGACGGCGGATACTTGGCATGGACATTCCAAAGCAATCTTTTATCGTCAACAGACACTGTCTCTGCACGTAAAGGGAACTTTACAGCAGAATACAATCCAAATATCCTAGTCGATATTGACTATGTAAAAAACAGCATAGGCAAAGTCGCTATGCTAGATGCACGTCCGACCGGTCTATACTATGGGACAGCACTTTCAAAAGGTGTAAAACGTGCAGGACACATTAAAGGTGCTATGTCGAGTTTTTGGGGAGATAAGTTTTTAAAAGATGAGACTCTGCGCTCTGATGATGAACTAAAAGAGATCTTTTTAACCGGATACGGACTAAACAGTGATGATGAAGTGATACTTTACTGTACCGGTGGGTTACAGGCTTCTATGAACTGGTATATTCTTTACAGTCATCTGGGTTTTAAAAATGCTAAACTCTATGATGCTTCGTTAAGGGAGTGGGGAAATAGTGATGATACTCCGATGGAGCGTTTTAAGTGGGAACTATTTAAGAAGTAAGACCTTACATGCAAAGTGCCTTTTGGGTATAAAAGCTTACATGTAAGGAGTAACAATTACTTATATCTATAAGTAATACGACCTTTATCTAGACTGTATGGAGTTAGTTCTAGTTTTACACGGTCACCCGGTAATATCTTTATATAGTGCATACGCATCTTTCCAGCGATATGACACAAGATAATGTGACCATTATCAAGCTCTACACGAAATGTTGCATTTGGTAAAGCTTCAACAATCTTGCCATCAACCTCGATAACATCTGATTTTGCCATCTTTAAATCCTTGTTTCTCTTATGGTAGAGATAAAATTTCAGCCTTGCCACCAACTACAGCGACAGTATGCTCATAATGTGAACCGCGTAAACCGTCGGTACTAACTACATCCCAGCCGTTATCTAAGATAATAGGCTTTGACTCTTTTTGACATATCATCGGTTCTATACAAAAAACCATACCATTTTTGATTTTTGGACCAGCTTTGGGATTGCCTCCCTCAAGATAGTTTGGAATCTCTGGCTCTTCATGAGGTTTTTTGCCGATACCGTGACCGCAAAAATTTCTTAGAGGAACAAAGCCTCTATCGAGTATAAAGTTCTCAAGTAAAAGAGACAACTCTTTAAAACGCATCCCCTCTTTGATGTTTTCAATAGCATAATACAAGCTGTCTTTCGCACATGCGATCAACGCCTCGTCCTCTGCACTTATCTTGCCAACACCGACAGAGATCGCTGCATCTCCAAAATAACCGTCAAGTTCAGTGCCGATATCGTAGCCGATAGTGTCACCCTCTTGCAGTCTATAGTCAGACGGGATCCCGTGAATTATAACCTCATTTAAAGATGTACACACGGCATTTGGAAAACCGTACAGACCTTTAAAAGATGGTTTTGCACCGTGACTTCTGATATAATCTTCAGCCATAGCATCTAACTCTTTTAATGAAATTCCGACTTTTGTATTTTCTTGAAGAAGTTTTAAAGCGCCGCCAACAATCTTGTTAGCGGCTCGAAGTTTTTCTATCTCTTGAGGTTTTCTAAGAGCAATTGCCATTTTTACAAGCCAACCGCGCTTAGAGTTTCGTATTTACTCATATATATCTGAGCTTCAATCTTTCTCATCGTATCAAGTGCGACTTGAACAACGATCAGTACTGCCGTTCCACCGAAGTAAAACGGAACACCCATACCTTTGATGATCATAAAAGGCAGTGTCGCCACTAGACCTAAGTAAAGAGCACCTGTAAAAGTAAGGTTGCTAGCTGTCGTATTTAAAAAGTTTTTAGTTGCTTCACCGGTACGGATACCAGGGATAAAGCCGCCTTGACGTTTTAAATTCTCAGATATATCTTTTGCATTGAATGTGATCGATGAGTAAAAGAACGCAAAGAACACAACAAACAAAAATGTTAAAAATTCAAAGAAGTAACTACCAGGACTCATGAAATCCGCTACTGCTTGTACTGTAGGATTCTGACTGCTTGAAAGCACTGTCATCGGAAACATAAGTATCGCACTAGCAAAGATAACAGGAATAACACCTGATAGATTCACTTTGATCGGAATATAGTTCATCACACGTTTGTTTTGATTTTGCATCATAGTCTTTTTAGCGTATGTAACAGGTACACGACGCTCTCCAAGCTCAACATATATGATTACACCTATTGTTCCAAGGATTAGAGCAACAACAGCGATAAGAGTGATAAAACTCATCTCACCTGTATTGATCATTGTAAATGTATGTCCTATAGCAGTAGGAATAGCTGATACGATACCAGCAAAGATAATTAAAGATATACCGTTTCCGATACCGCTTTGAGTTATCTGTTCTCCTATCCACATAAGAAGCATAGTTCCGGCAAGCATAGAAACTGCAGACAATAAAAGGAATGTGTTATGATCTATTAAGATAGCACTATTTCCGCTTGGTCCAGTCATACTTTGTAAACCTATACTTACTCCGATAGCTTGAACGATTGTGATTACGATAGTCGCATAACGAATGATCTGCATATATTTCACCATACCGTCACGCTCTTTTTTCATTTGAGCCAGGTTAGGGAATGTCGCCGCAAGAAGCTCCATAATAATAGAAGCGGTAATATAAGGCATGATTCCAAGAGAGATAATAGACAGACGTTGAACAGCGTTACCACTGAACATATTCATAAGACCTAAAGCATCATTGCTGTGGTTATCGAAGAAAGAGGCGATGACAGATGCATCAACACCAGGTACTGGCACGTATGCCAGTAAGCGGTATATGAATAAAAAACCAACCGTAATAAGTATCTTATTTACGAGATTTTTGTTCACAATTATTTACCTGTAGTTAAAACGTTTTCGTCTTTGATTTTAGATGCTAAATCTTTAGCAGTAGAACCAACTAGTTTCACTCTAACAACAGATTTTCCAAGTTTATGTACAGAACGGATAGTTTCCATAGTGATCTCTGCAAGCTCAGCAACAGCAGTTACACGCTCTACATTGATTACATATGGTTTTTGGTTTTGTACTGTAAACCCGATTTTCGGTAGACGGCGAGCTAAAGGCTGTTGTCCACCCTCGAAGTTACGTTTTCTACTGTAACCTGTACGAGCTTTTTGACCTTTGTTACCTTTACCGGCAGTTTTACCTGTACCACTTCCTTGACCGCGGCCTATTCTTTTTCTGTTAGAAATAGAACCAGCAGCAGGAGTTAAGTTTTCTAATGCCATTTATTATCCTTTAATTTTTGATAGAGCTTCGATTGTAGCACGTACCAAAGTATTTGGATTGTTTGAACCGATTGATTTAGTCAAGATATCTTGGATACCCGCTAACTCAAGAACTGGACGAGCAGCTCCACCGGCGATAACACCAGTACCTTCTGAAGCTGGCTTCAAAAGAACACGACTAGCGTTATATTTATGCTCAATATCGTGAGCTATTGTAGAACCTTTAATCTTAACAGTAGTTAAGTTTTTAAATGCATTATCAACAGCTTTACGAATAGCGTCTGGAACCTCTTTAGCTTTACCTACACCATAACCGACAGTACCGTTTTTGTTACCGACAACGATTAGTGCAGTAAAACGAAAGCGTCTACCACCTTTAACAACTTTGGTCACACGACCAATATTTACGATTGATTCTTCAAAATCTTCTCTATTGATTTCCATCATGACCCCTAGAACTTAATTTCGTTTGCACGAAGTGCTTCACCAAACGCAGCTACAACGCCGTGATATTGGTAACCATTACGATCAAAAACAATTGCAGTGATACCAGCTTTTTTAAGTGTCGCAGCAAATGCAGCACCTAACGCAGCAGCACCGTCTTTGTTTGCACGAAGACCATTTGCTTTTGAGTGAATAGCCGCCAATGTTGTTGAATTAGTATCATCAATAGCTTGTGCACTCAAATATCTATTTGAACGGAATACAGAAACACGAGGAAGTGTAGTATCACCAGATATTTTTGAACGGATACGGCGCTTACGTTGAATACGCTTTGCCAATTTCTGTTTCATAACTTTAGCATTCATCTATCTACCTCCCTTATTTCTTAGAAGTTTTACCGGCTTTACGCACGATAACTTCACCAACATATTTAACACCTTTACCTTTGTAAGGCTCTGGCGGACGGAATGCACGGATCTCAGCACATATTTGACCGATTTGTTGTTTGTCTATACCTTTTACAGTAATAACGTTTTTATCGACAGTGATCTCAACTCCAGCAGGAATCGGGAAATCGATGTCATGAGAAAAACCAAGTTGTAGGTTTAGTACATTACCTTTAACAGCAGCACGGTAACCAACACCATTGATCTCTAAAGATTTAGTGTATCCAGTTGTTAAACCAGTTACGATGTTTGCCGCTAATGCACGGTATGTTCCCCAAAATGCACGGTCTTCACGAGCATCAGAGTTTGAACTAAAAGTTAAAGTGTTACCTTCAACAGCGATACCAACATTTCCTTTAGTATCTAGATCAACACTGTTTTTGCCTTTTGTAAAAGTGATAACAGGCCCATCAACTTTAACATTGATATCTGAAGAAAATTCTACAGGATTTTTTCCAATACGACTCATCTTCTACCTCCTACCATACTGTACAAAGAACTTCACCGCCAACGTTAAGCTCCATAGCTTTATCGTTAGAAATTACGCCCTTTGATGTACTTACTATGATTGTTCCGTAACCGTTTTTGAAACGTTTGATCTCAGATGCCGGTTTATAAACACGACGACCTGGTTTAGATACACGTTTAAGTTCGTTGATTACAGTTTTACCATTTTCATCATACTTTAAAACAACATTGATAGTTTTTTTAACGCCGTCTTCAACAACGTTACAACTTTCAATATAACCTTTTTCTACTAATATGTTTGCTAATGCTTCAACTGATTTGTTGTGAACTAAAGTTGTTACATCAAGTCTACGCATAGCTGCATTACGGATACGAGTTAACGCATCTGCGATTAAATCATTAATCATTTAATTTTCCTTGTTGCTATTAAGCAGTAAGAAGTTTCCAGCTGATGATTACCAGCTAGACTTTCTAACGCCTGGGATTAACCCTTCATTTGCCATTTTTCTAAAGCAAACGCGACAAATACCAAAATCACGAAGTACAGAGTGTGGACGACCACAGATCTGACAACGTGTATAACCACGAACTTTGAATTTAGGAGTTCTTTTCGCTTTCGCGATCATCGACTTCTTAGCCATTATTCTCTTCCTTTTGCAAAAGGCATACCAAGTTTAGCTAATAAAGCAAATGCATGCTTATCATCTGAACCAGTAGTTACAATTGTGATGTTCATACCATGGATTTGCATTACAGAATCATAACTAACTTCTGGGAAGATTAGTTGTTCTTGCAAACCAAAGTTGTAGTTACCACGACCATCAAAACCGTTACGAGCAACACCACGGAAGTCTTTCACACGTGGAAGAGCTATAGATATTAAACGGTCAAGGAAGTTATACATGTTTTCACCACGTAATGTAACTTTAACACCAACCGGCATACCTTCACGTACTTTAAAACCTGCAACAGATTTTTTAGCGATTACAGTAGTAGCACGTTGTCCAGCGATTGCTGTTATAGTATCTTCTATGTTTTGAATAAGTTTGTTGTCTTTCATTGCAAAACCAGCACCAACACTTATCATGATCTTTTCAACCGCAGGAACGTTCATTACGTTCTCGATTCCAAGCTCTTTTTGTAACTCTGGTTTTAGAGAAAGATATTTTTCTTTTAAACGTGCCATGAATTATGCCTCCACTTTACGTACATTTGACGCATCAATTGGCATCTCTTTATTTAAAAAGCCGCCTTTTGGATTGTCTTCTGTAGGTTTGATAGCTTTTTTAGCTATTTTACAACCCTGTACAATTACTTTGTTTTTCTTTGGCATAACTGCTAGAACTTCCGCTTTAGTGCCTCTATCGTCACCAGCGATGATCTCTACAGTATCACCTTTTTTGAAATTAAATTTTGCCATTACACAACCTCCGGCGCAAGAGATACGATTTTCATAAAACCAGAATAACGTACTTCACGACTGATTGGTCCGAAAATACGAGTACCAATTGGCTCACGTTTTGCATCTAAGATAACAGCTGCGTTATCATCGAAACGAATTAGTGAACCGTTTTCACGATGTACCTCTTTTTTAGTTCTAACAACTACAGCTTTAACAACCGCACCTTTTTTAACTTTAGCAGTCGGTATAGCTTTCTTTACTGAAGCAACGATAACATCACCAACAGTAGCGTAGCGTCTTTTAGATCCGCCAAGTACTTTGATACACATTATCTCTTTTGCACCAGTATTATCCGCAACATTAAGACGAGTAAAACTTTGAATCATAACTGCGCTCCTGATACAATGCTTTTCAATCTATAAGATTTAGTTTTTGATAATGGACGACATTCAGCCGCTATGATCTCATCACCAACCTTAAGTTCGTTACGCTCATCATGTACTAGGTACTTTTTGAAACGTTTAACAACTTTGTGATATTTCGGGTGCATTACACGACGTTCTACTAGAATAGATACAGTTTTGTCACCAGATATCTTAATTACATTACCTTGAATTTCACGTTTATGTGTCATTACCAACCCTTACTTCATTGCGCTAAGCGCAGTGTTGATACGTGCAATATCTTTTTTAGCAACACGAAGTTCGCTAGTATTAGTTAATTGCATCATTTTTTGTTTTATTTTCAAAGTAAACAGCTCAGTTTTTTTCTCTTTAAGCATTACTTGAAGCTCAGCTGCACTCTTTCCTGCTAAATCAGAATATTTCATTGTTCATCTCCGCAGTTATGATTTTAGTTTTGAATGGTAATTTGTGCATTGCAAGAGTTAGCGCTTCACGTGCTAAATCATGGTTTACACCACCCATTTCAAATATAATACGACCTGGTTTAATATTCATTACCCATTGATCAACTCCACCTTTACCTTTACCCATACGAGTTTCAAGAGGCTTAGCAGTTAATGGTTTTGCAGGGAATACTCTGATCCAAATCTTACCATTACGTTTAATATGACGAGTAGCTGAGATACGAGCTGCTTCTATTTGACGAGAATTGATACGGCCAGCTTCAACAGCTTTAAATCCAATACTTCCAAATGACAGTGTATATCCACTACGAGCGTAACCACGGTTACGACCCTTCATTACTTTACGATATTTAGTTCTCTTAGGCATCAACATGATTATTCAGCCTTTCCGCTATTTTCGCGTTTTGGAGCACGTTTAGTTGGACGACGTGACTCTTTTTTCTCTTCTTTTGCTTCAGCAGGAATACCTTTAGTAAGTACCTCACCTTTGAAGATCCATACTTTAATACCGATGATTCCGTATGTAGTATGAGCTTCAGCAAAACCGTAATCTATCTTAGCACGAAGTGTATGAAGTGGAACACGTCCCTCTAAATACCACTCAGTACGTGCCATTTCAGCACCACCAAGACGTCCTGCAACCGATACTTTAATACCTTTTGCACCTGAACGTTGAGCACCTTGCATAACTTTCTTCATCGCACGACGGAAAGCAACACGACGCTCTAGTTGAGTAGCAACGTTTTCTGCAACAAGTTGAGCTGAAGCTTGCGCTTTTTTCTCTTCTTTGATGTTTACAGAAACAGGTTTACCGATTAAGCTTTCTAGGCTTGATTTTAGTTTCTCAATATCTGAACCTTTTTTCCCGATGATGATACCAGGACGAGCAGCGATAATAGTTACACGTAAACGTTTAACTGTACGCTCGATGATGATGTTAGAAACACCAGCATAGTAAAGCTCTTTTTTCAAATATGTACGAATTTTGTGATCTTCACCTATATTCGCCGGAGCGTTTTTAAAATTAGGGAACCAACGGCTCTCCCAATTGCGGTTTATACCAAGGCGAAGGCCAATAGGATTAACTTTTTGTCCCATAATTATTTACCCTCTACTTCTACTAAGATATGTGCTGTTGGTTTACGAATACCAGATGCCATACCACGAGCACGTGGACGGAAACGTTTTAGTACTGGACCATTATCAACACGGCAAGATGTGATAACACAATCTTCTGCTTCGTTACCGCTGTTAGCTACTGCAGATGCAACAACTTTAGCAATAATTTTTGCCGCTTTGTTTGGAGTGAATTCTAAAGCAGCAAGAGCTTGCTCAGCATTCATACCTTGGATTTCACGAGCGATAAGACGTGATTTGATAGGTGATACACGGATAAATTTTAATAATGCTCTAGCCATAATTAACCTACCTTCTTTTGTACAGAACCTTTATGGCCCTTAAATGTACGAGTTGGAGCAAATTCTCCAAGTTTATAACCGATATGATTCTCAGTTACATATACTGGTACAAATTGACGTCCGTTATGAACGTTAAAAGTTATACCAACCATATCTGGAAGAATCATACTACGACGTGACCATGTTTTAATAGGTTTGTTGTCTTTTGCTGCTTTAGCAGTAACAACTTTTTTCATTAAATGGTCATCAACAAATGGACCTTTTTTTACACTTCTTGCCATTTAACTACCTCTTCGGATTAGATTTACGGCGAGTAATAATAAGTTTATCACTAGCTTTTTTACGACGAGTTTTAGCACCCTTCGTTGGTTTACCCCACGGAGTAACTGGATGACGACCTGAGTTCGTTTTACCTTCACCACCACCATGCGGGTGATCAATTGGGTTCATCGCAGAACCACGAGTTTGAGGACGGATACCCATGTGACGAGAACGACCAGCTTTTGCAATAACAACGTTTGAATACTCTTCATTACCAACTGTACCGACAGTAGCAATACACTCACCTAAAACTAAACGCATCTCAGAAGATGGCATACGAAGTGAAACATATTTACCGTCACGACCCATGATCTGTGCACTTGTACCAGCTGAACGAACCATTTGACCACCTTTACCAGGTTTTAGTTCGATGTTGTGTACAACTGTACCCACAGGAATGTTCATTAGTTTCATAGCGTTACCGACTTTAACGTCAAGACCTGATTCAGCAGATGAAATAACATCACCTACGTTTAGACCTTTTGGTTGAAGGATATAACGTTTTTCACCATCAGCATAGTTGATTAGTGCAATACGACAGTTACGGTATGGATCATACTCGATAGCTGCTACTGTTCCAGGGATATCAAACTTGTTACGTTTGAAATCTATAATACGGTACAGTTTTTTAGCACCGGCTTGCTTATGACGTGAAGTGATACGACCATTGTTGTTACGACCAGCGTGAGCAGGAAGTTTTACTAATAATGAACGAACACTTGCTTTAGCAGTAATGTCACTGCTGTCAACGTTTGTATAGAAACGACGACTTGGTGTTATTGGTCTATAAGTTTTAATTGCCATCTTATACCGCCAAACTTTCTATTTGTGCACCCTCTGGTAATTTAACATAAAACTTTTTGAAATCGTTTTGTTTACCAGCGACACCACGGAAACGTTTAACTTTTCCGCTTTGGTTTAGTGAGTTTATACGAGTCGGAACGATTCCGAAATACTCTCTAAACACCTCTTTAAGACCAGTTTTAGTCATACGAGGAGATGTTTGTACTACGATTACACCATCTTCTTGAAGACCAAGAGTCTTTTCTGTATATAAAATTGATTTGATATCTGTAATATCTGCCATTATTCAGCCTCTCTTACAAGATTTTCCCAAACCGCTTTTTCTATCACTACTGAGCGATAAGTTGCAGCTAAGAATGCATTCAACTCGTTTTCTTCAATCAAATAAGCAGACTGAATATTACGGAATGCTAGGAATGTTTGCTCATCTAAGATAGATTTTACAAACAATGCATCACGTTGACCAAGAGCGTTAAATATCGCTTTTGCGTCTTTTGTTTTTCCAGAAGCAACTTCTATGCTATCAACGATAAATAGTTTACCTTGAGTAGCAAGCGCATCTAAAGCAAATTTTAGAGCTAGTTTCTTTTGTTTTTTGTTAACTTTAAGATCATAGTTACGGTTGTTTTTCGAACCGAAAGCTTGACCCCCGCCAACAAATACAGGTGAACGACGTGAACCAGCACGTGCTCCACCTTTACCTTTTTGAGCCCATGGTTTTTTACCACCACCGCTTACTTCTGAACGAGTCTTAGTAGAAGCAGTATTAGCACGTAATGCTGCTTGGTAAGACTTTACGTAAAGATATAAGTTGTGTGAATTAATTCCACTAAAACTCTCTGGTAATGCTAACTCAGATGCTTTTTCAAATTTTTCATTAAGTACTATAGCGCTCATTATTTAGCAACCTTTACACGACCTAATGCACCGTTAGCACCCGGAACAGATCCAGTTACAGCAAGTACACCATTTTCAGCGTCGTAAGAGATAATTTCATTTTTTACAGTAACTTTAACATTACCGTATTGACCTGGCATTTTCTTACCTGGTTGTACACGACCTGGCCATTCAGCATTACCGATTGAACCTACTAGTCTGTGGAAACGTGAACCGTGACCACCTGGACCACCAGCAAAGTTCCAACGTTTCATAACACCAGAGAAACCACGACCTTTTGTTGTGAAAGATGTTTTTAGCACTTTTGCCTCAGCAAGTGGGCTAAGATCTAAATCACCAGCTTCAACGTTAGAAACACTCATTGTAACAAAACGATTAAACTCAGAAGACAAAGAATATTTCTTTTGTTGACCTTCTATAGATTTATTCATTTTTTTACCATCGTTATACGCAACAATAGCAATCCCATCATTAACTTCACATACTTTAGCTTCTTTTACTTTTAATAAAGTAACAGGTTTACTAGGTACTGTGACAGTACGGCTCATACCGATTTTTTCAACAATAAATTCCACGACCTCTCCTTACTTATCCATAGAGCGAACTTCAACGTCCACTTCAGGTGCAAGATCAAGCTTCATTAAAGAATCAACAGTTTCCGGCGTAGCAGAAACGATATCTATTAAACGAGCGTGCATACGAATTTCGAATTGCTCACGAGAATCTTTGTTAACGTGAACAGATTTCAATACTGTATATTTACGAATCTTTGTTGGTAAAGGGATCGGACCACGAATTTGTGCGCCAGTACGCTTTACAGCCTCAACGATTGATGCTACTGAACGATCGAGAACACGATGATCATAAGCTTTCAATTTCAAACGAATTTTTTCCATATTTTTCCTTCTAAAGAACTCGTCAGGTCTAGCCTAACTATTTTAAGGGAGCGGAATTGTACCGAAATACCTTCGAATATTCAAGGATTTACGGGCCAAATTTCGTTTTTTTTAAAAATTTATTTCCTTTTAATAAGGAAGTGATAAAATTACACTATCTAAAAAATCGGACAAATATGGAAATTTTACTAGAAGAGTTGTATAAAATCGATCTGACCGCAAGTCACTACGTTGAACGCAAACTGCAGCTTGACCATCAAAGCTACCAGATCAACGGTGTCGCGCAAAGCGGAAAGACGGAACTGGTCAAAGCCTATCTGCTTACATGTAAGAAAAGCAGCTACCTATATATAGATCTGGATGATGTCAGAATCGATATAGATGAGCTTAACGAGAAGCTTCAAGCGTTTTGTACAGCCAATAAAATAGATATCCTTGTTTTAGACAACTACACTCCACAGATAAAGATCATCAACGTATCGCAGCTTATCATCTGTTCACGTAGACATTATGAACTTGATTTTTTGATCACAAAGACACTTTATCCTCTTGATTTAGAGGAGTTTCTGGCATTTGAAAGCCGTTATGACTCGACTGCAATCTCACACTACCTTCAAATAGGCGGCTTTGCAGCTATGCACAGAGTCTCGACGGATAATCGTGCCAAATACATCCAAGAACGCTTTCGATATGCACTCTCATCCTTGGAATTTGACATACTTCAGACAGCCACAAGATTTGTAGGACAAAAACTTTCTGCATTTAATGTATATGAAAAGTTAAAACTTAAAAGAAAAGTCTCAAAAGATATGCTTTACAAATCTTTTGAGACCATGGTCAGTGATAACTACCTCCATCAACTGGCAAAACTGAACCATCCAAAAGCGACCAAGAAGATCTATCTTTGCGATATCATCTTTAAACATACTATAACCATACAAAAAAACTTTGCAAGAATTTTTGAAAACATGGTCTTTTTAGAGATGTTTAAAAACGGTGTCGAGTGTTTTTACGATGAAGGGGTGGATTTTTATCTTCCAAATAAAAGTGAGATCATACTATGTATGCCGTTTGCCGAAGAGAGGATGCTTTTTAAAAAGTTGGAGTCTATAGAGAGTTTTATATTTTCAAATCAGATACAAAATATCACATGTGTGACAATGAGCAAAGAGGGCAGTATAAGCCATCCTATCAGTAAAGTAGAGATGATTCCGTTCTTAGAATGGGCACTCAGTGATTAAAAAATAACTAAAATTGTTACCAATAATAGATATAAATAGGTTACAATACAAAAATTTTTTTTAAATTAGGATTCGCTTTATGTTTTTTTCAGCTAAAAATGATGTTAAAAAAATCGAAGACCTCGAGGGCAGGATCGCATCCCTTGAAAAAGAGTTAGAGTTTTACAAAGAAGCTGCAAACTTCTCTCAGGAGGAGATGTTAGTTGCTTTGGACAAAAATGGAAACTCACTGTTTCAGAATGAAAAAGCCTCTGCAAACATAAAAGATTTCGATATGTTGGCAAAAGAACTTAAAAAAGACAACACTATTATCGAACTCAATGAGTGTACGGGTAAAGTGGCTTCCCGTAAACTCAAAAACGGTGATATCACATTTTATGTGATAACTAAGAGCGATATGAGAGATACGAGAGACAGCAATATTTTAGGTCTCCATCAACAAGCTATTACTCTTGCCCTTGCAGATACCCAAAAAACATTTTCTCAGATGCTCGAAGAACTGAAAGTGATGAAAGGCGAATCTTCACAGATCGCAGATGAGTCTAAAGAGGGATTGGTACTTATAGGACAATCATCCGATGCGATGGATATATTAAATGTAAACATGCAGGAAAATATGCACGGTATGCGTTCATTAAATGAAAGAAGCACAGAGATCTCGACAGTAGTGACTCTTATCCAAGATATCGCAGACCAGACGAATCTGCTTGCATTAAATGCTGCTATCGAAGCGGCACGTGCGGGTGAGCACGGACGAGGATTTGCCGTAGTTGCAGATGAAGTCAGAAAACTTGCCGAAAAAACCCAGACAGCTACAAAAGAGATATCTTTAGTCGTTAAAGCGATGCAGCAAGAGACGGATCAGGCAGAAACTACTACAAGCGAAGTAAGCAGGATCGTCATTGATACAAAAGAGAAGATAGAAGACCTTAATATCAAGATAAAATCATTTGAGAAAAATGCATCCCGTAACCAGTATGAAGTCGAACATATCAGCGATAAGATATTTACATCTTTAGCAAAGATCGACCATGTCATATACAAACATAATGTGTATGCCCTGATCTTCGGCGAAAATAACAACTTTAAAGCCTCTTCGCATAAAGAGTGCCGTCTTGGGAAATGGTACACAGAAGGTGTCGGGAAAGAGAACTTTGCCAATATGCCTTCATATCCAAAACTCGAAAAGCCGCATGCGATCGTGCACGAACAGGCAAACCTGCTTGCTAACGAGTGTGGAAAGGATAAAGTCCTGTGTTCCAAAGAGATCATTGAAGAGCGCATAACTGCGATTGAAAATGCAAGTCACGATGTGTTCAAATATCTTGACGAACTTGTAGAACAAAGAAGCGAAGTCGTAATGCATGAAGCTGCGAAAAAACTATTTAACTGATGGAGTGAAATATGAGTAACAAAGATAAACTGATCGTTATCATAGATGATGAAAACGATATTTTGACTATGTTGGAAAAATACTTTACACGTGAAGGAAATTACAGGGTGAAAACATTCAACAACCCTTTAACGGCAATATCCTCACTGCCGCAAGACACCGATCTGGTCTTACTTGACATTATGATGCCTCAGATGAACGGTTTGGATGCACTGCCGAAACTCTTAGAAAAGAACCCTGATGTTAAAGTACTTATGATGACTGCCTACTCTACTCTTGACAAGGTTCTTAATGCCCATAGAAAAGGTGCGACGAATTACATAATGAAACCTTTTTCTTCTCTTAGTGCACTTGGTAAAAAGATAGAAGATATGCTTAAAGCTTAAGAATGTGTGAAAACAGTCTAACAGCTTTACTTGTAGAAGATCATGATCTGATACGAGACCAGATACTCAAGATCTTAAATCAAATACCTTTTAAAAAGGTATATACTGCAAAAAATGGTGAAGAGGGACTTCAGATGTACCGCGAACACCATCCCGATATCATCCTGTCAGACTACTATATGCCTAAGATGAACGGCTTGGATATGGCTGAGAAGATCAAAGAGTATAATCAAGATATTCCGATCGTACTTATAACTGCCGTGGAGCAGATAGATATCTTGGAAAGATCGATCAATATCGGGATCGACGGCTATATCTTCAAACCAATAAAAGCACCCAAACTCATTAAACTGATAGATAAACTTTCAAAACGCGCACTGCTTCATAAACACCTCAAAAACAAACATAAACTTTTAGAGGAGTACAAGGGAGCGATAGATGCCAGTGCTTCGGTAACAAAAACAGATCCGGAAGGTGTAATTACATATGTAAACGACTCTTTTAGCTACATGTCCGGGTACAGCAAAGAGGAGCTTATAGGTAAAAAGCACAATATCGTCAGACATCCAGACACCAACAATGAGATCTATAAAAATATGTGGGAAACAATAACCCGTAAGCAGGTATGGAAAGGAAGGATCAAAAACCTCAAAAAAAACGGTGATATATATTATGAATACTCCGTAATCGTACCGATCCTTGACGAGAACGATGAGATCATCGAGTATATTGCTCTAAGACAGGATATTACAGATCTGTATCTTCATGAAGAGTACTTAAAAGAGTGTATCAAAGAGGAGATCAGTAAAAACACGAAACTTCTCAAAGAGCGTGAAGAGGAGAATATCCGTGAAGAGAAGTTTGCTACCATAGGGAAGATGGCAGCCGGGATCACTCATGAGATAAATACTCCTTTGACCTATATCAAAGGAAACTTGGAGATCATGCTTGGCGATATTGCCAGCTTAGACGACGGTGTTAAGCAAAAGGCTTACCTGCAGGAGGATATCGAGACCATCCTAAACGGTGTCAACAGGATAGCCAGTATCGTAGAATCTATGAGAGAGATGGCTGTTAAAACATCTGAGTCCCCTGCTTCTACAAATATCTACACATGTTTGATCACCGCATTGACGCTGGCATGCAATAAAGCCAAACAGATATCTAAAATATATGTTCAAGACAGACTCTTTGAAGTCGGTATGAATAAAGAAAAATATAATTTTAGAGCTATTGTACAAAAACAAAGAATAGAACAGGTTTTTATCATTATAATAAACAATGCTCTCGATGCTCTGAAAATGATAGATGATTTTGAACAGCGATCTCTTCAGATCACCTTTGAAGAGACAGATGAAGATGTTATTATTCGCTTTAAAGACACAGGCGGCGGGATCGACAAAGAGATACTGCCAAAGATTTTTGATCCGTTTCAAAGTCATAAAGAAGAGGGCGGGATCGGCATAGGTCTGAATGTCGCAAAACGTATCATAGATGATCACGGCGGAAAAATAGTCCCGTCAAATCATGCAAACGGTGCACTTTTTGAAGTGTATCTTCCAAAAATTCCAAAAGAGGCAGAAGAGATTTGATGTTATGCGGGATAGATGAAGCAGGACGCGGGCCGATCGCCGGTGATCTGGTGATGGCGGGATGTGTTTTACATACTGCGATCGACGGTTTAAACGACTCGAAAAAACTAACGGCAAAAAGACGTGAAGAGCTTTATGAAAAGATAGTTCAGAACTCGACATACCATATAGTGAAGTTCTCTGCTGCGAAAATAGATGAGATCGGGATATCGATGTGTATAACGACAGGTCTAAAAGAGATCATACAAAATATAGAAGCTTCCAGATATCTTTTCGACGGAAACAGCAGCTTTGGCGTAAAAAATCTAGAAACGCTCATTAAAGCTGATGCGACGATACCGGAGGTAAGTGCGGCATCCATCTTGGCAAAAGTCGCACATGACATCGATATGCTTGAACTCGATAGGAGCTATCCGGAGTATGGCTTTGCTGCGCACAAAGGTTATGGAACTGCTTATCATGTAGAGATGATAAAAAAACACGGCTACTGCGACGCACATAGAAAAACTTACAAGATAAAAGCTTTAGAGCCGACACTATTTTGATATAATCCCGTTTATGAAATCAATAGAATATATACAATTAGCACTCAAAGAACTCGACGCAGAAGTCGAAGCGACACTTTTAAATATGAAACTCTCTTTAAAAGAGAAGGACAATATCATGCTTCCTCTGTTGCAGCAAAAAAAAGTACTCACGCAGACCTTAGAGGATCTCACATATTTAAAAGAGCATCCTCCGACTCCGAACCAGCCTTGCGGGATCTCTAAATACAGAGAAGATTAGTCACTCATCTCTACTCTGTTCCTTCCGCTGTTTTTTGCTTTATAAAGTGCGTCATCTGACCTTTTTATAGAGCTTTCTATATTGTTATCATCAAAACTTATCTCGGCAACACCTATACTTATAGTAAACTTGATAAGCTCTTTAGTGTCTGAAACGACTTCTAACGCTTCTACATTTTTTCTTATCTTCTGTGCCAGACTCAGAGCATTTTTTACTCCGGTATTCGGTAGTAAGACGACAAACTCCTCTCCGCCGAAACGTGCGATAATATCACTATGTCTTGTATGCTCTACAAGTGCTTCAACAAGACGTTTTATAACCTTATCACCCTCTGCATGCCCAAATGTATCATTGATGTTTTTGAAAAAATCGATATCGATCATCATGATACAAGCCTCTTTACGCTCCCTATGAAAGAGTTCCATATAGTTTTGAGCGAGCTCTGCAAAATACCGTCTGTTGTAAAGACCTGTCAAATAGTCTTTATGGGCTTGTTCCTGCAGCTCTTTTTGTACTTCAAGGAGCTCGGCTTCTTTCTCTTTGATATTTGTCAGGTCGATAAATGTCGTGATGCGTAAAGCTCTTCCGTTTATCTCAAAACTATGCCCTTTTACCAGACAGGGCATAGTCGAACCGTCTTTTTTAATTCCCATTATCTCATAGGGCTTTGTATAGTTTTCT
Source organism: Sulfurimonas sp. HSL3-2 (assembly GCF_039645965.1). Classification (GTDB taxonomy): domain Bacteria; phylum Campylobacterota; class Campylobacteria; order Campylobacterales; family Sulfurimonadaceae; genus Hydrocurvibacter; species Hydrocurvibacter mobilis. The sequence continues at coordinate 136,302 of NZ_CP147917.1, read as the reverse complement.
TCCATATTTTTTTTAACAAGCTCTTTATACTCATCTGTTACAAACTCTTCTATTGCATGACCTATCAGATCGGTTTTTGATCTGTATCCGCCCAGCTCCATTGCAGATCTGTTGACATTGATACATATAGCATTATGAAAGATCAGTATCCCTTCCATCGTGGTATCCAGTATATGTTCTATCTCACGGTTCTTATCAAGAAGTTCTTGTGTCCTTATCTCGACTATATGCTCAAGGTTTTTACTTATATGCTCTATCTCTTTTTTTAATGTGATATCATGCATTATGGCATTGAATCCGACTAAGCTGTGACCTACGATCTCTGGGATAAAGACTACCTCTGTCCAATAGACATCACCGTTTTTTTTGATATTTTCAAACTCTATTTTATATGGGTCCTCATATATCACTGCTTCCATGATATTCTCGAAGATCTCTTTCTTATTCTCATTATGGACAAACTTTAAAAACTTTGAACCTATGAGTTCTTTTTCTTTGTAGCCGCTTACTTCAATAAAGGCTTGGCTTACATGAACAATATAACCATCTAGATTAACAACGACGGCAATAACGTTTTTGTCGAAAGTTTTTAACATCTGATGATGCTCTCGCAGATTTCTTTTTAACTTTAGGTTCAGCCTGATAGATATAAAAAAGAGAAGTAAAATAATGAAAGTCGCGACAGCTATAATATTATAGACAAGCTTATTTTTATCGACCTTCTTTTCATCGACTCTGTTCCATTTGTTGTATATATTTAATGTTTGTTTTTCATTTATGGAGTCAACGGCTTTATCAAGTATAGAGTAAAGGGGAAAGTCATCATCTCTGACACCGATAGTCAAATGTGTTACATCCGGGAACTGTCCCGAAACACTTATCTTGCCGATATGATCATTATCTATCAGATAGTTCAAGCGCATAGTAGAGTCTGCCATCGCATATAATTCATTATCCAATACTTTTTTGAATCCATCTCTTAGATTTTCGACCTCAACGATGTTTATCTTCGGATATTTAAAAGCTATTTTTGACTCTATCCCGCTGCCTTGTACTATACCCACCGTTTTACCGTTTAAGTTCGAGATATCATTTATAAAAGGCTTATCTGATTTTGTTGCGAAGGATATCTTGATATCCATGATCGGAGATGTAAAGTTCATATACTTTCGGTTTTCATCTGTTTTAATAATAAAAGGCAGGATATCGCATCTTTTTCGTTTTACAAACTCCAAAGATTCCTCTAAATTCTTCGTTACTATCGGTTTAAAAATCAGTCCTGTCTGTTTTTCAATCAGATCCATAATATCGGATTCTATACCGATGTACTGATTATCTTTGATGGTTCCAAGGGGCATCATATCGGAATTGACACACATCGATACTGTGCGTTTTTCATGAATATAGACTGACTCCGATTTGGTCAAGTTCCTGTTCATCATCTCTTTGGGTACAAATATATCATCTTGCAGCGATGCGAATCTATCAATAAAACCTAAGCTGTCGTATGTCTTTCGTATCTCAGTGAAACGTTTTTGATTTATCTCACCAAACTTTACGCCGCCTTTATAAGCCAGCTTCTTAAGTACATCTGCCTCATAACGGTACGCATCTCTGGTCTTTAACTGTGTATTGTACTTTTTCAAGATCACATCGATAGTCTCATCGATATGACTAAAAGCATACTCCCATCCTTTGATGGACGCTGCATAAAACCTGTTCACGATTTTTGGATATTTTTTTGCGTAACTGCTTGATGTAAAAAGAAGATCATCATAAAACTCGTAACCGTAATCACTAGGATCAAAAAGATTATACTTAAAGCCTCTTTTTTTCAGGGTATAAGGTTCATTGGATGCATAGATGATCATCGCATCCGCTTTATGCGTAATAAGGTCGTCCACTCTAAAACGATTGGCCACTTCTGTATAATCGTTTTGGGTAATACCGTTTGCGTAAAGCATAGAGTCTATCGATGCGTTATCGATCTCACCGTTATTAAAGATTATCTTCTTATTTTTAAGGTCTGAGATCTTTTTAATACTCACATCTGTAACAAGTACCGCGGGTGATGTCTGGTAAGCAGCCAGTAAAAAAAGCAGATTCAGGTCGTGGTTTGCATTATATAAAAGAGCGGATGAATCACCTATTCCGAAGTCAGCTTCTCCCGTCATCACTTTTTTTATGACATCATCGCCAAACTCCAGCTCTCTGATATCCACATCTAGTCCGAGTTCTTTATAGTAGCCTTTCTCTTTTGCCATATAGTAACCGGCAAACTGAAATTGGTTCCGCCATTTTAACTGCAGCGTCACTTTAGTCAGTTCATTGCTAAAAAGTGTAGTAAAAAGGAAAAACAGTATAACTAAGAACTTCAGTTTATATCCTTCACATCGAACTTGATATGATAATATCAATAAAAAGTATAAAAGAAGCTTACTGTGATTTTTAAGTGTGGTTTTTTTATTTGAAGAAGTACTCCCCTCCAGATACCTGCGGCACATAGCAAATCAAAGCGTGCTGCTGTATTCCTACCCTGACACATTACCCTAAAATGCCATTGCACAGGTCTAAAGGAGAGCGTTCAAAACACAAAGCAGATTATGTTTTCAACGCTTTTGAGAGTGAAAGTATAGCAAAAAAAAATCTATTTTAAAAGAGCAATACGCTAAAATATTGTTATGTTATATATTGTAGCCGCACTCAGTGCCGAAGCCAGACCTATTGTAGAGAAATACAGGTTAAAAAGAGTTCATTCTCTGCCCTTTACTCTATTTGAAAACGAAGAGATAAAACTCATCATTAGCGGAATGGGCATCCTCAACGCGATGATGGCGACAAGTGCTCTTTTAGGGCATTGCCCGCCCAATGAAAATGATCTGCTTGTAAACATCGGTATCTGTGCTGCTCCAAAAAATTTTAAGATAGGCGAGGCTCTGCTTATCCACAAGATAAACTACAAAGAACACTCCTATTTTCCAGACATCCTCTTTGAACATCAGTTAAAAGAGAGCGATATACTGTCTGTAGATGAGCCTGTAGAAAATGTCCTGCAGACTCCTGCCGATATGGAAAGTTACGGGGTATATAAAGCCGCTTCAAGATTTTTTCGTACTCATCAGATACTGTTTTTTAAAGTCGTATCCGATCATTTTGAACCGCAAGCCGTGACAAAAGAACTTGCACAAGAGCTGATATCCAAAAACATGCAGGATCTTGAGCAGGTCCTATCCTCCGCAAGATATGTGATCAAAAAAGGTGAGATATTTACGGCAGATGAGAAAGAACTTATTCAAGAGATATCTGAACAGTTGACAAAAGCTCAGTCTGACCGGTTTGTCGATGCTTGCTACTATTACAAATTTCACCGCGGACAACCTTTATACCAAAAGGGCACTTTACATGAAAGCGGCATAAAGCTGCCTGATGAAAAACTCTCAAAACTACAAAGGAGCGAGTATCTTGAACAGCTTATCAAAACCCTCACACTCTGATCTTTTCTCGCATCTTTATATAGAAGAGAGCGTTTTAGATGAACCTTTAACAAAAGAGATAAGAGCCAAGTTCTCAAAATCCAAGATTATCATCATCAAGCACTATAAAGATGTGTTTAACCGTCCCAATCAGGACTTTGCCGTACAAAGCAGAAGCAAAAACCTCATCTTGGCACGCCGCAGTGCACCGTTTTTATATGAAGGTTCATACTACAGCGACGGTTTTGAATATGAGAACTTCTTTTATACTCCTTCGATACTCGGCTGTCTGTATGACTGTGAGTACTGCTATCTTTCGGGGATGTACAACTCTGCCAACAGTGTCTTTTTTGTCAATACGGCAGACTTTTTCGATGCACTTACTCCCTACCTTGAGAAGCCGACCCTTATCGCCATCTCTTACGATACCGATACATTGGCAATAGAGTCGATAACATCACATACAAATGCATGGATAGAGCATGCCCAGAAGAACCCTAACCTTCATCTGGAGATCCGTACAAAAAGTGCAAACTTTAAAGCGATAAGACACCTTGCATCTAGTGAACAGACAGTGCTTGCATGGACACTGTCTCCACAAAAGATCATAGACTCTTATGAGCATAAAACTCCCTCCCTGCAGAGCAGATTAAAATCGATAAAAGAGGCAGTTGAAGCAGGATGGAGAGTCAGAGTGTGTATCGATCCCGTTATCTATAACGAGGAGTTTCATGAACTCTATCCATCATTAATAGAGCAACTTTTTTGTACAATAGAACCTGACAAACTATTTCAACTGACACTCGGCAGTTTTAGGATGAGTTCTACACATCTCAAGAGAATGAAAAAGTTAAAACGAAGCGATATCGCTTTTTATCCCTACGACGTAAAAGAGGGGATCGTCTCCTACGGTAAGACCATTGAACAAGAGATCTTACATGTAATGACGCAAAAAGCATTAGAATATATACCAGAGACAAGGATTAGAACATGGCAATTGCAGTAGTAACGGGAGCGAGCAGCGGGATCGGAAAAGCGATCTCTATCAGACTTTTAGAACTTGGATATGATGTGATGGGCATCAGCAGAGAGATAGATACAGACCCTATACAACATCCAAATTTCAGTACGCTTGCCTGCGACTTGAGTGATGAGTTCGAGCTCAATGCTATCGTCCCTGTTCTACAGACGGATCCATCCGTATCTATACTTTGCAATGTCGCAGGATTTGGAGTTTTTGAACCTCATGAAGAGATAGACACTGTAACCATCTCCAAAATGGTAGCCCTTAACCTGACGGCACCAATGATACTGAGCAATGCCCTGCTAAGAGTATTAAAGTTCAATCAAGGGGTCATCTTTAACATAACCTCTATAGAAGCACTGCGCTCATCAAAGTTCTCTGCGATCTACACAGCGACAAAAACAGGTCTTCGTGCTTTTAGCCAGTCCCTCTTTGAAGAGGTAAGAAAAAGCGGAGTCAATGTAGTAAGCATAAATCCGGATATGACGGACACAGCATTTTTTGAGTCTCTGCGTTTTAATCCTTCAGAAGAGTTTGACAAAAGGCTTGAAGCCGAAGATATAGCCGATGTAGTGCAGAATGTTTTGGATATGAGAAACGGCGCCTGCATAACAGATATAACCATAAGACCACAAAGATTCGCAGTCGTTAAAAAAAGGTAATTGGAACTATTTTTGCTTGTCAAATAACTTAATTAAAGATTCTCTAGACTCTGTCGATTATACCCTCAAGATAAATAAAACTAAACAAATTTAGAAAAAAGGATCTGTTATGGCTGGACTTATTAGCTCTTTAGGTGTAGGTTCTGGTGTTTTAACTTCAGATGTTATCGACAAGCTAAAAGCAAACGAACAAAAACTGACTATTACACCAATCGATAATAAAATAACACTCAATACACAAAAGCAGCAGGCACTGGATCTATTACAAAGTCTAACGACATCTTTTAGCTCATCTGTTTACTCACTTCAAGACAGCTCTTTATATCAAAGACGTACTGTATCTGGCACAAACTCAGGTGTAAGTGTAACAGCTGCTACAGGTGTCGATGTACAGACTTTCTCTATCTCCGATACTAAACTTGCAACTACAAATGTTATGCAATCCGGGACATTTGCCGCATCGACTGACTTTGTTGCCAGCGGTTCTGGTACTATGAACCTAAATGTCAACGGAACCGACTATCAGATAGCATATGATGCAACTACTTCATATGATGATCTAAAAACTAAGATCAATGATATAGCAGGCAGTGATGTCAGTGCGAGTATCCTTCAAATAGGTACAGGGTCTTACAGTCTGGTAATCAATTCAAAGACAACAGGACAAGACCAGCAGATCAGCCTTACCGACCTTGGAACTACTACCGGACCGGGTAGTTTAAATGCCAATCTCCTCAATGATACATTGACATCCGGAGCGTTTGCTACAAAAACAGAATCTATTACAGGCGGTACTACAGGTACATTGACACTTAATGCAGCCGGAGTAAATACAAACTTTACCTATGATGCTACTACCTCACTTTCAAGTCTGGCAGATATGATAAATAGTGATGCGACAGCAAGTGCAAGCGTAAGTGCAAGCGTTATTAGAGATATTAACGGGCAATACAGTCTTGTCTTAACAGCAAAAAACGGTGCAGAAAATCAGCCTATTACGATAACAGACCAGGGACCGGGAACTTTAAGTACTAGTCTAACAACAGGAGCGACAGCTGTGAGTGGAGGTGTGACGGATATCCAAACAGCTTCTGATGCTTCTTTTAAATATAACGGTATCACATTGACTAGACCGACAAATACGATCACCGATATCACTGTCGGAGTGACCATCAATCTTCTTGAGAACGCGGCTACTGCCAATATAAATATCACTCAAGATGCTCAACCTATAAAAGACAACCTGCAGTCTCTCGTAGACAGCTATAACACTATGGTGAAACAACTTGACTCTATGACTCTTACAGATGTCGAAGCAGGAAAAATCGGTATATTTAACGGGAACAATTCGATCAACAGCATAGGAAGAGATATAAGAAGAATACTTACATCCGTAAACAGTGATGGATTAGGTCTTGCTCAGTACGGTGTCGATGTGAACAGAGACGGGACGTTAAGTTTTAACAGTTCTGACTTCGATACCAAGATGGCTGAAAGTCCAACTGCTATGGCTAACTACTTCAGCGGTACGACTACAGTCGATGCAAGCGGCAATACGACGACAACGGACGGTGTCTTCAACACTCTTTATAAAAATATACAAAATCTGACTAAGACCAATGGTACTTTAACTGCTATGCATGATGGATTTGTTAGCGAAGCCAAGTCTCTTGCAACAGACAAAGAAAGAGCGCTTGCTCTGCTTAACAGCAGATATGACACTATGACAGCAAGATTCGTTGAATATGATTCTATTATCAGCAGGATGAACAACCAGTTTTCTAGTCTTCAACAACAGATAACTATGGCAGTAAACGGCACTAATAACTAAAGGAAACAGTGATGTACCAAACAAATGCATACAATACGTACGCCCAAAATAATGTCGGAGTCGAATCTCCACAAAAACTTATCGAGATGCTGTATGAAGGTATTTTACGTTTTAATACTCAGGCAAAACGTGCGATAAAAGACGATGATATAGAGAAGCGTACATATTGGATAAACCGTTCAAATGCGATCTTTACGGAACTTATCAACTCTTTGGATGTAAAACAGGGTGATATATCGATCTATCTGCATGGACTTTATACTTACCAGCTAACACTTTTAACAAAAGCCAACTTTGAGAACAAAGAAAGCTATTTGGATGAAGTAAATCAGGTCGTACGCGGTCTTTTAGATGCCTGGAGAGATGAAACGAATGTGGCTCAATGAGTTTAAAGCGGCAATCGTAACCAAAGATACAAAAAAAATAGATGATCTGATGACAAGTATGCCTCAGTTTGAAGATATCTCCGAGATGGAGGAAGCTTTCTATCTGTTTCAACAGGCAGATAAACTTCTTAAAGATCTCAAAAATGAAACATCGATTACAATGAAAAAGATAAAAGACAATATCTCTTTTCTAGAATCCACACATACTGAAGAGACTTCAAGGCTGAACATCCTACAATGATCCCCTACTCCCGCCAAAGCATAAACCAAGAAGATATAGATGAAGTCATAAGAGTACTGCAAAGTTCTCATCTTACACAAGGTGCAGAGGTCGAACTCTTCGAAAATGCGATATGTGAATATATCGGATGCAGATATGCCGTCACGTTCAACTCTGCGACATCGGCTCTTTTAGCAGCTTATAGTGTTGCCGGCATAAAAGAGGATGATGAGATCATTACCTCGCCCATCAGCTTTGTCGCAACATCAAACATGTTTATCTCCCTTGGTGCAAAGCCCGTCTGGTGTGATGTAAAACTTGACGGCAATATCGATGAACGTTTCATTGAACGCCTTATCACTCCTAAAACAAAAGCTATTGTCCCTGTTGACTTTGCAGGAAAACCCGTTGAGATACAAAAGATCAATGAGATAGCGAAAAAACATGATCTTTTAGTCATCCAGGACTCTTCCCATGCCTTTGGAAGCGAAGTAGAGGGCAAAAAGATCGGTACCTTCAGTGATATGACCATCTTCAGTTTTCACGCCATCAAACCGCTTACTACCGGAGAGGGCGGATGTATCGTGACAGACAATGAAGAGTTTGCACAGAGCCTCAAACTGTTTCGTTCACACGGGATCGTCAAAAAGCAGTATTGGAACTCCGATATGATCGCTTTGGGGCACAACTTCAGACTCACTGAGTTTGCAGCGGTACTTGGACGCAGTCAGCTAAAAAGGATCGATGAGTTTTTAGAAAAAAGAGAGGTGATCGCCAACTATTATGATGAGAGATTTCAAGGGCACAATCTTTTTACTACCGTAAAGCCGGATATGAACACTCGTTCATCAAGACATCTCTACCCCATCGTCCTTAGTCCGGCACTTGCTTGTCCAAAAGAGAATATCTTTGCAGAACTACAAGACAAAGGTGTCGGTGTGCAGGTACACTACAAGCCCATTTACCAGAACAGTTTTTATAAAAAGATGTTCGGTGAGACACATCTACATGTAAGCGATGACTTTTACCGCTGCGAGCTTTCTATCCCGTGCCATCAGGAGATGAGTCACGAAGATGCCAAGTTCGTCGCCGACACATTTTTAGAAGTGATAGAAAAATACAGTTACAGAGGATGCAGTTTTTAATCTTTAAACTGTTTGGCTAAAAACGCATTGAACTGATTTGCAAACTCATGAGCATCTTTTTGTGAAAAAGGTTTCGGCCCTTTTGTCATCTCTCCGCTCTCCCGGATCGATTCCATCAGATTTCTCATTGCCAGATACTGTTTAATGTTGTCTACGCTATACAGTTCCCCGCGATGATCTATCGCATGGGCATTTTTAGCTATGACGCGGTCTGCAAGAGGGATATCCGCAGTGATGACAAGGTCATTCTCCTCAACCATCTCGACAATGCGGTGGTCAGCCTCATCGGCACCCTGTTCTACTATGAGATATGTTACAAACTCACTTGCACCGATATTGATCTTTTTGTTTGCGATCACGAAGGTTGTGAGTCCGAGTCTCTCTATACTTCTTAAGAGAATGGGTTTTAAAAGATTGGGAAAGGCATCCCCGTCTACATACAGTGTCATCTAGCCGTGTATCTCTTTAACACGCCCGACCTCGCCGCTCATAAGTCGTACTTTTATGCCGTGTGGATGCGTAGGAGACTTTGTCAAAATATCTCTAACGACACCGTCAGTCAATTTTCCCGTGTCTTGGTCCTGTTTTAATACTATAGCCACGCGGATACCGCTTCGTATATTTTTGCGCTCATTGCCGTTCATTATGGTAAATTCCTTATACATATCCCGTTTCACGGCATTTGTAGCTATAATTATACTATGAATTATGAAAGGTCCGAAATAGTGCATATTTTATTTAGAGCAGACTCATCATCAACTATCGGTACAGGTCATATTATGAGAGATCTCGTCTTAGCCGCACAACTGCACAAAGATGATCCCCATACCAAAATATCCTTTGCGACGCAGGATCTTGACGGAAATATAAACCATAAGATCTTAGAAGCAGGATATCAAGTCATACCTCTGCATTCGGACGCTAAAGAGGAGCTCCTGAGTGTCTTAGATTCAAAACACATAGAGATGCTGATAATCGATCATTACGGTATCGATCATGAATATGAAAGCTTTATCAAGAAAAATTCAAAAGCGAAGATCCTAGTCTTTGACGACAATTATAAAAAACACGACTGCGACATTCTTTTAAACCATAATATTTATGCAGATTCTAAAAAATACAAAGGTCTAGTACCCCAAGAATGCGAACTTCGATGCGGTAAAAAATATACACTTCTAAGAGACGAGTTCTTAAAAGAAAAAAAGAAAAAAAACAGAACAACAAAGAAAAAAGTAAGACACCTCTTTTTAGCAATGGGCGGGGCAGATACAAAAAATCTTAATATCAAAATACTCAAAGTATTGAAGAACTTTAAAAAGATCAAAGTCGATGTCGTAACGACAACCGCCAATAAAAATATCAATGAACTCAAAGATTATGTCAAAGACAAGAAGTGGATACAGGTACATGTAAACTCCGATAAAGTAGCCAAACTGATGCGAAACAGCGATCTTGCGATCGTGACTCCCAGTGTCACCCTCAATGAAGTCTCCTTTATGGGACTTCCTTTTATAGCGATCAAAACCGCTTCAAATCAAAATGATATGTATGATTTTCTCAAAAAGAAAAAATATCCGACCCTTAAAAAATTTGACAAAAAAGATCTGCAGAAGCATCTATCTGCAATATTGAAAAAGTTGGACAATGAATAACATCACATTAATAAATTTTGTCGATCTTACCATGGAAGAGAAAAAGATGGTACTCTCTTGGAGAAACCATCCCGATATAAAAAAATGGATGTATACCGATAGTGACATATCGTTAGAAAACCATTTGAATTTTATCGATAGTTTAAAAAATCGAAAAGAAAAGCTATACTTTTTGGTAAAAAAAGATGATGAGTATATCGGCGTCATCAATTTTACGGATATCAATTCAGAAACTCTGGAGATGGGCATTTATAGCAAAGTCGCGACAAAGGGGCTTGGAAGCATCCTGCTTGAGACGATCATCGAGTACTCCTTTGATACTTTAAAAGTAAAAAGTATCTTCGCAGAGGTCTTTAGTGAAAACTCTAGAGCATACAATCTCTACAAAAAATATGGTTTTAATGAGATCGGTAAAAACAATATCAATAACAAAGAAGTAATACGTTTGGAGCTTAAAAATGAAAATAGGTAATTTTGACTTAATAAATGACGGTACATATATCATCGCTGAACTCAGCGCAAACCACGGAGGAGATATAAATATTGCAAAAGAGACGATCAAAGCGGCAAAAGAGATCGGTGCAAATGCGATAAAGCTTCAGACCTACACAGCCGATACGCTTACGCTTGATTGTGAAAAAGATGATTTTATCATCAAAGGCGGAACTCTTTGGGATGGCAAAAAGCTTTACGATCTTTATAAAGAAGCCTATCTTCCATGGGAATGGCACGAAGAACTTTTTACATATGCCCGAAGTATCGGTATCGACATATTTTCAAGCCCTTTTGATAAGAGTGCCGTCGATTTTCTAGAGCAGTTCGATCCATCGGCATACAAGATCGCTTCATTTGAGATAACGGATTATGAACTAATACGATACACTGCATCAAAAGGCAAACCTATGATCATCTCAACAGGAATCGCCACAATCGATGAGATACAAGATGCGGTCGATATTTGCAAAAGTGCAGGCAATAATGATATAGTTCTTTTAAAATGTACAAGTGCTTATCCGGCACCGCTTGAAGATGCAAATCTTTTGACTATACCGAATCTTGCTCAGACATTTGGAGTGATCTCGGGATTTTCAGACCATACACTTGGCAGTACGGCACCTATCGCAGCTGTGACGCTGGGGGCGAAGGTGATTGAAAAGCATTTTATTTTAGACAGGTCTATAGGCGGAGCCGATGCAGACTTTTCAATGGATAAACAAGAGTTTTCCCATATGATAAACGCCATAAGAGACACCGAAAAACTTTTAGGTAAAGTTGACTACACTATGAACGATAAAAAAAGAAAAAGCAGACAGTTCAGCAGAAGTCTCTATATAGCAGAAGACGTAAAAGCCGGAGAGATCATTACAGAAAAAAATATTCGTTCTGTACGCCCTGGCTATGGACTTCATCCAAAACATCTCAGTGATATTCTTGGAAGTAGATTTACTCATGATCTATCCAAAGGCGACAGACTGTCTTATAACGATATAACAAAATAAAGAGGGTATATGCAAGATTTTTACAAAAAGAACCTTGAAGCACTAATAAAAGTTGATCCGCTACTTGGAGTCTCACTTTTTTCGATTCAGGAAAACACCAAATTCGATGTGTATCAAGGAAAAGATCCTCTTGATATCAATATTATGAATAACCAGACAAAAAACTTTTTGTATGTGAAACCGTTAGAAGAGTTGGAAAGAACTCTTGAAAATATTCAAGAGCATTATATTAGATTCCCTGTACTGTTTTTTTACGGGATCGGCAACGGTCTGCTTACAAAAGCTCTGCTGCAAAATGAATCTCTAAAACACCTTGTGATTGTAGAACCTGATATTGAGATGATCTATATCGCATTGAACTTTATTGATATAGCAGAAGACATTGCTTCTGAAAGAGTCATCATAAAAAGCGCAGACTCTTTTAACTTTGCAAACGCGGTAAAAATAATCTATAAAGGCGATATAAAACCGTATGCAAAAATATATGATATGCATATCCACTCTCACTACTATGAAGACAACTATTCTCAAAATATAATCGATGTAAATACTACTGTCATCAGAGCATATAAACATATGGTTCTAGGGCATGGAAACGATGCCACCGATTCACTTATTGGGATAGAACAGCATATCAATAATCTTCCCGTGATGTTACAAAACTATAAGACGTCAGATCTTTTAGCAAGTAAGAACAGTGATCTTGCCGTAGTCGTCTCAACAGGTCCTTCACTTGCAAAGCAGCTTCCACTGCTTAAAGAGTATGCTGATTATGTCACTATCGTCTGTATTGATGCATCTTTGCCTATTTTGCAAAAAGAGGGGATCAAACCTGACCTTGTCGTATCGATGGAAAGAGTTCCTCTTACTTCCAAGTTTTTTGAAGACTTGGATGACGAACTGGTAAAAGACACTTACTTTGTTGTCTCATCTTTGACACATCAAAAAACTGTCAATAATTTACAAAATAGAAAACTGCTTTTATCGATGCGTCCTTTGGCATATATGCGCTATTACGATTTTAAAGATTTCGGATATCTTGGTGCAGGTATGAGTGCTGCAAATATGGGTTATCAGTTAGCACTATTGATGAGATACGATAAAGTAGTCTTGATAGGACAGGATCTGGCATATTCCGATGATGGCAAAAGTCATTCAAAAGGACATATATTCAGCGAATCCGAAGTCAAGCAGTCCAATAACGATCTTGAAGTAGTCCGATACGGTGGAGAGGGTTTTATACGTACGACATATATCTGGGATATGTTTAAAAACTATTTTGAACGTGCGATAGATGAAGCAAACGAGCATAACATCAAGACATATAACTCTACAGAAGGAGGTGCAAGGATCACAGGCTCTATAGAGATGCCTTTTAAAGATGTCCTCGCATCTTTTGTAGCAAAAGAGAAGAAGAAATCGAAGATATCCTTAGAGAAAGTCGATCATGAGAGTTATATAGAACTTCTCAAAGAAGCGTATACAAAGACGGCAGAGATGCTGGATTACGGTCTTGAACTGAAAAAAGATGTAGAAGAGCTCTTTTTAAAGGTGTCTGCTGAGTGCGAACATATAGATACAATACAAAAGAGTGAAATAGACTATGACTCTTTACTAAAACTCATGGATGAGATCGACCTTATCAAAGAAAGAATAGAGAGCTTAGAGTTTTCAAAGATGTATATAGATACCGTACAGTCTTATATATTCCATCAGGAACTCGATCTTGCTAAACTTGTTATCCAGTCAAGTAATACAGATGAAGAGAAAAAAGAGAAACTTGTCGAATGGATACAAAAGCACAAATACTGGCTGTTCTCACTTGCAGGTGGACTAGAAGCTCAGGTAACTGCCATAACTAGAGGAAGAAGTGCGATAGTCATAGAGTGTAGAAATAATAACTGTTTACCGAAAGATTAAGATAAAGCCTAAAAGCTTTATCTTTAGATAGAAAACTACTGAAGTAGCTTAAGAAGGTTTTCTAAAGAAATATACCCGTAGCTTACGCTAGTAATTTAAGCACATTTTCTAAAGAAATGATTGAAATTATTGTAATAATTTCAATACATTTTGTTGAACAGCATTAGCCTGACTCATAGCAAATGAACCAGATTGTGCCAAGATGTTCAGTTTAGAGAAGTTTGCACTCTCTGCAGCGAAGTCTACATCACGGATCTGAGATTCCGCAGCTTTTACGTTAACTTGAGTTACCGAGATATTGTTTACAGTAGAAACAAGTTGGTTTTGTACAGAACCAAGGTCTGAACGAACACGGTCAAGCATTTTTTGTGCAGTTTCAGCAATACTCATAACAGCCATAGCACCTTTTAGTGTCGTAACACCTGCTGTTTTATCTGCTGTAAGATTTTCTGCATTTGAGTTTGCATTGAATCCCATCGCACTTGCGATATTCGGACTGATAACACCTTTTGTCCCTCTAAGGTTTACAGTAGCTTCAGCAGTAGCTGAATAACCAACACCTACAGCAGAGATACCGCGGATATCTTTACCGTCAAGACGAGTTAAACTTAAACGTCCATAGTTCTCAACTGCAGCTGCAGCAAGTCCACCGACTGAGTCTAAGTTTGTACCGGAGATCTTGATACCTCTACCGTCAGTTGACGTTAATGTCAGACGACCTCTGCTGTCAACAGAAGCAACGATACCCGTAGAATCTTTAACAGCGTTGATAGCTGCAACAAGAGCACCGTCTTTATCGTTTGCTTTAACATCGACGAGTCCGATTGTCACACCGTTTAGTGTCAATCCTGAGATTGTTCCTGAAAGAATTCCAGTTGAACCTGTTTCAGATACCTGCCAAGAAGCACGAATACCTGTTTTATCAGAAGATTTATTGATTATTTCAGATAAAGCACCGATACCGGTACCGACACCAGTAGAGATAACGACTGACTCTAATGTGATATCACTTGTACCGTTTACTGCCGAAAATGTAAGACTTACCGTAGTCCCAGCAGTAATGACAGCACCTGTCTCAAAACGAGTGTTCCCGATCTTATCAGAACTTGTAGCACCGATACTTGCTTTTACAGACTGGTTAGAGTAAGCACCGATCTGGAACTCTTTGTTTGTAAACTGACCGGAAAGTAGTTGCTGACCGTTGAATGAAGTAGTACCGGCAATGTTATCAAGCTCTTCCATAAGACGGCTGATATCCGCTTGCAGCGCTTTACGTGAATCTGAACTTTGACCATCTTGAGCAGCTTGAGTAGCTTTTGTTTTAATAGTATCAAGAATTTTTATCTGCTCATCCATCGCTTTATCGGCAACTTGAATAATCGAGATACCGTCGTTTGCATTAGCGATAGCTTGACCTAACGAAGAAGCTTGTGAACGTAGTGAATCCGCGATACTCATACCAGAAGCATCATCTGCCGCAGTATTGATACGAAGACCTGAACTTAGTTTACTAAGTGAACTGTCCATTGAACGATTGTTCATCATTGCATTGGTGTGTGCACTCATAGCCGCGATGTTTGTATTTATTCTGAAACCCATCTTTTATCCTTTAAGAATGTAGTTTTACATCCGTGTAAAATCTTGTTAAGGAGTAAAAAGCAAAATGTGTTCCAATTTTATTGAATATTAAGATTTGAATATAAGTATAAAAATAAGAAAGAAGAAAAAAATGAAGAAAAGCCGAGAGTCAAAAGGCTCCCGGCTAAAGTTTTTAAAAAGGTATTAGACTACTGAAGTAGTCTAAGTACATTTTCGAGGAAACAACCTAAGACTATTGTAATAGTCTTAGAACGTTTTGTTGAACAGCATTAGCTTGACTCATAGCATATGAACCAGATTGTGCCAAGATGTTCATTTTAGAGAAGTTTGCACTCTCTGAAGCGAAATCGACATCACGGATTTGAGATTCCGCAGCTTTAACGTTAACTTGTGTAACTGAGATGTTGTTTACAGTAGAAACAAGTTGGTTTTGTACAGAACCAAGGTCTGAACGAACACGGTCAAGCATTTTTTGTGCAGTTTCAGCAATGTTCATTACCGCCATAGCACCTTTTAATGTCGTAACACCAGCAGATTTATCTTTTGTGATGTTCTCTGCATTTGAGTTTGCATTGAATCCCATAGCACTTGCGATATCTGCACTGATAACACCTTTAGTCTCTCTAAGGTTAACTGTAGCTTCAGCAGTAGCTGAATAACCAACACCTGCAGCAGAGATACCACGGATATCTTTACCGTCAAGACGAGTTAAACTTAAACGTCCGTAGTTTTGAACCGCTGCTGTATCAAGGTTTGCAACAGTATCTAAACCAGTACCAGATACTTTCATACCTCTACCGTCTGTAGATGTAAGGTTTAAATAACCTCTACTATCAACAGAAGCAACGATACCAGTAGAATCTTTAACAGCGTTGATAGCTGCAACAAGAGCACCGTCTTTATCATTTGCTTGAACAGTTACAAGACCGATAGTTACACCATTGATCGTTAATCCTGAGATAGTTCCTGAAGCGATTGCCGCATTACCTGTCTCAGATACTTGCCATGATGCACGGATACCAGTTTTATCAGAAGATTTATTGATAACTTCAGCTAAAGCACCGATACCAGTACCGACACCTGTAGAGATAACAACTGATTCAAGTGTTACATCACTTGTACCGTTTACCGCTGAGAATGTAAGTGTTACGTTAGCTGCAGTCGAGATAACAGTACCTGTCTCAAAACGAGTGTTCCCGATTTTATCAGAACTTGTAGCACCGATACTTGTTTTTACAGATTGGTTAGAGTAAGCACCGATCTGGAACTCTCTATTTGTAAATTGACCAGAAAGAAGTTGTTGACCGTTGAATGAAGTAGTACCAGCGATGTTATCAAGCTCTTCCATAAGACGAGTGATATCCGCTTGTAGCGCTTTTCTAGAGTCAGTACTTTGACCGTCTTGAGCAGCTTGAGTAGCTTTTGTTTTAATAGTATCAAGAATTTTGATCTGCTCATCCATCGCTTTATCGGCAATTTGAACGATAGAGATACCGTCATTTGCATTTGATATAGCTTGACCTAAAGAAGAAGCTTGTGAACGTAGTGAATCCGCAATACTCATACCAGAAGCATCATCTGCCGCAGTATTGATACGAAGACCTGAACTTAGTTTAGATAGTGAACTATCCATCGCACGGTTGTTCATCATTGCATTTGTATGAGCGTTCATAGCAGCAATATTTGTATTTATTCTAAAACCCATTGTAAATCCTTTTAGGGCGAGAGCTTTTAGCTCTTCAAAATTTTCTCAGCGTCCTTGCTGATATAAACTATATCGACACCTAAAAAAAAAGCTTTAAATTATTTTTTCAAATTATTTTATTTTTTTTTGATACACTTTCAAAATCGAAAAGTAGCATACTACTATATATAGGAAAATATTTTGGACTTAATTATCGTCGAATCACCGGCAAAAGCACGAACAATCAAAAACTTTTTAGGAAAAGGGTATGAAGTCATAGCTTCAAAAGGGCATATTCGTGACCTTCCTAAATCACGCTTTGGAATAACAGTGGATGACAACAATGAGCTTACTCCCACTTACAGCGTTGCAAAAGAGAACAGCGGTGTCGTTAAAGAGATACAGGAACTGGCAAAGAAAGCAGATACCATCTATATCGCGACCGATGAGGACCGCGAGGGAGAAGCGATAGGCTGGCATATCGCCTATGCGATCAAAAAAGATCCTGAGACTCTGCCTAGGATAGTGTTTCACGAGATCACTAAAACTGCTATCATGCATGCACTAGAGACTGCACGCAGTATAGATATGAACCGCGTAAATGCACAGCAGACACGTCGTCTGCTTGACAGAATAGTCGGTTACAAACTCTCTCCGCTACTTAGCTCTAAGATACAAAAAGGGCTCTCAGCAGGACGTGTCCAGTCATCGACTCTGAAGATCATCGTCGACCGCGAACGCGAGATCAAAGCGTTTGTCCCTCAAGAATACTGGAGCATAGACACTATCTTTAAACCTGAGATCGAAGCAAATCTGACATCTTTTTACGGTGACAAGATAGAAAAGCTCTCTATTAAAAATGCAGATGAAGCGAAAAAGATAGTCGCTGAGATACAAAAAGACTCCTTTATCGTCTCTTCTATCGAGACGAAACAACGTAAAAGCTCGACTCCTCCGCCGTTTATGACATCGACTCTGCAGCAGACAGCGTCAAGCAAGCTTGGATTCTCTCCGAAAAAGACGATGATGATCGCACAGTCTCTTTATGAGGGTGTCAAGACTCCCGAAGGAACTTCAGGTGTTATCACATATATGCGTACCGATTCATTGAATATGGCAAAAGAAGCAGTTGATGCGGTAAGAGAAGAGATCTCTAAGAGATATGGAGATAAATATATCCCTGCATCTCCTAAAGTCTATGCGAAAAAATCAAAGGGTGCACAAGAAGCGCACGAGGCGATCCGTCCTACTATGCTTCAATTCACTCCTGAAGTAGCGGCAAAATATCTGAAAGCAGATGAGATCAAACTCTATAAGCTTATATATGAAAGATTTATGGCTTGTCAGATGAACGATGCTATTTTTGAGCAGCAAAGCATCACGTTCAGCGGTAAAAACTCTGAATACAAAGCGACGGGAAGAAAACTGATATTTGACGGTTTCTATAAAGTCTTAGGAAGCGATGACAAAGACAAGCTTCTTCCTACTTTAAAAGAGAATGAACCGATAGACATCAAATCTATCGTACCGACTCAGCATTTTACTGAACCGCCCGCGCGTTACAGTGAAGCTTCTATTATTAAGAAACTTGAAGCTGAGGGGATAGGCCGTCCGTCTACGTATGCACCTACTATCTCGACATTGACTGTTAGAACCTATATAAACGTAGAGAAAAAACAGCTGGTACCGACTGAGATGGCTTTTACCGTGACTGAACTCTTAGAAAAACACTTTAAAGAGATCGTCGATGCTTCTTTTACGGCAAATATGGAAGAGGACTTGGATGAGATAGCCGAAGGTCACAAAGACTGGCAAAAGACTCTAAAAGATTTCTATTTCCCATTTATGGAAGAGATCGAAGAGGGTAAAAAGAACATCGTCAGCACAAAACTGGCACAGCCTACGGGTAAAAACTGTCCAAAATGCGGAAGCGAACTTCTCCTTCGTTCAGGGCGCTACGGAAACTTTATCGCGTGTAGCGGATTCCCTAAGTGTAAATATACCGAACAGGTAGAGGGTGAAGAAAACGAAGAGAAAGCTCCAGCTGAGACCAGTGATGAAAAATGTGAGAAGTGCGGCAGCGATATGATCGTAAAAAGCGGCCGTAACGGTAAGTTCTTAGCATGTAGCGCTTACCCTAAATGTAAAAACACTAAAGCGTTAGAGTCTACGACAAAAGAATCTGAGATCCCTTGTCCTGACTGCGGTGGAAAACTTCTCTTCCGCCAATCAAGAAGAGGTGCATTCTGGGGATGTGAGAACTATCCGGAGTGTAAATTCATCTCTAAATTCGAACCGACGGCTCTTAGATGTAAAGAGGACGGCTGTAACGGCGTACTCGCAGCAAGAGTATATAGAAATAAAGATGTTTACGAGTGTATAAAATGTAAAAACCGTACTCCTAGAGAGAGTGAAGAGAAAGAGTAATGAAGATTGGTATATTCTCCGACACGCATAAAAAATCTGCGCTTTCAAAAGAGGTCGTAGACCACCTTTTAAAAAACGGTGCGGAGTTTTTAATACATGCAGGAGATATTGTCGAAGTCGAAGTCTTGGAGCAACTAAAGAACAGCGGCGTCAAATATGTCGCTGTTTACGGAAATAACGATGCACATCTTGTTCATTATCATAACAAATACAATCTTGTACAAGAGCCTTACTATTTCAAACTTGCGAACACAAGGTTCAAACTGATGCATCTGCCATTTTATATGAGTCCCGATGCTGACATCGTACTGTTTGGACATACGCATATTTTTGAATGTGACTTTAAAAATAACACACTGTTTTTAAATCCCGGCGAAGCATGTGCAAGGAACAAGCCTCTTGTGGAGTGCGCGATGCTCGATATAACCGACAATAAATACAGTGTGACATACTATAACAAAGACCCTAAACATAGTGATTTCATCGAATCACATTTCTTTTTTGAGAGGACTATATGAGCAAAAAGATTTTTTTATGTGCGATAAGCAACATAAACAGCGGTACATGTAACGAAGACTGTAAGTTTTGCTCTCAAAGTGTAAAATATAAAGCTGACATAGAGCGTTACATACAAAAACCTATAGACAAGATAGTGCAAGAAGCGAAAGAAGCGAAAGAGAGCGGTGCACTTGGTTTTTGTCTGGTAACGGCACATAAAGGGCTTGACGACAAGACCTTAAAATTTGTGTGTGAAGTCGCACGCGAAGTCAGCCGCGAAGTACCTGAACTAAGACTCATCGCATGTAACGGTACGGCCTCTTTAGAGCAGCTTTTAGAGTTAAAAGAAGCCGGCATAAAAGCTTATAACCACAACCTAGAGACATCACGTGAGTTTTACCCACAAATATGCTCGACCCATCCTTGGGATGAAAGGTTTGAGACCTGCAAAAATGTCAATAAAGCGGGCCTCGTACTTATTTCAGGCGGTATCTTTGGTCTTGGCGAAACACAAGATGACAGGATAAGTATGCTAAAATCTCTGCAAGAGCTGAATCCGACATCTGTGCCGATCAACTTCTATATCCATAATGAAGCGCTTCCTATAAAACCGAGCGATATCAGTGTGGATGAAGCGTTAGAGCTTATCAGACTCACACGTGAGATGTTAAGCGATGCCGATCGTATCATGGTCGCAGGCGGCAGAGAGACGATGTTTGGCGAGAGACAAAACGAGATATTTGAAGCCGGAGCGAACTCTATCGTTATCGGTAACTATCTCACTACTTTAGGCAGAGAAAAGAACCAAGACCTGGAGATGTTAAAATCTTTAGGTCTTGATATCGCTACATCGCCTAATGCTTAACGTAATCTAATGCGCTTTTCTCATTAGACGTGTAAAATAGATAAAAAGGAAAAAAGTTTTGATAGATGATGTAAAACTTATATTTACTATCTCTTTAATAGTAATATTTTCTCCATTTTTTGCAAAAATATTAAAACTTCCTACCACTCCGCTTGAGATCGTCTTTGGTTCCGTCTTGGGGTATGTCGGCTTTTTGCATCACCAAAACATCTTCGATATAGTCGCGGAGTTCGGATTTTTGTATCTGATGTTTATCGCCGGGACGGAGATCGATCTCAAAAAAGTGTTAAAGACACCTCCAAAACTGGTCAAGATGATCTTGCTTTATCTTCTTTTACTTTATGCATTTTCCATCGCGTTTTCACTCTATTTTTCTCTTGGAAAGATATTTATGGTGCTTCTGCCGCTTATCTCCGTCGGACTGGTCGCCACACTTTCAAAAGAGTATGGAAAAACAGACTGGCTGACGCTCTCGATGACTGCCGGAGGGATCGGCGAAGTCGTCAGTATCGCCCTGCTTACTCTTGTCTCGGCTGCACTGGAATATGGAAGCGGGATCGGACTTTTTAAAGCACTCTTCGCACTGATCCTGTTCTTACTTTTTATGCTTTTACTGTTTCGTTCTCTGCAGCTTCTGTTTTGGTGGTTTCCTGAGGTCTCCGTCGCACTTATGCCGCATAACGACAACAAAGAACAGGATATAAGACTCTCGATGGGAATATTTTTTACCCTTGTAGCGGTTATGCTCTATCTTGACCTTGAGTTAGCGTTCGGTGCATTCTTAGCAGGTATCTTCATCCCTACGTTCTTTGAACATAAGTATGAACTGCCGGAAAAACTGGCAAGTTTCGGATTTGGATTTTTAATCCCAATCTTTTTTATCCATATCGGGAGTACATTTAATCTCAATGCACTGTTAATAGACGGGCTTATCGTAAAAGCACTGATCATTACGTTTGTCATGATCATTATGCGTCTGCTTAGTTCACTCGTCTTTATAAAAGAGTATGGTCTTAGAGATTCGATCTTGATGGGACTCAGCCAGTCGATGCCGCTGACACTTCTTATCGCTATGGCGACACTTGCATACAATGCAGACAGTATCGACCAGTTTCACTACTATGCGTTTATCTTGGCATCACTTTTTCAAGTCCTGCTCGTTATGCTTGTGATCAAGATCATAAACAGCTATCAAAAAGAGAAAATAATCGCATAATTTGCTATAATTTAAAAAACCGCATAAAAGGAGTCGCAAAATGGCAAGATCACCGCTTCTACAACTTGTACGCGATTCCATTGAAGAGGTCATTGAAGCAACGAGAAAAATCGACAGAGATGCTCTTTTAAAAGAGTACCCTGCTCTAGAGCAGAAAATAGGATGTGCGGTATCTATCATATTGGATGACAAAATCTGCGGTGAAGCGAAATCATCTGAAGCCTCAAGAGCTCTTATTGACGATATCATATATAACGCGAAAGTCGCAGCATTTCAAGATAAGAACAACCCGCCGATAACTACGGCGGACTATCTTCACTGCTCCATAGAACTCTCACTTTTGATCCCTAATGATGAGGGAGGCTACGATATCGAGACCTCCTCTGACGGACCTATCGTAAAAGATCAGTAGCAGCTAAACAGATTTAAATACAGTTATTGTTTATATGACATGCTATCTTGTAGCCGTGGTTTAACCCAAGAGCGATAGAACCGCCTGATTCTTGGGTAATATCTCCTGCGACAAAAAGTCCCTCTATCGCCGTCTCATAGTTATCGTCATGAACAGGCTTGCCGTCTTGTTCGCCTATGCCGGAACTTGCCAAAAATGCACTCGGAGTCGTACCGCCTATGGCATAGATCACTCTGTCATACACTTCCAGTTCTATCTCGTCGAACAAGACTTTTACTCTGCCCTCTTCATCTTCAAGCCCTGAGATATTCACACCTAAAATAGGACGCACCTCTTTATGGGCTATGGCATTTGCGATATCTCTTTGGTTTGTAGGATTTGCGCGTCTGAAAGTCTCGCGTCTGTAGCAGATAGCGACATCGTTTTTCTCACTCAGGTCGACAGCATACTCGATAGCACTGTCCCCGCCGCCGACTACAAGTATCTTTTCATCACCGACACAGTCGTCAAGCGTATAACCGACTCTTTTTTTGATGCCTGCGGGGATCTTATAGTCAGGTTTGTTCGGTTTACCCATTCTACCAATGGTGACTACGACATATTTTGCTTTAACGCTCCCGCCTGCGATATAGACATCGAATATCCCGTCTGTTTTTTCTATCTTACTGACTTCCGTATGCGTTTTGAGTTCGACTCCATGTGATTTTATCACCTCGTCAAAAAAGTCCAGAGTAGTCTCTTTCGTGCCGTCAAGGAAATAGATATTTCCGTCAAGCTCTACTTTTTGACCCTTCCAGTCTTTGTCTACACGTTTGTTGTCTTTATAGTATTTTCGGATCGTGGCATTATGGTTTTCATCTTTTTCCAACATCAAGATATTTCTAATCCCGAGCATATAGCTCTCTACCGCTGCAGCGATACCCGCAGGCCCCGCTCCAACTATAACCATATCGTAAACTTTATCCATGCCCGCTCCTAAATAGATTTTTTACTATTCTAGCACAGAATAAAATAATAGAAAGCTTACAATCTCTATAAGTAATATTTATGCCAGCTTATCGGGAAAATGTGTCACAAATTTTTGGACTTTAGGAGCGATGACGACTCGGCAATATCCCTGATTTGGATTTAATGCAAAGTAGTTTTGGTGGTATGCCTCTGCCGGATAAAAAGTCGGCAAAGGGCTTACCTCCGTGACTATCTTATCTCTGAACTTTGAAGAGGCCTTTTCTATAGAGCCCAGTATCTTCGCCTTCTCTTCGTCACTCTCGTAGTAGATGACCGAACGGTACTGCGTCCCTACATCTGCCCCTTGAGCGTTTAACGTAGTCGGGTCATGGATCTCCCAAAAGATATCGAGCAGTTCCTCCATCGTTATGAGCTCATCGTCATAGCTTATCTCTACGACCTCCGCATGTCCGGTAGCACCGCTGCATACCTGTTCATATGAGGGATTTTTTCTCGCCCCTCCTGCATATCCGCTTATCGCTTTTAAAACACCTTTTACATTGCTATACACTGCTTCGACACACCAAAAGCATCCGCCGCCGAGCACAAGTTTTTTTACAGCCATAAAAAATCCTTTCAATTTACGTGATTTTACACAATAATAGTATGAGACTTTTTAAGTCGGCAGATTAAAATTTAAAATTTCGTTATAATTTAAAAAATCAAAAAGTGAGTGTTTATGAGAGCTATTTTATTGTCACTGTTCGCCCTTTCATCTTTCGCTGTTGCAAGTGAAGTATTTCCCTATATCAAACCTGTTTCCGTAGAAAAGGCTGCTGTTAAGAAACCTGTAATTCAAGAGAATACACAGGTGCAAGCTGAGCAAAAAGCTGAGCAAGGGGATAAGACTGAAGAAAAAACCGTAGAGAAAGAGCTTGACAGCGATAATGACGGTGTCGTCGATTCAAAAGACAAATGTGCAGATACTCCTGACGGCTTTACCGTCGATATGGACGGTTGTCCCACTACTAAAGTCCTGCACGTCACGTTTGATACGAACCGCTATGATGTCACGGATGCCGTCATCGATGATGTAAAGGATTTTGCACAGTTTTTACAGGAAAATGACGGCTATGATGTTATCATCTTAGGCTATACCGATGCATCGGGTGATGCAGAAAAAAATCTTGACCTTTCTCAAAAAAGAGCAGATGCCGTAAAAGAAGCTCTTACAAGATACGGGATCTCAAGAGCCAGACTGACAGCGATCGGTAAGGGCGAGAAAAACCCTGTAGCCGATAACGATACAGAAGAGGGGCGTGCGCAAAACCGCCGTATCGAGATAGAGTTAGTAAAATAATCAGTGATGGACTTTTAAAAGTTCATCATAGTATCTCTGTATATCAGGTATGCTTACATGTAAGGCATCCGCTTCTCTTACCAGATAACCGCATAGCGTCTCAAGCTCGTCTTTTCTCCCTGCTTTGATGTCTTTATGCATCGAAGTCGAAGCAGTTTGCGGCAGTTTTGAAGCCGTGTGCAGTGACTTTGCTATCTCCTCTTGTATATCTATATCTTTTGCTTTTGCGATTAATGCCACCTCTTTTAATACACTTAAAGCTTTATCATGATGATTTTCATAGATCGATCTTATCGGTTCATCATAGTAGCTTGTGAGCATCGCAAAAGTAGAGATGAAGATATACTTTTTCCAGATAGCCTCATTGATGTTTTCCGGTACTTTGTATCTGAGCCCCGCCTCATCACACATATCCGCCAGAAGCTCACTGCCCTCTCCTGCGAAAACAAGAGCGAACACATTCCCCATCTTTCTGATCTCGCCGGGATTTTGAATATGCGAAAGAATATAGATACAACCGTCCAAGACCTTTACATGTAAGAGTCTGCGAAGCGTATCGCCGTGTTCAACGCCGTTTGCAAGACAAAGAGCAATACTCTCTTTTTTCAAAAAAGGCCTACATGTAAGAGCAGCATCCTCCAGGTCATAACTTTTTACACAGAATATGACTACGTCAAACACTCCGCTTAGCTCTTTTTCATCGACTGCTTCAAACTCTGCCGTAAAGGTTTTATCATCCTCCACTACTCGCAGACCATTCTCTTTTATGGCTTGAAGATGGTTACCGCGTGCCACACCGACGACCTCATTTTTTGTCTGACTCAGGTAAGCCGCGAGATATCCGCCCACCCCGCCAAGTCCATAAATAAGCACTCTCAACACAATCTCCTCCATATTGACAAAACTAGCTTGTTTTTAAGCTAATCTTAACGCCAATAACCATAATATTTTGTATTAGATGAAATTATAACACAAGGATGGGTATGAAAAAAGTTCTAATTTTAGGCGGTGGGTTTGCCGGTCTTGAAGCAGCGATCTTCCTAAGAAAAGATAAATACGATGTCACTTTAGTCAGTGACCGTGACTTTTTTTATATCTATCCGACATCCATCTGGGTACCTACCGGAGAGACAAGATTTCAAGATATCTGCGTAGACCTTAAAGAGCTGCAAAAAGCACATGGTTTCGATCTCATTGTAGACGGAGTCGAGACGATAGAAGCCGCTAGCCGTCGCATTACCTTAAAAAGCGGCGATATACTGAATGATTTTGATTATCTGGTTATCGCTATGGGCGCATCGAAGATGAAAGCAAAAGGGATAGAGAACTCGCTCTCGATCTGCGGAGCACCACAGCAGTCTCTTCTTATCAAAGAGAAACTCGATGAACTCATAGCAAAAGGTAGCGGCAAGATAGCTTTCGGTTTCGGCGGCAATCCAAACGACACCTCAGCTGTTCGCGGCGGTCCTGGGTTCGAGCTTCTTTTCAATGTCCACAACATGCTTAAAAAAAGAGGGTTACGAGATAAGTTTGAACTTAATTTTTTTGCACCGATGCCGAAACCCGGTGCCAGAATGGGTGAAAAAGCACTCAAGATGATGGATATTTTTCTTGAACGCACCATGGTACAAAAACATTTCGGTAAAAAGATAAAAGCTTTCGAAGAAGACGGAGTGATCTTTGAAGACGACAGCAAACTGCAAAGTGATTTTACTATGTTCATCCCGGCCGGCGACGGGCATGAGGTCGTAAAAAGTTCAGACCTGCCTAAAAATCCTGCCGGATTTATAAAGATAAACGACTTTTGTGAAGTCGAAGGATTTGAAAATATCTACGCCGTAGGTGACGTCGCAGCAATTGAAGGACCTGACTGGAGAGCAAAGCAGGGGCATCTAGCCGAGGTAATGGCACGAAATGTAGCACATAACATCAATGAAAAAGAAAAAAACAGGACAAATAAAAAAGGATATCAGGAACATCTCAATATACTTTGTGTCATGGACAGCGGAGACGGGGCTGCATTTGTCTACAGAGATGACAAAAAAGCCAGAATGATCCCTCTTCCGATAGTCGGGCACTGGTTAAAAAAGGGATGGGGCAAATACTGTAGATTATCTAAGCTTGGGTCTATACCGCGTATCCCTGGAATGTAGTATACTATTAAAAAATTTGATAAAGGGTTTCACATTTTAAAGAGTTATAAATTATATCTATTGATACTTTTTCTGATTATTACCATTATTACAGCTATTTTTATATATGCCGGTTATATAAGATCCAATGTTACCGATATGAGAAATAACACCTACAAGATCGAAGCGGAGTCGATGCAGAAAAAAGTCTCTTTGATGATCCTGCAGAAGCAGAAATCGACTATGGCGATCGCTTTGAGTCTTGCAAACGATAAACGTCTGGTCTCTACTTTAGAGCACAGAGATATAGCCCCTGACTACTACAAAGAGCTGATAACAAACTTTGAAAAAGAAACACTTTATAAAAATGTATGGATCAACCTGATCGACAAAGACGGGATATCTATCTATAGAAGCTGGACAGATATCAAAGGCGACAGACTCATAGATATCAGAGACGACTTAAGATATGTATTCTCTACTAAAAAAACGACATATTCTATCAGCATCGGGATGTTCGACCTTTCCATAAAAAGTATGGTCCCGGTATTTAACGGGGAGAAGTTCGTCGGTGTCTTAGAGGTCATCACCCACTTTAACTCGATCGTAAAAAATCTGGAATCTTCAAATATCGAATCTGTCGTCGTCGTTGCTAAAGACTATAGCGAACAATTAAAATATCCCTTCACAAAACTTTTTATCAAAAACTACTATGTCGCCAATATAGATGCATCCAAAGAGCTTCTTGATTATTTAGAGAAACATAATGTCGAAAACTATTTTCATAGATCATATAAAGTCGAAAACGGCTATGTCATCGCCTCTTGCGGAATAAAAAACATCAAATCCGAAGATATTGGATACTTTCTGATGTTTAAAAAAATATCAGATATCAATGAAGAGCATCTCGATTTTTTTACGTTTAAAGGGATCGTCATCTTTATACTGCTTGCTCTGATCGCCCTCTTTATCGTCAGCACTATAATGTTAATCAAAAATAGAAACCAAAAAAGATATTATAAATCCATTTTGGATACTTCCAGCAATATTGTCATCGTGAACGACAGCGAACAGATAATAGATGCGAATAAGGCATTTTTCGCATATTTTTACACATATCACTCACTTGATGATTTCTTAAAATACTATCAATGTATATGTGACCTGTTTGTGCCTGAAAACGGTTGTCTGCAAAAACAGATGGGCGAGCTGTACTGGATAGACTATATCATCCTAAATAAGGGTATAAGACATAAAGCAAAAATAAGATATCTGGATCACGTCTATTATTTTGCAGTGACCGCAGCGCAGATCTCTCAAAATCCGAAACACTACAGCATCATCTTTTCAGATATATCAAAAGAGGAACAGTACCAAAAAGATCTGATCGAACTTAGTATCAAAGACTCGCTCACAGGAATATACAACCGTCACTATTTTGATCAAAAGATCGAAGAGGAAGTGGCCAGAACGGATCGTTATAAGACTCCGTTCTCGCTTGTCATGCTTGATATCGACTTTTTTAAACGCGTAAACGACGAGTACGGGCATGAAACAGGAGATATGGTTCTTATAGAATATACCAGATTTGTTTCCGATATATTAAGAAAAACCGATGTTTTCTGCAGAACGGGCGGTGAAGAGTTTATGATCATCCTCACGAACACGGCTCTTGAAGAAGCGGAGATAATCTCACAAAAGCTGCGTTTAGAGATCGAAGAGCATAAAAAAGTACTGCCGATCACTATGAGTTTCGGTGTCGTACAGTACCAAAGCGGTGAATCGATAAAATCACTTTTAAAAAGAGTGGACGATGCTTTATATACAGCTAAAAAAAGCGGGCGTAATATAGTAATCCTCGGCTAAAACCTCGGATTTTTACACTCCTGCATATACTCTATCTGAAAATCTATCATCTTTTTAAAAGGGTTTAAAAACCCTTCGAACGACTCTTTTGTTATCTCTTCTTCCCCGTTTTTATCCAGTATCTCCATCACGCATAAAACAGATTCTATGGTCGAAAGACAGTAGTCCTCGGGCTGCTCTTTTATGGCGAATTCGGACTTCTTCGTGTGTGTGAAACTGATGCTCTGAAGAGAGGAGATATTTTCACTCAGACGAAGCATCTTCTTTGAACATGCCCACGTAGAATCGATCACAAAGATCACGACATCTCTGCCTTCACGTGATATCTTATGCGAGTTTATCTCGATGGCGTCTTTGCCGGGATAAAGAAGATAGCAGATGTTCTTTTCATCACCGAGTATCTCGTTTATTCTGTTGTGAGAGCTAAAGTCTATGCCTACATACAGCTCGGAGTTCGGAAGCGAGAGATGGGTCAGATGCCCCGTACCGTTTTTGATCTTTCTGTACTCTTTTGGATGCATCAATATCACAAACTTCGTCTTTGTCTCGACCGCTCTTACATGTAAACACATACAGCTTGATCTTGGTCTGTAACACTTGTAACACTGCTCTCTTATCTCATCAATCAACAGTAACTATCCCAAATCTTAAATATCTTTACATGTAGCAAGAGCTTCATCACTTTTTATGCTCCATTTTGATAGAATAATATCAATAAAATATTAAAGATAGATAATGTCAGTAAAACAGCAAATATTAGAGACTATAAAAAAGCGTCCGCTTATCATCGACGGTGCTATGGGTACGCAGCTGCAACAACGTGATGAACAGATACCTAAAGAGGCTTGGGAAGGCTTAGAGGGGTGTAACGAACTCCTTAACGTAACGGCAGTCGACGTCATGGAAGATATCTTCAGCGCATATCTTACTGCGGGTGCAGACCTCATAACTACAAATACGTTCGGCTCTTTTTCATGGGTACTTGACGAGTACGGCATCGGTCACCGCGCTTATGAACTCTCACGTGCGGGAGCGGCAGTCGTTAAAAAGATGTGCGACAAGTTCTCGACACCTGAACAACCGCGCTATGTACTCGGTTCTATCGGTCCGGGGACAAAACTTCCATCTCTTGGACATATCCACTATGATGAGATGTTTGAAGGGTATAAAGAGTGTGCACTCGGACTCATCGACGGCGGTGTGGATATATTTTTACTCGAGACCTGTCAAGACCCGCTTCAGATAAAAGCAGCACTTCACGCATGTGATGCGGCAAGCGTAGAGCGCGGAGTCGAAGTGCCCGTTATGGTCTCAGTGACCATCGAGCTTGCGGGGACGATGCTTATCGGAACGGATGCGACTACCATCGCAGCAATACTCGAACCGTTTGACATCATCAGCCTCGGATTCAACTGTGGGACAGGACCGGATCAAGTCAAAAAGCATGTCAAGACACTTAGCGAGGTATGGGGCAAACCTATCTCTATCCACGCAAATGCAGGACTTCCGCAAAACCGCGGAGGCTATACATTCTACCCGATGGGGCCTGATGAGTTTGCAGACAAGCAGGAGGAGTTCTTAGAGTTTGACGGCGTGAGTTTTCTAGGCGGATGCTGCGGGACTACTCCTCAGCATATCCGCGCGCTTACAAACCGTGTGACATCAAAGACTCCAAAAGCACCTAGCGGAAGCCAGCCGACTTCACTTGCCTCACTTTTCAACACGACACCTTTGATGCAGAACCCTGCTCCGCTTCTAGTGGGTGAGAGAAGTAATGCGACAGGTTCAAAAGCGTTTCGTGAACTTCTACTGGATGAGAACTACGAGGGCACGCTCTCTGTGGGTCAGCAACAGGTACGCGCAGGCGCACACGTGCTTGACGTATCTGTAGGGTTTGCAGGACGCGACGAGACAAAAGATATGAGACACGTTATGAGTCTTTACGCTCAAAAACTCTCACTTCCTTTGATGCCCGATTCTACTCAGACGGCAGCGTTAGAAGAAGCACTTAAGCTTATCGGCGGAAAGCCCATCATCAACTCTGTCAACCTTGAAGACGGGATAGAGAAGTTCGATGCGGTGTGTTCATTGGCTAAAAAGTTCGGTGCATCACTTGTCTGTCTGACGATCGATGAAGAAGGGATGGCAAAAACAGTAGAGCGCAAAGTGGCTATAGCCGAGCGTATCTACGAACTCGCTACTAAAAAGCACGGCATCAACCCTGAAGACTTGGTGTTCGACCTTCTTACGTTTACGCTTGGAAGCGGTGACGAGGAGTATTTCGACGCGGGTATCAACACCATCGAGGCTATTCGCGAGCTAAGAACGCGCCACCCAGAGGTCGGGGCTATTTTAGGTCTTTCGAACATCTCGTTCGGACTTGATAAAGACGCAAGACCATACCTGAACTCGATGTTTCTGCACCACTGTATAGAAGCGGGACTGACATCGGTCATCATCAACGTAAAACATATCATCCCGATAAACAAGATAAGCCAAGAGGAGCAGACGATCTGTGACGACCTTATCTTCAACCGCAAACCAAACGGCGAGGCACTGTTCACGTTCATCGACCATTTCAGCGGTAAAGAGGCAGTTGATAACGAAGCCGAAGATGAGGCGTATAAACTCTTAACAGATGAAGAGAAGATAGCAAAACTTCTGATGGACGGCGACAAAGAGAGGATGATCCCTCTTGTGGAAGAGGCTCGTAAGACCATCGCTCCGGAGCGCATCGTAAATGAGATCCTTATAAATGCAATGAAAGTGGTCGGAGAGCTTTTCGGCTCGGGACAGATGCAGCTTCCGTTCGTACTGCAAAGTGCCGAAACGATGAAGACGACGGTCGACTATCTTCAGCCGCATCTGCCGAAGATCGACAAAAAGACCGACACGACCTTGGTACTTGGAACGGTTAAGGGAGATGTGCATGACGTAGGTAAAAACCTTGTCGACATCATCCTCTCAAATAACGGGTTTAAAGTCATCAATCTAGGTATCAAAGTAGAACTTGACAGCTTTTTGGAGACGTTAAAGACGAGCAACGCAGATGCCATCGGTATGAGCGGACTCCTTGTAAAATCGACACAGGTGATGAAAGAGAATCTTGAAGCACTCAAAAGTGCGGGAATAAAAGTACCGATACTCCTCGGCGGTGCAGCTCTTACTCGTGCGTTCATCGATGATTTCTGCCGTCCGTTTTATGACGGACCAATCTTCTACTGTAAAGACGCTTTTGACGGTGTAACGGCGATGAGCCGCATCGAAGCGGGTAATCCTGACACCAATCTTCACCCAGATGCGCCTGTTATCGAGCAGGTAGAGGACGCGGAGATCATCATCCCTCCATTTCATGAGATAAAGATGCCTTCTCGCGAAGTAGATGTCCCTACTCCTCCATTTTGGGGAAGACGCGAGATGAAGCTTACGCCTGCACAGGTAGAAGCAGCGTTTGAATGGGTTAACCATAAGATACTTTTCAAATCACGCTGGGGCTACAGCTCTAAAGGGATGAGCAAAGAGGCGTACCAAAAGCAGCTTGACGAAGTAATCTGGCCTGCATACGAAAGACTCAAAGCGCAGTTTTTGGATGAGAAGCTTTTTGAGCCGACGATCATCTACGGTTACTGGCCGTGCAGAAGCGATGACAACCGTCTTGTTATCTTCGATGAAAGTGAAGGATATACAGGTAAGAACGACATCAACACCGAGCCGTTTAACGAAGCATATCCAAGAGCCGTAGAGGAGTTTGACTTCCCGAGACAAAGACGCAAGCCGCACCGTGCGCTGAGCGACTTCTTCCATCATGACAGACACGATGTCATCGCTCTTACATGTGTAAGTGCGGGAAGTAAACTCAGCGAAGTGGAACGCAAACTCTACGAAGAGGGAAAATACACGGAGTACTACCAGTTCCACGGTCTGGGCGTCGAGCTTGCCGAAGCACTGGCAGAGATGGTACATAAGCAGATAAGACTTGACCTGAACATCGCAGAAAATGAGGGCAGTACCATAAACGACGTTCAGATGAACAAGTATCAGGGAGCGCGTTACTCGTTTGGTTACGCAGCATGTCCTGACTTGGAGCTCAACCGTCCGCTGTTTAACCTTTTAAAGCCTGAGGAGTTTGGAATCGAACTTAGTGAGACATTCCAGATACATCCTGAACAATCGACATCGGCACTAGTGGTTTACCATCCAAACGCTAGCTACTACAATGTATAAAATAGAAAGGTAACCCTTGAGATCACCAATGCCAAAGAAAAAAATCTACCATGCCAACAAAGGAAGAGTCCCTAAAAAGATAGAGCCGGAAGTCTCTGCTAAAGAGGAGATCAAAGCGATGTTTAAAAGCTGGTTTAAAAAGAACAATACTGCAGGTCAGGTAATGACAAAGCAGGATGTCATCAGAAATGTTTTGACCAAAATTGGACCGAAGCAAGACGGTGATTTTGAAGATGCTATGAAAGAGCTTGTCCGCGAAGGGCTTTTTGAAGTTCAGGCTGATGGAGTCACTTTGGTGTTGACTCAGCAGGGTGCGGAGTTCGTGAAGTAACAGATTATTTGCTGTTATTTCACAAGAAGTGGTTATAGATGTACTGAAACAAAATAACAGATAACGCGTCTATATGTGTATTTTTTAGCTCCCTAACCAATCTGACAAACTGATATAGCCTTTATTCTTATATACATTCCATGGTGTAGCAGGTATGTTATTTGGCTTTGGAGGCAAATGTTTTAATTTTCCTTTGCAATAATCTTGCCATTCATAAGTGTTTTTCAAACCAAACGTATGCACAATTTTTTTTGCATCTTCATAAGCCAAAACTTTTTTTGATGTTTGAATTCTTGTTCTATTTATAGAAGATATGCCAAGCCAATCATTCATTCCAATCCAGCCATAATCTTTATAATAACTATATGGAGTTTTTGGAATATTATCAGGAATTGATTTGTAACCTTCCAATTCACCTTTTTTATAGGCTTTCCATTCATAGGTATTTTTAAGTTTTAAACTTCTTACAAATGCTCTTGCCTCTTCGAATGGAAGCGCATTTTGCACTTTTGTTCTTATTTTATTATTAGAACTTTCTCCAAGCCAGTCATTCCAATTTTTCCAACCACTATCTTTATACACAAACCAAGGTTGTTTTGGAATCTTATCTGGCTTGCTTGGTAAGTCATTAAGTTTCTCCTTAATATATTGTTGCCATTGCGTTGAACTTATTAATTGTAATGTATGAACAAATTTTTTTGCTTCTTCATAAGGTAACCAAACGTCATTGCCATTTGTATTATTAGCCCGTCGTTTTCTACCAGTACCAACCCAGTCTCCAAAACCTTGCCATTTATCACTATATACTCTTCCTGGATCAGTTGGGATATTATTTGGTTTTGATGGTAAATGAGAAAGTCGACCAGCAAAATAATCCTTCCATTCCACTTGGCCTTTAAGTCCTAACTTTCTTACAAATTCTCTAGCTTCCTCAAATGGCAAATACTTTGCATTTCCTAACCAATCTTCCCAGCCACCCCATTCTTTAACATAAGCAACAGTTGGCGTTAAAGGTATTTTGATAGGTCTTTTAGGCAAGTCTGTATATTGTCCTTGACAATAATCGATCCATTCTTTCGAAGTAGTTAGATTTAATGTATGGACAAATTTTTTGGCTTCTTTATATGAATATTTATCTGTTCCAAAAAAATGTTGCCAGTCAATCCAACCATTATGTTTATAAATTTCATTAGGTAGAGCAGGAATATTACTTGGTCTTTTTTCTTTTGAAAATCTTCTCCACTTATCCCGAGAATTTACACCTATACTTTGTACATATTGTGATGCTTCTTCGTAAGAAAGATATCTATCCAATCTCGAATAGCCAAGCCAATCTTGCCAGCCTTTCCAACCACTATTATAATAAACAATATGTGGATTTGATGGAATATTTGAAATTTCCATTTCAGAATGCTTATATTGGTCCCATTCTTTTTTAGATTTAAATCCCAAACTTCTTGCGAATTCTCTCGCTTCCTCAAAAAGCAAATACTTTAAATCATATGTTGTACCTAACCAGTCCTTCATGCCATTCCATCCATGCAATTTATATACTGAATTTGGACTTGATGGAATATCACTAGGTTTTAAATCTTTTTTTATCAATTTATTTTGACAATAACGTTTCCATTCTTCGTTGTTTTTTAGTCCCAAGTTTCTCACAAATTCTCTAGCTTCCTCAAAAAATCTCCATTTAAGATTTTTAATTTTAGGAATTATTGAAAGCTTGATTGCTTCGTTAAATTCATTAATATCAATACCTAATCCAAGTGGAATATCAAAGTTAACCAATCTACTCTTATTTGATCTATCTTTATTCTCAATTGTTTCAAAATAATCAATTATCCTATCATCGCTAGAAGCCAAAGCTCTAAGTATTGTGAGAATGGACTGAAAATTTTTGTTTTTGATATCTTCAATACTAATATATTCATCATCTATCAAAACGGGAACTACAACATATCCAAATTCTTTATCCTTGGATAATCGCAATGCTCTTCCAACGGCTTGAACGATGTCAACCGTGCTATTTTTAGGGTCAGCAAATAAAATACAATCTATATTTGGCACATCCACACCTTCGGTAAGACATCGTGCATTAGTTATCAGTGAGTTTTCTGAGTTTGCAAATTCATTAATAACTTTTTTTCTTTTCGCCGTTGGAGTATCACCACTTACATGGAAAGTATCTAAGTGAGTGTATTCACTAAAACTTTTTCTAAATGCAGTTTCTTGTAATTGAAAAAACTTTGCTCTTTCGATACTGCTATGAAAAGAAATGGTATGCTTAATATTATATTTTTTGATAGCTTTGTGTAAGGCAACTGTAGAAGCCAACATTTCTGCTTCAACTTCTTTCGTGTAATTTTCATTTTTGGGTTTCACATAGGTATTTTTTTCAATGAGTTTTTCAATCTCTCGCTTAGTTACCATCATTGAAATGATCTTATAATCACATAAAATTGGAGGATCACTTTCAAGAGCTTCTTTAAATGACAATACTTCAAAATCCTCACCGTAAATATCAATATCATCCATACTAGCTATTTCATCACTACTACTTTTATAATATCTCTCTGTAGCAGTCATAAAAAGTCTTTTACGAATAAAAATATTTTCATCAAAAAGTAAATGGCTAAAAAGTGAACCTTTTAATCCTGCTGTTTTATGAGCTTCATCCATGATTCCAAAATCAAAGACAAAATCTACCCTTTTTGATGCTTTAGCAATAACTTCAGAACTTTGATATGTTGTAAAAATGATTGTTGTATTATAATGTGTTGTATTACTTAGCCACTTTGATATATACTCTATATTGGTTGAAACCTTTATACCTAAGTCTTTTGTAGTTGCCATGAAGGTGTCATCTTGAGATACCGTGTCATCACTACAAACTGCCAACCAGTTAATATCAATATTGTTAGCTGTACTCTCTCTTGTCCACACTTCCAATGTTTGCTTTATGAGCGCTAAACTTGGTACAGCAATAAGCATATTTCTCGCACTAAGTTTCTGTGCTATCCAATAAGCAGTTAAACTTTTACCACTGCCACACGCCATAATGAGCTTGCCACGATTGTTATTTTCCTCAATATAATGCTTATAGGCATTTTCAATAGCTCTTTGCTGATGAGGTAGCGGAACCCAAGGTTTAAAAATAATTTTTTGATTATCTAAATAAGCATTGAGTTTCTCAAAAAACTCTTCATTTAAAGTACTCCATGTATCTGCTAAGAGAAAGGAAATAGTATCATCATAAAGTTTATCAAATTTATCACTTTGTTTACTAGAAGTAGTACAGACTAATTTATGCGAAATATTTTTACATATTGTATTTGCTATATCTATGAATGTAGTAATGTCAGCTCTTTTAATAGAACTTTCTTCATCGGTTCTATATTTACATTGTATAGCCCAATACTCATTTTCTTTGGTTTGTGCAACTAAATCTATGCCCTCATCATTATCTGGTAAGTGTAAATATATTTTTACATCACTTGGAACTTCATTTAATAGCCATACATTTTTAAGTTTTGTCTGATATACAGGATCAATTAGTAAGAAGTATTTGGTTATTAACTCAAAGACATCACCTTTTTCTTTTTTTCCAAGAGTATCTATAAGCTTTAATTTTAATTCTTGCCAGCTTTTGTATTCACTAATTTTTTTAATTATTCTTTTCATCAGCTTAATTACCTTTTATTTAATAAACATTATAGTCATTTATTCAAAAATGACAAAACATGCTTACATGTAAAGCGTTTCTCTCTGTACTTTTTTCTCCGCAAAAAAGTACCAAAAAGCTCTTGCAACGGCTTCGAGCTTGACTTTGTCAAGTTCCCAAGAGATAGTAAATCCATTCCTAAAAATGCAAAACTCGTTTCACTCAAACAGTTGCATTTTCTTTACGTCATTTCTTTACTATCACTTGGCTCTGCAGATGTTGCAACTAACGGGGAAATTTGGTCGGCGTTCTCTTGGTGTCACTTTGGATTTTAGCTTTTTTGACCGAGTGGAAGCGTAGGAAAATCAAACTGTTTGAGGGCTTGCCCGAGTTTTTGATTTTTAGCTGTAACGACCGAAGAAAGGCGTGAAGAAATCCAACCGTGACACGAGCTTTTTTGCATACTTTTTTTGCGGAGGAAAAAAGTATGAGAACACCCTTACATGTAAAGTAGTTTATTGAATAAAATGAAGAAGTAAAAGGTTAGAGCAAAACAGCCTTATTAGCTGTTTGCTTCGATCGCCGCTTTTATGCGTGCTAGTGTGTCGTCGCGTCCTATGACTGACATAACTACGTCAAGTCCCGGACCAGATAGTTTTCCTAGAAGTGCAACGCGTAACGGCTGACCTATCTTTCCGAAACCTATCTCTTTTTCGTTTACAAGCTCTTCCATCACGTGATGGTAGTCTATCGGAAGGTGCAGGCCTTCAGCTTTTTTCAGTCTCTGGGCAAAATCGTTAAGGATCTCTGCAGAGTCCTCTTTGAAAGCTTTCTTGACCGCTTTTTCCTCATACACGATTGGTGCGCTCAGCACTTCGCCTATGAGGTCTGCAAGCTCTTGAAGCGTCTTTGCACGCTCTTTTAATGCATCTAGAAGTATCTCTCTTTTGTCATGTGACGAAAGCATAAGACCAAAATACTCCAGTAACTCTGAAAGCTCAGGGTTAGGCATGTTTTTGATGTAGTGAGAGCTTAACCAGTCAAGCTTGTCTACGTTGTAGATAGAAGCCGAACGGTTGATGTCTTTAGGGTCAAAAAGCTCTATCATCTCATCCATAGAGAAGATCTCCTGATCTCCGTGGCTCCATCCAAGACGTACCAGGAAGTTCAGAAGTGCCTCAGGCGTGTAACCTAGCTCTTTGTACTCCATGACATCCGTCGCGCCGTCGCGTTTACTTAGTTTTTTCCCTTGAGAGTTATGGATCATCGGTACATGGTAAAACTTCGGTATCTCAAATCCTAAAGCCTCGTAGACCACCATCTGTTTTGGTGTGTTTGAAAGGTGGTCGTCTCCGCGGATGACCGTGTTGATGCCCATGAGTGCATCGTCGATGGCCACTACGAAGTTGTATGTCGGTGTACCGTCTGCACGAGCGATGATGAAGTCATCAAGGATGTCTTTTACCTCAAATGTCACATCGCCTTTGATGCCGTCTGGTACTACGACTTTTCCTTCTAGTGGAGCTTTGATACGCACGACCGGCTCTACACCCTCAGGAGGAGTGCCTGTAAAGTCACGATAACGTCCGTCATACATAGCACGCTCTTTACGCGCCATCTGCTCTTCACGAAGCTCGTTTAGCTCCTCTTTTGACATATAGCAGTGGTATGCTTTTCCGTCGTCAAGAAGTTTTTGGATATATCTTTTGTAGATATCCATACGTTTTGACTGGTACTCGATCTCGCCGTCATGTGAAAGACCAAGCCATTTAAATGCAGCGACAATGGCATCTGCTGCTTCTTGTGAGTTACGATTTAGGTCGGTGTCTTCTATACGTAAGATGAATTTACCGCCATTTTTTTTGGCCCAAAGATATGAAAAAAGTGCAGTCCTGAGTCCTCCGATATGTAGATAACCTGTAGGAGACGGTGCAAAACGTGTAACAACCATAATAAGCCTTTTTATAAAGTATGTAATTTTAGATAATCATTGGTTAAAAGCGGGTAAAATAACAGTTCAAATCAAATTAAAAAGCGACTTACATGTACAAAATCATATTTTTCATCCTTTTATCCCTTACTCTTAATGCAAAAATCGTCGACGGTGTAGCGATCTTAGTCCAAGACGAACCGATCACTACTCTTGATATCAAGAAGATGATGCAAGAATCACATCTTGACCAGACAAAAACTATAGATCTTCTTATACGTAAAAAACTTGAAGAGCAGGAGATAAAAGCCCGCAAGATAGAGGTCACGAACGACGAAGTGATAGACGAGATAAAAAATATGGCTAAACAGAACAACATGACGGTAAACCAGTTCTACGAAGCTGTCACCAACAGTGAAAACATGACCTCATCTGAGATACAACAGAAGATAAAAGAGCGTATTACAAATCAGAAACTTTTTCAGGCGATCGCTTTTTCACACATGGAAGAGCCTGATGAGCAGGAGATAAAAGACTATTATGAGTTACACAAATCGCAGTTCAACCATGCGCAGAGCTTTTCTACGGTCGTATATGAGTCAAAACAAAAAGACATACTTCAGGAAAAAGTAGACAACCCTATGTTCTACTCGCCTGAGATCTCTCGTCATGATCAAGTCTTCGAGTACAACAAGATAGCTCCTCAGCTTGCCGACCTGCTTGAAAAGACTCCGTTAAACGGTTTCTCTCCTATCATCCCTAACGGCAAAAACGGGTATGTCAGTTTTTACATTCAATCAGTGACGAAAAACAAAGATGTCAATCTGGATGAGATGAAAGCACAGATCACCAATATGATCATGGCAGACAAACGTGAACAGGTGTTAAAAGAGTATTTTGACCGTGCTAGACTCAATGCAAATATCAAAACGATAAGAATGCCTGAGTAAAAAATAGAGACTTAACGAAGAGAGAAGATATATGAACTGATGTTCATATATCGGTGTTTAGCCTTTATACCCGTCTAGGTATTTCGTATCGAAGTTGTTACTTACGAAGTCAGGGTTTTTCATCATCTTCTTATGAAATGCTATAGTAGTTTTTATACCGCTTACCTGAAACTCGCTAAGTGCTCTGTGCATTCTAGCTATCGCTTCATCTCTTGTCTCGCCGTAAACGATAAGTTTCCCTATCATAGAATCGTATGTCGAAGGAACGATGTAGTTCGCATGAGCGTGAGTGTCTATACGGACATCTTTGCCGCCCGGTGCTATCCAAGTGCTTATCTTACCTGGACACGGAAGGAACTTGATCGGGTCCTCAGCAGTGATACGGCACTCGATAGAGTGACCTTTTAAGACGATCTCTTCCTGTTTTGGAAGTTTTTTGCCTTCTGCCACTTCGATCATCATCTTAACAAGGTCAAGACCGCTTACCATCTCAGAAACAGTATGCTCGACTTGAAGACGAGTGTTCATCTCCATGAAGTAGAAGTTCAGGTCTGCATCTAAAAGGAACTCGAAAGTACCCGCACCCTCATACTTGATATACTCAGCTGCACGAACAGCCGCTTTATGAAGGTCTGCTCTAACTTTAGGAGTCAGTACGATAGCCGGAGACTCTTCGATAAGTTTTTGGTGACGACGTTGCATAGAACAGTCACGCTCACCCACATGGATAACATTCCCGTGAGCATCAGCCATGATCTGAACTTCGATATGGCGAGGGTTCTTAATGAATTTTTCCATGTAGATCGTACCGTCGCCGAATGCAGTGATAGCTTCGCTCTCAGCTGCTAAGAATGCGTTTTCAAGATAGCTTTCATCTTCAACGACACGCATACCGCGTCCGCCTCCGCCTTGAGCCGCTTTAAGGATAACCGGATAACCGACCTCTTTAGCTCTTTTTTTTGCATCTTTCATATCAGTGATCGCACCGTCGCTACCAGGAACAACAGGGACGTTTGCTTTGATCATGACATCTTTAGCTTTTGACTTATCACTCATAAGCACCATGACTTCAGGAGTCGGTCCTATGAACTTGATCTTATGGTGTGTACATATCTCGACGAAATGTTGGTTTTCACTTAAGAAACCATATCCCGGGAAGATCGCATCACAACCGCTGATCTCTGCTGCAGATATGATATTTGGGATGTTAAGATAACTCTGTGAACTCGGTCCTGCACCGACACAGATAGCAGCATCAGCCAGTTTTAGATATTCACTGCCTTTATCCGCAGTCGAATAGATAGCGACCGCTTCTTTGCCCATCTCTTTAATAGTCCTGATCGCACGTAAAGCGATCTCACCACGATTTGCAACGAGTATACGTTTTATTTCAGCCATTGCTTAAATCTTTTCTACTACAAATAACGGCATATCATACTCTACCGGCTGTCCGTCACTTACTAGTACGTCAAGGATCTTACAGTCGAACTCAGCTTCAAGTTCGTTCATGATCTTCATAGCTTCCAAGATAGCTAATACTTGACCTTTTTTAACTGTGTCGCCTTTTTTCACGAATGCAGGAGAGTCAGGAGACGGAGAAGCGTAGTATGTACCTACCATTGGAGAAAGGATCATATCACCAGAAATTTCAACAGCAGTTTCACTTGGAGCTGCAACAACAGCAGCAGCAACAGGTGCCGCAGCGACAGGTGCAGCAGCAACAGCGACAGGAGCTGCAACAGCGCCCACTACTTTTTCAAGTTCGATACTAAATTCATCTTTTGCTATTTTTAATTTACTTAAACCACTTTCATCAAATTCACGCATAAGCGCCTTTATCTGTTTCATGTCCATTTTTAAGTCTCCAAAATATATATTAAATTTTGCGATATAATACCATAACAAATATTAAATTTCAGGGCTGATATGTTAAGCGATATAAATTTTATAAATATAGCCACAGAGATTGCGAGTGCATCGAAATGTGTTTCAAAGCAGGTAGGTGCAGTAATAGTTAAAGACGGAAGAATCCTAAGTACGGGTTACAACGGGACGCCTGCAGGATATACAAACTGTAAAGACCATTGGAATGACGAGTACACAAAAGAGCATCACGAATGGTCTAAAACGTACGAGATCCACGCAGAGATGAACGCTATCATCTGGGCGGCAAGAAAAGGGATCAGCGTAGAGGGTGCGACTATCTACGTCACGTTAGAACCATGCAGCGAATGCAGTAAAAACCTTATCGCCAGCGGGATAAAACGCATAGTCTACGCAAAATCCTACGAACACACACACTCCGAAGTGATCTCAAAGTTTATAAAAGACAACGGAGTCATCATCGAAAAATTAGAGCACCTCTAATATCTTCTCCGGCGGACGTCCGATAACGGCTTTTTTATCTGTTATGACGACAGGACGTTCTATAAGCTTCGGATTTTCCACCATCGCATCGATCAGTTTTTCCTCATCCGTCTCATCTTTGAGCCCCAGCTCTTTATAGATATCCTCTTTCGTCCTCATCAGCTCTCTTGCCGAGATGTTCAGTTTTGCCAAGACATCTTTTATCTCCTCTTTTGAAGGAGTGTTTTCAAGATACTTCACGACATCCGCATCAACGCTTTTTTCATTTAATATCTCCAATGCCTGACGCGACTTCGAGCATTTTGGATTGTGCCAAATTGTTAGTTTCATAATATATTCCTCTTTTGAAACGAATTTTACTTAATAAAGTGTTAAACAAATTTTATATAATATCTCTTAATACATGTAGCGGAGAAGATTATGGACAACAGCTCAAGATATGCAAAA
The DNA here is from genome assembly GCF_039645965.1 of Sulfurimonas sp. HSL3-2. Classification (GTDB taxonomy): domain Bacteria; phylum Campylobacterota; class Campylobacteria; order Campylobacterales; family Sulfurimonadaceae; genus Hydrocurvibacter; species Hydrocurvibacter mobilis. Next base: position 93,570 of record NZ_CP147917.1, on the reverse strand, counting down.
TTAACAGAATTCGGCAAAAAGCTCTTAAGCAAGCCATCTTTAAACGACGGATTGGTTCTGATCTCACAAACGGCAAGAGATCTGCTCGATGCAGACAGATGTTCAATCTACATCTATGACGAGAACAAAAACGAACTCTGGACGACATTTGCAGACGGGATCAACAGAATAAGGATCAAAGCCGATGAAGGTCTGGCAGGATACACCTTAAAAGAGAAAAAACCCATTATCAGCAACGATCCCTACAATGATGTGAGATTTTTAAAAGAGATCGACCATAAAACAGGCTATGTGACCAGAAGCATCGCAACCTGTCCTGTATTTAGTTCTAGCAGAAAGATCATAGGCGTCTTGCAGCTTCTAAATAAAAAAGGCGGTTTTACTACGGATGATTCAAAATTTATGATATTTTTCTCGCACTACATCAGCAGTTATCTAGAGTTAGCATCTATGTTCGCAGACGAGAATGAGTAATATAGGACTTTTTTTTAAACTTTTACTAAACTCGTTCAAAGACCTTCTTCCGATAATAATCGTCATATCATTTTTCCAGCTTGTCATTCTACAAAGTATGCCGAGCGGTGTGACCTCTATTGTCATAGGGCTTGTCATCGTGGCTATTGGGCTTGCCATCTTTATGCAGGGGCTGGAGATCGGGATATTTCCCATCGGTGAAAGCTTAGCTCATGAGTTTGCGCAAAAAGGGAGCGTTTTTTGGCTGCTTCTGTTCGCATTTTTGATAGGCTTTTCAACGACGGTAGCCGAACCCGCCCTTATCGCCATCGCAAATAAAGCCTCACTGATAAGTCAGGGACGCATAGACTCGGAGATGCTGAGAATCACAGTGGCACTCTCCGTCGGCTTTGCCATAGCTCTTGGAAGCTACCGCATCATCGTCGGACATCCCATCCACTACTACATCATAACCGGTTACATCCTAACGGTCGTCTTGACAAACTTCGTCCCGCCTGAGATCGTCGGGCTCGCTTATGATTCGGGCGGAGTCACGACCTCGACCGTTACCGTACCGCTTGTCGCGGCTCTTGGCATCGGACTTGCCAGCAGTATAAAAGGAAGAAATCCGGTCATAGACGGTTTTGGGCTTATCGCCTTTGCTTCGCTCACGCCCATGATATTTGTCCAGCTCTACGGCATATCCGTTTACTCGTTTGCTGAACCAAGCACCATACATAAACCGATACAGGCTCTGGCTCAGACGGAGATCATAAAAGTCGACATCTTTAAAAATGTCAAAAAGATCGCTTATGACCTTTTTTTAATAGTAAAAGATGTAATGCCTATCCTTGTGGTCATCTTTTTCTTTCAATATATAATCATCAAAAAAGCGCTTATAAACCTTAAAAAGACGATGATTGGTATAGGATTTGTGATTATCGGGCTGTATGCGTTTATCGTCGGGTTAGAGATGGGGCTTTTTCCTATCGGCGAGTCGATGGCGCTCTCTCTGACACAGCAGGAGAACCACTTTTATATCTATCTTTTCGGTTTTATGATAGGCTTTTCAACGACAATGGCAGAACCGGCTCTTTTGGCAATAGCACAAAAAGTCGAAGAGATATCGAGCGGGCAGATAAAAGAACGTGTCCTCCGCATAGCCGTAGCCATCGGTGTGGCGACAGGGATATCTTTGGGGACATACAGGATCATCTACGGCGATCCCATACACTACTACATAATGGCGGGATATATCGTAGTGATCGTACTGACATATTTTTCACCCCGCTATATTGTTCCGATAGCTTACGACTCGGGCGGTGTCACGACCTCAACGGTAACCGTACCGTTAGTCGCGGCACTTGGACTGGGACTTGCTACCAACATTGAAAACCGTTCGCCGCTTATCGACGGATTCGGGCTCATCGCATTTGCATCTCTGTTTCCGATGATAACAGTCATGCTTTATGCGATCATAAATGAAAGAACACAACAAAAGGAGTAGTTATGGAATTTTCAATGCTTTTAGTCGTTATAGATGAAGAGTTAGAGACAGAGGCTATAGACGTAGCTAAAGAAAACGGTGCGGGCGGAGTCACCATTATGAAAGGCAGCGGGATCGGGCTCAATGAACAGACGACTTTTTTCGGACTCGTTTATGAGAGAAGCGAATCGGTGCTGATGTTTATTTTAGAGAAAAACTTAAGTAAAAAAGTGATGAAAGCTCTTGATGAGAGACTAAACCTTACAGAAAAGGGTATAATTATCTCCATGCCGATAGAATCGATCGCAGGAATAACACAAAACCAATTGGAAAATTTTGAAAAACAACTACAAGGGGATGCGTAATGCAAAGGTTTTCAGAGATAGCAAAGTTTGGTAAGCAGCTTATAGAGACACCTCATATGGATAACGCTTTAGAGCTTATCTCCATTGAAGCAAAAAGACTGCTTAACTGTGAAAGATGTTCTATATTTTTAGTCGACTATGAAGCGGATATGCTTTGGACAAAACACAGTGACGGTATCGGCCGTATAGCGATATCTATAGATTCCGGAATCGTCGGGCATACTTTTAAGACCAGAACTGCGCAGCTTGTAAACGATCCATACGACAACGAGTTCTTTATGCCAAACATCGATAAAAAATCGGGTTTTGTGACAAGAAATGTCATTACGACTCTTATATTCGACTCAAATCATGAAGTGATAGGGATCATCCAGCTTCTAAACAAGATAGACGGTGATTTTACCGACGAAGATATGAAGGTCCTAAACTTTTTTGCAAACTATGTAAGCGGTCCTCTTGAACTGGCTCTTATGCAGGAAAAATCATTATAATAATCAAATCATATACTTTTTAATCCACCAAGAGAGAACGTAGAGTCCCCAGACATGCTGTTTAAATCTCCCTCTCTTGGCCATCTCTATATATTTTTCCAAGATCTCGTTTTTAAACATCCCTGTCTGCTCATTTACTTCCAATATCAAAGATATTCTGCCAGAAGCTATCAGCCACTCCATATAGGGGTTTGAAAAACCTTTCTTCTTACGTTTTAAGATCTCTTCGTTCAGATACGGCAAGGCTATCTTCTTTAAAAGCGACTTTGTCCTGCCCTCCTGATATCTCAGATGCGGGGAGGTCTTAAAGACGCTCTCTACAAGATTATGGTCTAAAAACGGTGTGCGCGACTCTATGGAGTGAGCCATGCTGACATGGTCTAGCTTTCTTAAAAAGTGCTCCGCCTGAAAGATATTTAGATCGACATAGCTGTACCATATACTCTCATCACTATGAGCGCTGTTCTCAAACCTGTCTCTATAGGGCTTGAGATATTTCAGCGACTCATTGTCTCTTATATTTTGGCGGAGAAGCTCGTTTTTTTGCAGATCGGTAAACTTCTCTCCCGAAGTGCGGAACAGAAGTGTCTCGTCCCAGATACGTTTGTACCACTCCCACTCCCTGTTCATCGAAAAATTTGAACGAAAATATTTTTTCAGCCAGTTTTTGTGCATTAAAGTCGAAGCTTTCTCAATGTCGAGATACTCAAAGTACTGTCTGTAACCCAGGAAAAGCTCATCGCTTCCCTCCCCGCTCATGACCACACGGTACCCCTCTTTTTGTATCCCTTCAAAAAGCAGATACAAGGGAATAGCCGCAGGGTCGTTCAGCGGTTCGTCAAGCGTATCGAACACTCTGTCGCTTGCTTCGATAAACTTGCCTTGATCTATCTCGACGATAGAATTTTTCACACCCAATAACTCTGCCGTGTCAAAAGCGTTCTTACGCTCGTCGTAGTTCTGGTACTCGTTATATCCGAGTGTGAAAGTGTGCAGGTCATGTCCCATCTTTTTTGAGACGGCTGCGATGAACGCACTGTCGATCCCGCCTGAGAGAAGCGAAGCCATCGGTGCAGAGGAGTTCAGGCGCATCGAGATGGAATCAAAAAGATTCTCCTCTATCAGCTTTAGCGCTTCATCTTCATTGTCTATAAGGTTCGGTTCTACATGTAAGATATCATAGTAGCGTTTTACCTCGACTTTATTATGCTTATATATAAGGTACTCTCCCGCTGCGAGTTTATTTACACCTTTAAAAAAAGTATGCGGCGGAGTTGGTGCCAAAAAGGAGAGATAACTGAGCAGTGCGTCACTGTTGAGATGATTGTGCTTTAAAAACGGAAGTATCGCTTTGATCTCCGAAGCAAAGACAAAACTCTCACCCTGATGATAATAAAGCGGTTTTTTACCGAGTCTGTCGCGAAAAAGATAAAGCGTGTCGCCGTCTTTAAGTGCGATGGCGAACATCCCGCGAAGATGCTGGACAAAATCCACGCCCCACTTCAGATACGCCGCGACAAGGACTTCGCTGTCCCCGCTGCTTTTATAGTCAAACTCAAGTTCACGTTTGAGCTCCTGAAAGTTATATATCTCCCCGTTAAAACTAAGGATGATCTCTTTGTGGCGCAGGGGCTGACGCGCGTTTGGCGAAGTGTCCATGATACTAAGAAGATTGTGTGCAAAGAAAAGATCTTTTTCCTGCACGACTCCGCAGAAATCCGGTCCGCGGTGCTGCATAAGAGAAAGCGCGTATCTTGCTTTTTGCTCTTCATAGCTTCCGATGACTCCAAAGATGGCACACATTATTTATACATCCCTATCGATATGTCTTTTTGCAGATATCCTTTTTGTATCTCGACCTTTGCACCGAGCTCATCTGCGATTATTCTTATCTCTTTCTCTCTAAAGTAGTTATAAACAAGAGATTCGTCATCCCCTTCTAAGATGTTAAAGATAAACCCTTTTTTTGATGCAGTATAACAGTTGCGTATAAACTGGTATGTCTCGAACTTTTGAAGTATGTTCATCGCCCCGCTGCAAAAGTAATAATCCGCTAGAGGCAGTTCATCCGTACACGCATCGAGTTTTAAGATCTCACATCCGGTTCTCGCACGCGCTTCTAAAACCATCTCATCCATCACGTCGATACCTGTATAACTTAGCGGTTTTTTCTTCATGAACCTGTAGAGATCGCCGAACCCACATCCAACATCTACGATACTGCACGCAGAGATATCATCTTTGAGCAAAGAGAGCAGGACTTTAAACCTTATCTCTTGATTGTGCTCACTGTTCCAATGCAGTGCCTTACATGTAAGACCATGCTTTTCTAGCGATGCTTTGTAAAATTTTTCGTTTTCTATTCTTGGCATGAGATCTTCTAAAACATTTTTTGTAGTGTATCAAAACTATCTTTTAAGATTGCAGTGCATTTATATCTTTTTCAGTCGTATTTAAATCTGAACAAACTATACTTGTTAATAATTATTAGCATTACTTATAAAGGAGATCATTTTGTACCGAAAATACCTAGTCTTGGCATTTAGTCTGAGTGCGTTTCTTATCACAGGATGTGCCACGGGAGCGAAAATCACCATACCGTCATACTCGCCGCCGCGTGAAGAAGCAAAGATCAAAAAGATGGTCACAAAAGATGATGAGATCCCTGAAGGTGCTTATCTGGCTATCGCTATAAATCCTGATGTCCTCAACATCAAAAGAACTATACCGAAGATGAAAAACTATCTTATAGACAATATCAAAGCCAAACTCACGCAGACGAACTTCATCGCACTAAACCCCATCGCTGGAGAGAATGATGTCGTTTTGATCATGAGTATAAACAACTACCAGTATAAGTCTACTGCGAACAAACGTTCAGTGGAGCTTGAAGTGAGTTTTACACTTTCACGCGCTGCTGAGGAGTTCTTGTCCAAATCATATACGGCTGTAAAAAACCGCCAATCAAAAGACCCTCTCAAGCTGCCTTCGGAGTCCGAACTTGCATCTCAAGCGGCAAAAGATGTCGTAGAGGATTTCGTATCGGACATTTCGCCGCTGAAAACATTTCAGCTAAGAGAGTTCAAGCCGCTTCCAGATGATATCGCATATGCTATAGACTACGCTAAACGCAGAAACTATAACGGTGCTATAAGAGCTATGGAAAAGTACAAAGGAACTCGCGATATGAACTTTTACTATGATCTGGCGATCCTTTATGAAGCGCAGGCAAGCATGACCGAAAATCTGAGCGGACTGGAAAAAGCGGATGAGTACTACAACATGGCTCTCAGCAGAGGCGGTTCAAAAGACGAACTTGTCATCTCTGCAAAAGCAAGATTTGACAACTTTTACGAACTTCTGGAAAAAACAAAATCACAAGATGCAAAAAATCAGGGACTGATCAAAAACAGAAGCGGAGAGATGGGAACATCTACTGACGAGTTTGAATAAAATGACCAAAAAAGGGAAGAGTAAATGGTTAAATTAAGATCTGTAACGATTCAAGCGGGGGTAACTGTAGCGCTCTTAATGAGTATGACGGGATGTAGTACGTTAAAAGAGGGACTGGCAAGTCAAGTCGAAGTCCCTACTCTCGAGAAACAGGCAAATCGTGTCGCCGTAGGGATGACTATCGTACGTGAGAACAATATCATGGCTATGAAGATGCCTATCTCGGGCGACGCCCTATGGCCTGCGCAGGTCGCTGCTGATATCAGTGATGCGCAAGCGAAGATCATCGTGCGTGCTCTTAAAAACGGCCCTTACTACTCGACCATACGCTACAGTGAACCTATTCAGCGTAAGATGCTTGGCAGTTCAGGGGGAATGAACGCGCTAAGCAAAGCAGCAGGTTTTGATATGGGAGCTATTGCAGGGACTGTATCTGACCCTATCTCACCGCTTACGTACAGAGCGATCCAAAAGATCATCATCCTTTATGGAAAAGACCGTTCAAACTGGCCTGATCCGTTTAAATTCGACTCATCATTAGAGAGCTTTCTTGATTTTAAAGACGGAAAGATGAAGATGGTAGAGGCGGGGACTACCGATGTGTATGAGACTCTCGGCGATGCACTTATCTCCCTGACGCCGACAAACTATCAAAAAGATCTCAAACTTGCCAGAGACGATATGTTAAAAGCGTATGCTAATACCGCCGGATTAGAGGGTGAAAAGGGCTCATTGCAGGCAAAACTAAAAGGGATGCTTACTCAAACAGGTACATCAAAAAAATCTTCACTCAGTCATGAAGAGAGAGTAAATATCAATGACAGACTCGCTCAGATCGAAACCGAACTCTCTCAGGCAAAAGCAGATGCAGATGAAAAAGAGAAGATCTACTTTACGCTTTTGGATGATGCTACGACTGCACTGAAATCCGACATCAGACTCGATGAAGATCAGATAAAACTTGCTAAAAATGTGAATCTGGTCTCAAAAGAGATACAAACCGGTGCAACGGAAGCATACTCTGCTTTTGGCGTCGCTATATCAAACATAGCAGGTCAGCCGATCATTCAAAACTTTCCCAAAGAGCTTCAGTCTTTAGCGATCGCTGCGGCAAGATTTCCAAGATACGCCGAAAAATTTAAAATACGTATAGAACGTTTGGTTAAAAATGCTATATACTTCTTGCCAAATATCGGTATCGGTACATACTACGCACATAAACAGGCAGTACTTGCTGAAAAGTATGAGGATATAACAAGTATCATCGTAGAAGCGGCAGAGGCGAAAGCTGAAGCGGATAAAGCGGCAGCTGAAGATGAGAAAAAAAACAGTGAAGAGGAAACACCTGTTTCAGAAGATACGAAATAAGGGTGAAATACTAAAGGAGACAATGTGAGACAGATCAAAGCGGTTGTAATACTTTTAGGATTATTTATATTTGCATCATGTAACGGTGCATCTATATCTGAACAACAAAATGCGGCGAGTGCCGCTTGGGTAAGCTCACCGCCTGGTGATACCTCTAGATACTACTATGGCGTAGGCGACGGTAAGACACAGACCGACGCTAAAAACAGTGCCCTTGCAGACATCTCCTCTCGCATCTCCGTATCGGTCAACTCGACATTTAGTTCAAGTCTTTCGGCTTCAAGACTGGGTAATGATGAAGAGGTGCTAAGTAAAGTAAAACAAGATGTCGTGACAAAAGCAAAAGAGATAGAGTACTCTAACGTCGGGATCGAAGATAGCTATAACGACGGTACAGCATGGCATGTCTTGGTTAAAGTGGACAGAGAAGAACTCGCGCGTACGTACATCACAAAACTAAAGAAAGTAGATGAAAAGATCATGAATGAATGGGATATATTCTCAGGTTCTACCGTTTTTGAAAAACTAAAACTCAGTAACAAGATCAATGATCTTTTAAATGAGACCGACAACTATTTCCCAATTATCAAAATCATAAAACCAAATTTCCAAGACTCCGTATACCTTAACAGATACAAGATGTACACAAAAGAGATACGAGAGGCTCAAAACAACCTTGTCTTTAAGATCCAGGCAGATGAGAACTCAAAATCTTTAGCATCTTTAGTGCGTTCGGAACTAAGTCTTGAAAACTTCAAGTTCAGCGATAAGATATATAATGTCCTGATCAAGATAAGAACAAAAGCAGTCGAAAAACATATTGCCTCTGCAAACCCGCAGTTTGCGAAAATGACGTGGGCGCTTAGGACGACGACTATAGAGGCTTATGATAAAACAGGCAAACGTGTCTCAAACGCTGTTGTCAAAACAAAATCAGGTTCACCTGACGGATTTGAAGACGCCATATCGCGCACAAAAAAATATGAGGATATCATAGCCCGCGAGGGGATCATCCACTTTATCACCAACGGAAATCAAAAAAGATAACCTTTACATGTAAGCATAAATCTTGGCTTACATGGAAACTCTAAACCTCTCTCTTAGCATACTCAAATCTCTGTTTTAGTACAATCTCGAAATTTTTACAAAGGATATCAATGCGTTACTTACTGCTACTGCTTTCATGTTTAGCACTTTCACATGCTGTCGTTTCTATAGCACCCGTCGAGATCGGGAAGAACCCTGGAATAAGCGGAGAAATTGAAGCATCTTTAGAGACAAAACGTGGAAATACAGAAAAAGACGAGTACAAAGGCGGCGCAAGAGTCCTTTATGATAACAATGCAAGCTATGTGACTTGGGGTGAAGTATCTGCCAACTATGCAGAAGCTTCGGGTGTTAAAAACACGAATAAGACCTATGCACATCTAAGATACATCCATACATTTGATGCACAAAAAGATATTAACTGGGAACTCTTTGCACAATCACAGACAAACGAGTTTACAAAGATCGAGGAAAGATTTTTAACAGGCGGTGGATTTCGTTTTCATATTTTGGATAAACTTACAGCCAGTGCATATATAGGCGTAGGTGCTTTTTACGAGCATATAGATTACACTACCGCTGTCGATCCGACCGAAGACAACGGCAGAGCAAATCTCTATCTGTCATACAGCAGAAAACTCGGCGAAGACTCCAGTATCGCTTACGTAGGATATTATCAGCCAAAAATAGATGCGATCGATGACTATATCATCTCAAACGGTTTGGAACTGCGTGTTCACGTTTATGAAGAGCTGTATGCATCGATAAAAGTCTATTACGATGTAGATTCTAAACCGGCGGTCGGTGTCAAAAAAGAGGATTTTACACAAACTACAAGTTTAGTATATAAGTTTTAGGAGGGAAACCATGGAAGCAAAGATCTATTTTGGCTCTTTGGAAGCCGCAAAAGAAAAACTGTCTCAAAGATGTAGTCCGTTTAACGGAGAAGTCGTAAGCACTGCACCCGTATGTGATGCAGATGATGCGCTAAAAGCTCTTGCTATCGCTCAAAACGCAGCCAAAGAGGCCAAAAGATCGACACTTTCACAAAGATGTTCTTGGCTTCTAGACGTTGCGGATAAACTGCGTGAGAATAAAGAGGATATCGCACGTACCATAACCGATGAAGTGGGTAAACCCATCACTTTTTCTCGCATAGAGGTCGAACGCGCCATCGAGACCATCACGCTTAGTGCAGAGACGATGAGGACTATGCACGGCGAGACGATAAACACCGATGCGATGCCAAGCGGAAGAAAATCCATCTCCTACTTTACGCGTGAGCCTGCAGGTGTCGTCGTGGCGATCACACCGTTTAATTTTCCTCTTAATCTTGTAGCCCATAAACTTGCTCCTGCATTAGTCGCGGGTAATGCAGTCGTGTTAAAACCGACACCCGAAGCACCTCTGACGGCTTACAAGTTTGCAAAGCTCTTTATAGAGAGTAAATACGCCGTTAAAGATGCACTAAGTGTAGTCTACGGCGATGCAGAGGTGGGAAGTGCGCTTATCACAAGTGATATTCCAAGAGTCGTAAGCTTCACGGGAAGCGTGCCTGTAGGAAATATCATCACCAAAAATGCCGGAATAAAAAAAGTAAGCCTTGAGCTTGGAGGAAATGCGGCGACATACATCGACCGTACAGCTGACCTTGATCTGGCTGCCGGTAAATGTGCCATCGGTGCTTTTGTAAACTCGGGACAGGTATGTATCTCTTTGCAACGCATCTACGTAAACAGCGGGATCTATGACGAGTTTGCTAAAAAAATGGCTGAGGCGACAAAAAAACTTGTAGTCGGTTCGCCGTATGACGACGATACCTTTATGGGACCGTTAATAGATGAAGACGCCGTAAGCAGAGCTAAGAACTGGGTGGAGAGTGCCATAAGCGAAGGAGCCTCGTCTCTGCTTACAGTAAAAAGTGAAGGAAGACTGTTCTATCCGTGTGTTATGGCTGACGTGACGGACGAGATGAAAATAGTCTGCGAAGAGGTATTCGCCCCTATCGTCTCGCTTATAAAAGTGGATGATTTTGAGACGGCAAGAGACAAGATGAACGACTCTCCTTACGGACTGCAGTTCTCGGTATTTACAAATGACCTCTCACTTGCAAAACGCGCGATAGATGAACTTGATGCCGGCGGGATAATTATCAACGATATGCCGACACTGAGATTTGATATCCAGCCGTACGGCGGTGTAAAACTAAGCGGTGTCGGACGAGAAGGCCCCCGCTTTGCTATAGAGGAGATGACTGAGATAAAATCAGTCGTTATAAACTAAACTTCTAGTTTGACAGACTAGGGTTTTCAAAACTGTTTACATCTTTTATACCCTGAAGAACGATATTTTTGATGACATTGTCATGTAAAAAATATCTCTCTTCAAATTCCGATATCGCCTGAGTATCAAAAGCCTCAATATCACGCACTAAAGAGAATATCTCACCCAATATCCCCTCATCGAAAAGTATCGCATTTTTCACTTCATCGGAGATATGCATATCATCGAGTATCGTTTCAAGTTTAACACCGAAAACAGTATCTATAAGTGACAATACGCCGACAAAGTATGCTTCGCCTAACATGTTAGTTCCGGCTGTCGGATCGACGACTTTCAAGATGTTTTGCATCAGTTCCGTTCTATATTTGACCATAAGCATCAACGGTGATTTCGTCTCATCTTTAGAGACTGACTTTGAATAGATCATCAGCATCAGCCATTGGGCAAGCGGTACGCGTCCGACTAAGACTAAGATATGATGAATAGAGGAGAGTCTTTGTCTAAAGTGAAAAGCACCGGAGTTTATAAAACGAAGCAGTTTTACTGTCACCTCATGATTATCCTCAAACTCTTTCGTGATCTCATCGATGTTGACATCTTGTAAAAGAAGATTGTAAAGCTTGAGTATATGAAACTGCGACGGCTCGTATACCGCGTTTTCTACTATTTTTGGTTCTGCAAAAAAGTATCCTTCAAACCAGTCACAGCCAAGCTCCTTTGCCAGTTCATATTTTTTTGTAGTCTCTATTTTTGTAGCGATGATCTTAATACCGTATGATTTTATCTTTTCGATCAACTCTTTTGCATTTGCAGGCATCTCAAATTCAAAATCGATCTTTATATATGACAGCTCTTTTAAAACGGATTTGTATTTACCGACATTTCTTAAATCGATATCATTTATACAGAGTTCATACCCTTTAGCATGAAGCTGCTGGACTCTCTCTAGCACTTTTTCTGTCATCTCGATCTTAGAAATAAGAGAGAATATAAAAAACTCTTTTGGAATGGTAAAAACGATATCATGCATTAAAAACTTGTCATCTATCTGTATAAAAGCTTTATACTCGCCGAGTAAAGATTTTGTTCCAAAAACGTTTAAAATACTGTTTATGACAGAAGCGCTAGCATGCCTGTCATCACCGGTATTACTCTTTTTGTTTTTATCTCTATACAAGATCTCATAAGCACATATAGAAGAGTTGCTGTCTACTATCGGCTGGCGTCCAAGATATACGTTTTCCATCATTTTTCCTTCATAAAGTTCTAACAAAATTTATCTATTGTCATAGAAGAACTTTACTCATTTTATCAAACAAATTTAACCATTTCAAGTTAGCTTTGCCTCTATTATATGCAATATTATATAAAAGATTAATTGCAAATAAGATATAATCGCGCAATTTTACATGTGGAATGACTATTATGGACATCAGAGAAGAGTTTTTAAAATTTTTTGAATCAAAAAATCATGCAAGAGTAGCGAGTGCTCCTCTAGTCCCGGATGACGCGACGTTGCTGTTTAACAATGCCGGTATGGTTCCGTTTAAATCGATCTTTACAGGGGAAGTCCCTGTTCCGGCTAATCCTCGTGCGACATCATGCCAGACATGTGTCCGTGCAGGTGGAAAACACAATGACTTAGAAAACGTCGGACATACGGCACGCCACCATACTTTTTTCGAGATGCTTGGAAACTTCAGCTTCGGAGATTACTTCAAAGAGGATGCTATAGCTTATGCATGGGAGTTTATAACAGAGGTCCTAAAGCTAGACAAAGACAAGCTGTGGGTCACGGTTCACGAAAGCGATGACGAAGCTGAACTTATCTGGCAAAAACATATCGCAAAAGAGCGTATCATGCGTTTGGGCGATGATGACAACTTCTGGCAGATGGGAGATACAGGTCCGTGTGGTCCGTGTAGCGAGATATTTTACGATCAGGGTGCAGAACATTTTAACGGTCCTGAGGACAAGATGGGCGGCGAAGGCGATAGATTCTTAGAGATCTGGAACCTTGTTTTCATGCAGTATGAGCGTAATGCAAAAGGGGAACTTCACCCTCTTCCAAAACCGTCTATCGACACAGGTATGGGATTAGAGCGTGTTGTCGCGATCACTGAAGGTGCGACAAGCAACTACGGTTCATCACTTTTCATGCCTCTTATCAATCAGGTCTCACAGATGATAGGTAAAGAGTATGTCTATGCAAGCGGTGCGTCTTTTAGAGTTATCGCAGACCATATCCGTACTGCGACATTCCTGCTTGCTCAGGGTACAAACTTCTCAAATGAGGGACGCGGTTATGTGCTTCGTAGAATCCTGCGCCGCGGTGTCCGCCACGGGTACCTTTTAGGATTTAAAAAACCGTTTATGTACAAACTTGTCGATACGCTTATCTCTATCATGGGTAAAGAGTATGGCTACTTAGCTGAAAAAGCCGATGCCGTAAAAGAGCAGATAGAACTTGAAGAAGCAAGATTCTTTAAGACTATCGAGTCCGGGATAGAGCTTTTCAACGAAGAGTTAAAGAACACAAAAGAGATTTTTAGCGGAGAGGTCGCATTTAAACTTTACGATACTTTCGGTTTCCCTCTTGACCTTACTGAAGATATGTTAAAAGAGAAACATCTTAAACTTGACGTCGAAACTTTTGACTCTCTTATGGATGAGCAGAGAACTCGCGCAAAAGCTGCTTGGAAAGGCAGTGGAGACGAACATGCTGCGGGAGACTTTAAAACGCTTTTAGAGAAGTTCGGAGAAAACAGTTTCGTCGGATATGAGAACCGTTCATACAGTTCAAAAGTCCTGGCACTGCTTAGTGAAGATTTTGTAAACGTCGAGCAGATCCATGCGACACACACTGGCTGGGTACTTCTAGACAACTCTCCGTTTTATGCGCAAAGCGGTGGACAAGCGGGAGACATCGGTACGCTAAAGGGTTATGCGAACGTACTTGACACGAAAAAGTTCCATGGACTGATCTTAAGCCATATCGAATTAACAAACACTTTACATGTAGGCGATACAGTTGAAGCCGTAGTCGATGTATCAAGAGGCGAAGTGACAAAACACCACTCTGCGACTCACCTGCTTCACGCAGCGCTTTACGAGACTCTTGGATCACATATATCTCAAGCGGGTTCACTTGTAGAAGCGACACGTTTAAGATTCGACTTTTCACATCCAAAAGCACTTACTGCTGATGAGATAGCACAGATCGAGGAGATGGTAAACTTCCAGATCATGCACTCTATCGCAGGTGTGACAAAAGAGATGGATATCGAAGAAGCGAAAAACAGCGGAGCAAAAGCTCAGTTCGGTGAAAAATACGGCGACAGAGTAAGAGTCGTCAGTTTCGGTGACGCATCTGTCGAGTTCTGCGGCGGGACACACGTACAAAACACGACTGAGATCGGAACGTTCATCATCACTAAAGAGAGCGGTGTCAGTGCGGGTGTAAGACGTATCGAAGCGGTCTGCGGAAATGCGGCGTACAACTACCTAAAAGCACAGCGCCACACTCTAAACGTAGCAAAAGAGAGTGTGAAAAACCAAGACCTTTTAGCTGGGATAGAGAGACTAAAAGAGCAGGTTCATACTCTTAAACATGAACTGGTAGAAGCACATAACGCTTCAAAAGAGAAGATAGACGTGCAGATGATCGGTTCGACTGCAGTCGTGATCGAGCAGATCACTGCAGGTGATATCAAAGATCGTATCGATGAGCTTAAAAACCAGCATGAATCTATCTGTGCGATGCTTTTCCAGGTAAAAGATGACAAAGTCCTCATCGCAGCGGGAATCAAAAACTCAGGCGTTAAAGCTGGCGACTGGATCAAGATAGTAGCTCCGGTACTTGGCGGAGGCGGAGGCGGAAGACCTGACTTCGCACAAGCAGGCGGAAAAGATGTAACGAAGCTTCCTGAAGCTAAAGAGGTCGCGAACGACTTCATAACAAAGGCTCTTTCATAATGAAACATCTTATCTATACGATCTTTTCGGAACATAAGAACATTGTTATATTTTTACATATCATCAGTGCCGTTATCTGGGTAGGCGGGATGATCGCTATGCGTTTTGCAGCACATCAGTCGATCCAGCTTATCGACAATGTCCCCGAAAAGATAGAACGCTCGGCTCACGCTCTAAAAAGACTTTTCAGCATCGTCGCTCCGTTTGTCATCATCCTTATCATTACAGCTGTCATCATGGCTGTCGGATACGGTTTTAGAACTGCGGCTGTCGGTCCAAACGGAAACGTCTTAAACGACTATGCTATGTTTATTTACAACATCGTACATGTAAAAGAGGCTATCTGGCTTGTTATGGCAGTTAACTTTTTAGCGATGGTAATCAGACGCAATAAAGCGGCAAAACTGATCGCTAACGGTGATCTTATCGCTGCAGCTTCTACACTGAAACTTATTGCAAAGTACATGGTCCCTTTAAATATAGTTCTGGGTCTAATTGCTATCTATCTAGGCGTATTTTTAAGAAATGCGTATTAGACTAGCGTCTTCCTCTGAGACTCGTGCCAAACTTCTTCAAGATGCCGGCATAGAGTTTGTTCAAGAGAGCGTGGAGTTTGATGAGGACTCCATCGTAGCAAAAGATGCGAAAAACTTCGTCTATCTTGCGACTCTGGGCAAGTACGAGGCAAACTTCAAACACTTTGGGATCGACGACTATCCTCTTTTAGTAGCAGACACGGTTATTTCCACTGGCGGCAATATCCTAAGAAAAGCACGCTGCGCTGATGAAGCAAGAAACATCCTTTTAACACAAAGCGGAAGCATCACCTCCATCATCACCTGTCTTATCTATCACAGCAAGGATGTGAAGGTCATAGACATATCATCGACTGACTATCTTTTTGAAAAATTTGACGAAGTGGCTTTAGAAGCATATCTAGAAAGTGGTGACTGGCGTGGAAAAGCCGGTGCCTGCATGGTAGAAGGGTTTTGTAAAAACTATATAAAAGAGGTCAGAGGGTTTGAAAGCACCGCGATGGGACTCACCATCGAAGTGTTTAAACCCTATCTATTTTGAGGCGTTTCTAACTATTGACAGAAGAAGCTGGAATGCATCTTCACTTGATCTTTCAACGTCTTTCATACGTGCAAGACCCTCTTTCTCTTTGCCCGACATCCAAAGTTCTGTCTCCTCTTTGATCCCTTTATGGACATTCGCATGGTGCTTGCTTATTGTATTGACGTCGCTTGAGTAGTTTTTCAAAAGTGTTCCCGTAATAGTGCCGAACCACTTACCGAATCTACAGCTGTGCTCATCTATTACATCAAATGTTTCTTTTTCTATCATCGCTTTGTAACCTTTGAGTTTCAAGGCGATATGATCGATCTTACCGTTACTTACATGTAACTCATTTGTAAGGGCTTCTGTTCTTTCTTGAATGTTTGTAGAGTTTCTTCTTACAAGTCTGACGTTTTCTCTAAATCCATCCAGTACTTCCATCACATTTGCAGTTTCTTGAATAAACGTAGTGCTTATCTCAAGCATCGAGTTTGAATTTTGTTTAAGACCGTTGATGTTTATCTCGACCTCTTGAGTCGCTTTTTGTGTGCGCTCAGCAAGTTTTCTGACCTCGTCTGCGACAACGGCAAAACCGCGTCCATGTTCACCTGCACGCGCTGCTTCGATGGCAGCATTAAGGGCAAGAAGATTTGTCTGGTCAGAGATGTCTTTAATAAGGTTGATGATATCGGCTATCGACATGACGCTGTCGTTTAAAGAGTTTGAATCACCGCCGAGTTGGTTTGCGTATTGCTGGATACTGTCGATAGAACCTGCTATAGAGTCTGTTTCACTCTCTATATTTCCCATTCTCATAACAGTTTTATCGTTGAGTTCATTCACAGCGACTAGTTTTTCGACACTGTCTTCTATAATGTTTTGTAGGAAAGAGGTCCCGTCAGAATAACTCCCGATGACAACATCCATAAAGTCATGGACATTTCCCTCCTCTTTTGGCTTGGCATTTTCACTCTCGAGAAAAGAGATCTTCTCTTTTAAATCACGATTTTCCGATTGAAGCTGCTCCAGCTCCGCCTTATACTTTTTTTCTAATTCCGCAATCTTTGCGCTTGAACCAAACATAATGACTCCCAAGTTATATTGTAAAACATAACTATTCTAACACAAAATGATTACGGTTTAGAACATAATTATAATTTAGCTGCTATTTTTTCAGCCGTGAAACCAAACTTCTCAAACAGCTGTCCGGCTGGTGCTGATGCACCGAAACTATCCATACAGATCACCTCATCGGCAAATCTGTACCACTCCATACCACGAGCTGCTTCTATAGCGACTTTTTTAGTGCCTGGAAGTATGATACTGTCGATGTAAGCTTTCTCCTGCTCTATTAAAAGATCAAAACAAGGGACACTTACTACGTTTGCTTTTTTACCCTGTGCATTTAAAAGCTCTTTTGTCTTGAGTGCTACTTCCACCTCAGAACCAGATGCCATAAGTGTTATCGTTGCATTATCATCAGAAGCCAAAAGGTATCCGCCTTTTGCCATATCACCTTTAACGCAAGCAGGAAGAACAGGAAGGTTCTGACGTGAACAAACGAATGCAGACGGAGAGTTCTTCATCTCTAGCGCCACTTTCCAAGCTGTGATGTTTTCAGCTCCGTCAGCCGGACGCCATACATAGAAGTTCGGTAGTGCACGGAATTGGCTTAAGTGCTCTATAGGCTGGTGAGTCGGACCGTCTTCACCGACACCGATACTGTCATGCGTCCAGATAAAGAACTGCTGGATGCCGCTTAGTGCTGCAATACGAGCCGAAGGTTTCATGTAGTCTGAGAACACAAAGAATGTCGATGAGAACGGTAAAAGCGGACCGTAAAGTGCCATAGCGTTCACGATCGAAGCCATAGCGTGCTCACGGATACCGAAATAGATGTTTCTTCCCTTTGGAAATGCACCCATATCGTTTAAGGTTGTCTTGTTTGATGGTCCAAGGTCAGCCGAACCGCCTAAGAAACTTGGAAGTGCACGAGCGATAGCGTTCATGATCTTACCGTTCGTGTTACGAGTCGCATCTGCTTTGTCAAATACAGGCCATTGGATTTTTGAAAAATCAGGATTTTGCAACGCTTCAAGCGCTGAGTTTTGCTCCATCAAAGGCATAGTCTTTTGGCTGTGGATCCATTCACGCTCCAAAAGATCGCCCTTCTCTATCGCACATCTGAATCTAGCCATAGCATCTTCTGGAACAAAGAATTTTTTCTCTGGATCGAAACCTGCAGCTTTTTTCGCTTCGACTATGACATCTTCACCAAGCGGAGCACCGTGAGAGTGGTGTGAACCCTCTAGCTCACATGCACCTTTTGCGATCGTCGTATGAGCAATGATAAGTGCAGGTTTAGAACTTGCTTTTGCACTCTCTATCGCGCTGTTTATCTCATCGAAGTTGTGACCGTCACATTCAAATACATCCCACTCTTGAGATTCGAATCTTCCGCGGATATCTTCGCTGATACTTAGACTTGTAGAACCCTCGATAGTGATACAGTTTGAATCGTAGATAAGGATCAGATTATCTAGCTTGTTATGTCCTGCGATCGAACACGCTTCATAACTGATACCCTCTTCCAAGTCACCGTCACCACATAAACAATACACATTGTGATCGATCAGTTTTGCAGTCTCACTGTTAACCTGAGCGCCCATAAACTTACTTGCCATAGAGAAACCGACAGCATTTGCAACACCTTGACCTAACGGACCAGTCGTTATCTCTATTCCCTTAGTGTGTCCGTATTCTGGATGTCCCGGAGTCTTAGAATCTAATTGACGAAAGTTTTTTAGGTCTTCTATCTCTAAACCGTATCCCCAAAGATAGTAAAGAGAGTAGATAAGTCCTGTTGCATGTCCCCCTGAAAATACAAGTCTATCACGGTTTAACCATGAAGGATTTTTTGGATTATGACGAAGATGCTCACTTAAAACTACTGCTACATCAGCTAGACCCATAGGTGCGCCCGGGTGTCCTGAGTTTGCTGCTTGAACCATATCTGCTGCTAAAAATCTTATACTGTCTGCCATCTTTTGGCGCATCTGATTTGCCATCTTGTTTATCCTTTGTGTCTGTTTATGTAGTTTGTTAAAAGTGGTGATAGTTCTTTATAAAGCTTTTCATCAAAACTATTCATCATCTGTGTTAATTCATCAGCCAAATCATCAGCTTCTTTCATCGCCTCGTCAAGTCCAAGTACAGTAACAAAACTGTTTTTACCATCATCATTATTCGTCGTTTTTCCAGCCTCATCATCAGTTTGCGTCACATCTAAGATATCGTCTTGGATCTGAAACAAAAGCCCAAGCTTTATACCGAAATCATAGATCTCGTCCTCTATTTCATCTTTACCCGCGATGATAGCTCCCATCTTTAACGCAGCAGCTATCAGCTTTGCAGTTTTGTTTACATGTAAGAACTTTATCTTATCCACAGAGAGCGGCTGATTTTCAAAATAGCAGTCTATCGCCTGACCTAAGACCATACCGCCGTGTCCGCCGTTTACAGCAAGTTCGCGGATCAGTCTTACTCTTGTGTTATCGCTAAAGGGAGCGTTGCTCAGTACCTCAAACGCATACGTGTTCAAAGCATCACCGACAAGTATGGCCGTGACCTCGTCATAACTTACATGTAGAGTCGGATGCCCGCGGCGCAAAGCTGCATCGTCCATTGCCGGAAGATCATCATGGATCAGCGAATAGGTATGAAGCATCTCTATCGCAAGTGCCCCGTGCATCGCTCCCTCTACTAAAAGCGGGTTAAAAGCGTTTACGACACCTAAAAGAAGTGCGGGGCGAAAACGCTTGCCGCCTGCTTGAAGCATATTGTGCAGAGCATCCTCATAGTAGGGATGAAAGCTTGGCGCTTTAGGTAAATGACGCTGTAAAAAAATCTCGAAATTTTGCATATGCAATTTTAACTAATTTATGTGCACAAAAAACTGAAATCCGCCTCTTTGAAAAAGAAAAATCATATCTTCAGTTTTTGTTCCTATCGCGGCGGGAATATCATCTAGGGAGCTTAATCTGTTGCCGTTTATACTCAGTAGTCTGTCGCCTGCTTGTAATCCATATCCATCAACACTTTTTAGTGTCAGATCGTTATTGAAATAAAAACCTTTCTGCTCTAAGAAAGTATCGCTGATAAGACCGCCGCCGACTCTTTTGTAGGTCATTACATCAAATTCAAAACTTTTTTTATCTCTTAATACTTTTATCTTATGAGTCGTACCGATCTTTGCAAACAAAATATCCTGCATCAGACGATTTGCACTCCAGACTTTTTTTCCGTCAAAAGCTACGACGATATCTGATACTTTAAAGGGATTATTTTTTAAAAACGGATCGATCTTTGTAATTGTTTTATGCTTATCGACTCTGATTCCGATGTCGCTGTAGTCACTGTTTTTTGTGTTGATAAAGTGTGAAAGATACCCTTTTTGTATGATCCCCTGCGGTGTTACAAGTCCCTCTAAATTACAACAGCTGCTGCTTAAAAAACTTGGGACAAAAGGAGCTTCACTAAACTTGGCTAAGCTGTTTAGGCCTATCTGCTCCTCTGTAATTTTACCCTCTAATGCCATCTTATCATTGACGACTGCAACGCCTGAAGGTACATAAGCACCTATTTTAAACGGATATCTAAACCCTTCAAGTCCGCCGACAAGATATAAGCCTAAAAATTTATCTGCTTTGATGATATTTCCAATAGGTGTCGCTTGTGAGTAGACTAGTCTTTGGGTCTTGTTTATGGGGATATAAAGTGAGTTGTTTACGATAGAGTGAGAGTCTTTTATCTTTTGTTCACATGAAGAATAGCCGCCTTTGCACGAAGCAAAGAGCGATGTCAAGGTGAGGGCAAAAAGAAAAAAATATCTCATTTTGAGCCAAATGGGTTCATGCCGCCAAGCATGCCCACCGCACTGTTTTGTTTGTTTTGCTCAACCATCTTATTCAGATCGTTATAAGCACCTATAAGAAGTATCTGAAGAGCTTCTTTGTCTTCTAAGAGCGAGTCGTCGATCAAAAGATCGATGATTTCACCTCTGCCGTTACCGACTATCTCTACCATTCCGCCGCCTGTTTTGACGGTGAATGTTTTAGAGTCAAGTTCAGCTTCCAGTTTTTTTGCATGTTCTTGCATCGATGAAAGCATTTTTGCCATATCACCCATGTTCTCAAACATTTTAGATACTCTCTGCTATGTAGTCTATATTATTGTCGTCATCCAGGATGACAACTTTCGGTTTATAGTTTTCTAGCTCTTTTTCATCATACGTCGCATATGCTACGATGATTACTTTGTCACCTTTGTGAACTTTACGTGCAGCCGCACCGTTTAGGCAGATATCGCGTTTACCGCGCTCTCCTAAAATGATATAAGTCGAAAATCTCTCGCCGTTATTGACATTGAGTATCTCGACTTTCTGGCCTACACGCATCTTTGAAGCTTCTAAAAGCTCTTCATCGATTGTGATCGAGCCGACATAGTTTAAGTTGGCATCTGTCACAGTAGCACGGTGTATTTTGCTATATAACATCTCTATAGTCATATTTTTACCTTAATTTAGCGTCCCATCTGAGCTTGCATATCAGATGGAGATATAGGAGCGTCCCATAGTTCTTCAGGGATCACATACTCCTGCACTACATTTCCGCCGATGATATGTTCGTCGATAATACGCTCTATCTTAGCCTTATCTAAACCTGCATACATAGTATGTCCCGGTTCTACTAACATAATCGGTCCGGCATTACAACGATTCATACATGAAGTACGGATCGGTTGAACTGTTCCCATTATACCTTTTTGCATCAAAGTTTGTGCTAAAAATTGGAATAAATCCTGTGTTTGCGGGTTAACACAAGAAGGTTTCGGCATACCTGGAGGTGACGATTGTTCACACTTAAAGATATAAAAAGCTGGTTGAGGAATTCCCATAATATAGTTCTCCATCTAAAAATTTCGCGAATTATAGCAAAATAACTATGATAATCTTTAGTATATGTGATTTAAAGCTTGCATATAAGTAATTTTTCAATATAATCACCCTATGAAAAAAATAATCACGATCTCAATATTAATGTCAAACCTCCTTTTTGCAGAGGCGCAAGTCTATATGGGTGTCTTAGGCGGATACTCTTCTGAAAGCTTTTCTAAGCCTTATAATAAATCTACTTCATCTCCTATGGCGAAACTGCAGATAGGGTACGGTGACTTAAAAGGCTATTCGGTCCAATTCGGATTTATCTACGATACGAACAGCGACAGTGTCTTTGCAGATGCCGGAGCAAAAGACAAAGAGAAATACTCCGTAGATGTCGAACTTATCAAAGCATTTGATTTTGATATAGGGTTCTATCCCTTCTTAAAAGCGGGATTCGGTGCAGGATATTTTGATACGCAGATAACCTATACAAACGCAGACGGCACATTTACAAAAAATAAACTGGATTTTAGTTCATATAATGCCGGAGCCGGTTTTTACTATCCTATTAGTGAGCACTTTATATTTGAACTTGGAGCGACATATAAGTATATCAATTATGAAAGATGGGACAAAAGTTCAACCGGAGCAAGTGCTGTAACGACAGACGCCGTTAACACATACGCCGGAATAAATTATAGATTTTAAGAGATGACTACTTTATATTCAGTAGTTCTCTCACGACCTCTCTGTCATCAAAAGGCAGATACTCGTCATAAATGATCTGGTAAGCTTCATCACCTTTTCCAAGGATCACAACAACTTCATCACTTTCCTGTTCCTCTAACGCTTTTTCAATTGCAGCTTTTCTGTTTGGTTCGACCACGACATTGCTTTTATCTTCTATGCCTTCGAGGATATCTTTGATGATCTCATCAGGGTCTTCATGACGCGGGTTATCGCTTGTCACATAGATCTTTTTAGCCAGCGCCGCTGCGACTTTTCCCATAAGAGGACGTTTGAGTTTATCTCTGTCCCCGCCTGCGCCGAAGACTACAAGCAGCTCTTTCTCTTTTAACGCATTTAAGACCTGCGCCATTCCGTCAGGAGTATGTGCAAAATCCACTATCACGTTTGGAGCCTGACATACCTGCTCCATTCTACCGCTAACTCCGGCAAAGTTATCAACCACGTCAGCGATCTCTTCTAAACTCTTATCCGTTACTATGTCCACGGTAGCTATCGCAGCAAGGAGATTATAAAGGTTAAAAAAGCCGTGTAGCGAAGCCTGAAACGGGACTATTTTATGAAAGTTCTGGATGATCCCGCTTGAACCGTCGTTTAACGAGTACGCCATCAGCTTGTATGTCGCAGGGTTTTCTATCCCGTACGTAAAAGCATTTTTGATGTTAAACGATGCCTTGGGCTCATCTTTATTGATAAGTTTTTTGCCCTCGTCTTGAAAGAAGCTGTTTTTTACCAAAGTGTACTCAGCTAAAGTCTTGTGAAAATCCAGATGATCCTGAGTGATATTTGTAAGTATCTTCAGCTCGAAATCGATCCCCTCTATACGTTTTTGAACGATAGCATGAGAACTTACTTCCATAACGAAGTACTCACATCCTTCACGCACAGCCTGATAGATATGACGGTAGGTGTTTAAGACACTTGGAGTCGTAAGAGACTTGCCCTCACCGATCTTGTCGTTAAGGAAGAAACCTCTTGTCCCCTGCATCGCTGCTTTGTAGCCAAGATCAAGCAGCATCGAGTAGATAGCACTAGCCGTCGTCGTCTTGCCGTTCGTTCCGGTAATACCGATGATCTTTATACGGTCAAGCCCGAAAAGATGGGCAATATCTTTGACCTCGATGATCGAATGAGCACCCCTGTCTATTGCATTTTGCAGGTACTTTTCGTTTTGCGAAGTCTTTACAAATGCGGTCTCTTTATCACACTCCGCAGAGTTTTCCGTTATATACTTATACGGCTGGTTAGGAAGTTCAATTTTCAATATTTCTCGCTTGTGCTAAACGTTTTAACAGCTCTCTTAATTGGTTGTCATTTGGATAGATAGATAATGCACTCTCCAAATATGAAAGTGCCATCTCTTTAAATCCGTGAGTCATCAATCTATCTAGAAAATCGACAAAATCCTCTTTCTCCGAGATAATCACTTTTGTCGAAAACATGATGTTTTCAAACACTCTTTTGAAGTCTCCCTCATCCTCTACTAAAGATATAAAATCTTTATATAGGATCCCGTTTTCCTGTTCCAATCTATCTTTTAAAGGTTGTGCAAAAATTGTTTTTAATTGATCAAGTGTTCCGTCTATTGTCTCAAGTATCTCAGATATGACTTGGTCTGCCTGCTCTTTATCTTCATCTTTTAATATCGTATAATAATCAAAAAGAGCCTCGGCGCCGTCTTCACCGCTCATCGCCATCTCTGCCAGGATCGCCCCGTTATAAGCCTCTTTTGAGTCGGGGTAATCGTGCAACACTTCGGCAAAATATCTAAGTGCCGTATCGTAATCTGATTTTAAAAAACTGTCATTTGCAAGAGATAGAGTTTTATATTTACTAATTTTACTCATGCATCTTTCCTGATTTATAATTTATCTATATCGTTTTCCATACCTATCGGTACATTAATAACTGTAAGTTCCGGATGTATATCCATTCTTAATTGTCTTTCAACACCATACTTTAGAGTGTTTCCACTACTTCCACACCCTACACATGCACCGCGAAGCTGCACATATACCGTAGAATTTTTTACTGTTATGAAAGCTATGTCTCCTCCGTCAAGCGCAAGTGATGGACGAACTTTCTCTATAACATTTTTAACCGGTTCAATTAACTCTTCATCTGTAAACGGTATCATCTTACACCTTATATATATTATATATTTATTTCATAAAATATGAAAATATTGCTTAACATGTGATAAAAGATATTCTTTCTATCTATTTTTAAGGAGTTCATCCCCGATCGATAGAATATCTGCCACATAGATCGGTTTTCTTGCACCGACTAAGACATAATCGATATTTTCATTGTTAAGTAAAAATTTTAAAGCACAGTTTTGCAATGAAGCATGACAATCTTTAAGCTCCTCTTTTAACTGGACTCTCGTGTTTCTAGAGCACTCATACGCTACCATTTTGCCGTATTCCTGCAAAAACAGGTCGATAAACTCGACTAAAGTCGCTTTATTCTCATCATCTAACGGCTGTAAGAACTTTCTGATATGGGGAACTACCTGTGAATACAAAAATATATCATACTCTCCGACCCATCCAAATTTATGCTTGCTTTGATCAAGTTGAGAGATAAGATTAAACATCGGTCTTAAGGGTTCATTGTCGGTGAGTTCCAAAAGCTCGTTTAAGTGATAATAATACTCTCTTGGCTCCTCATAATCAGCCAATCTATACATAAGTTTATCTTTTTGAGCATTTAACGGGCGGTTTACAAGGACTCTTAAACCGTTTTCTTTCGCCCAAGCAGCACATCTAAGCCCTTCGGTTTCAAGCATGTTTACAGGCAGCTCTATGGTCGTGAAACTATGTCTTTTATTTCTAAGCTCTTTTGCCGCATCAGCAGCAAGAGTCAAAAGGTCTTCATACGGCAGATACTCTTCATCATTGGGATGTTTTGCAAAGCTGTTAGAACTGATACCGTAGCTTTTTATTCTGCCCGCACGTATCTCCTCTTCTAACGCTAAAAAAGCGTCAAAGAGTCTTTGGTACATCCCGTCTAGTCTGTCATCTTTCTCTACGCCGCGGTTTATCCCGTCTAAGATGTAATACTCCGGATTATGCAGCAGCAGACAGTCGATACTGTCCACCTCAAGTCTTTGTAAAGATACGCTTATCTGATCTTTGATAAAAGACTGTGAAATACTATGGTAACAGCTTTCGCTGTATTCTACTACCTCTTCAAAGCTGCTTTGTTTATGGCGCTCTAAAGTAGAACCTTGAATATAGCCTACTTTGGAGACTATCTCGATATCTTTTACATCTTCATCGCTTAGAAGCTTCATAGCTTTAGCTATAGCACGCTGAGCCTCACCGTCCATATAGTTCGTCGAAGTATCTATGAGTTTTATACCGCCTATAACTGCTTCACGCAAAGCCTCTATATGCTGAGGATTATGTTCACTTATCCTGTAGGTACCGAATCCAAAATCTGCCATTATATTCTCTTTAAAGGTAATTGAAACATCTAAACAGATAGTTTGTCCATAGATTTCAATTAGTTAGTGTTTGTAGTATGAAAGTTTCGGGCAAAGCCCGAAGAAGGGTTGAATCAGTAGATTATACTAATTCGATAAACGCCATAGTAGTAGCATCACCACGACGGATACGAGTTCTAGTGATACGAGTATATCCACCAGCACGTTCAACGTACTGAGGAGCTATTTCGTTAACTAGTTTTTTAGTTGCTTCTTTATTTTGTAAAGCTGCAAATACTGCACGGTGAGCGTTAGCATCACCTTTACCAGCAGTTGTGATTAGTTTTTCAACAAATGAACGAAGCTCTTTAGCTTTTGGTACAGTTGTCTCTATCTTACCGTTTTCAATTAATGCAATACTTAAGTTCTTAAGAAGCGCTCCACGGTGAGCACTTGTACGACCAAGTTTGCGATATCCATGACGATGTCTCATCTAAAATCCTCTTTAAGCTTACTCAGCTTCTATTTTCTTTTTTAATGAACTTACTAAATCATCTGAAAGATCAGCACCAACTGCAAAACCGAACTCTTGCACTTTCTCTAATATCTCTTCAAACGATTTTTTACCTAAATTCTTAACATTTTTAAGATCATTTTCGCTCATTAAAACGATCTCACCGATCATCTTGATGTTTGAACGATCTAAACAGTTAAAACTTCTAGCACTAAGACCTAGCTCTTCAATACGAGCTGTAAGTTTTTTAAGTTCTGCACTCTCTTCTGCTCTTTCGATAGAAACAGGAGTTTTGATACTGATTTCACTGTTGAATACAGCAAGCTGTGCATACATAACCTCTAAAGAGTTTCTGAATGCGTCAAGCGGAGAAATCTGACCATCTGTAACTATGTTAAGTACAACTTTTTCAAAGTTTGGATTGTCTTCGACTAGAACGTTCTCAATTTTATAAGTTGCTCTACGTACCGGAGTAAAGAATGTGTCAAGAGCTATATAACCCTCTTTTAGATCATCTCTAATATCTTCACTTGGTACATATCCGATACCTTGATTTATGATGATGCTAAAGTTTAAAGTAGCATCTTCATTAAGCGTTGCAAGGAATGCGTCAGGTGTAACAACTTCTACTTCATCACTATTAAGATCGCTTCCTTTTATTTCGCATGGACCTACAAAGCTGTAGTTTGCTTCAACCGCAGTAGCATCGTTTTTTAATTTAAAACGAATACCTTTTAAGTTGATAATAAAATCAGAAATATCTTCAAGCATACCACGCACTGAGTCAAACTCATGCTTAGCACCCTCTATTTTAATAGCTATTGGAGCATATCCAACAGAGCTGCTTAATAGGAAACGGCGAAGCGGGTGAGCTAAAGATACAGCATAACCCGTCTCGAATGGATAAGCGATGATATTCGCTTCGTTATCACTGATCTGCTCAACCACAAACTCTTGTGGGAGAAGCGGAGTAGTTTTTATCTTGTTCATTCTCAAACGCCTTTTTTTATTTATTATTTCGAGTAAAGCTCAACGATTAAACGTTCTTCTACTGGAATTATAATCTCTTCACGTTCTGGTAAACGAGTAAAGATTCCAAATACTTTATCAGCATCAATATCAACCCATGGAGCTAAACCAGTTTGGTTTGTTAACTCGATTGCACGAAGAATCTGAGGATTTTTCTTGCTTTTTTCACGGATTTCAACTTTTTGACCCGGTTTAACAGCGTATGATGGGATATCAACGCGTTTTCCGTCAACAAGTACGTGACCATGGTTTACTAATTGACGTGCAAAACGACGTGTACTAGCAAATCCCATACGATAAAGTACGTTATCTAAACGAGTTTCAAGAAGAGTGATTAAGATCGAACCAGTGTTACCAGTACGACGGTTAGCTTCTTGGAATAATGTACGGAATTGTTTTTCAGAAACACCATACATGAATTTCGCTTTTTGTTTTTCGTTTAGTTGTAAACCATACTCAGATATTTTTTTACGACGTTGACCGTGTTGACCTGGTGCATACGGACGTTTTTCTAATGCTGATTTCCCAGCTAAACGACGTTCACCTTTAAGTGCCAAACTTACACCGAATCTACGTTCGATTTTTTCTACTGGACCTCTATATCTTGCCATCAGTAATCTCCTTAAACTCTACGACGTTTTGGTGCGCGACAACCGTTGTGTGGTAATGGTGTAACATCTTTCATGAATGTAACACGGATACCTTCGATAGCACCTACAGCTTTTACTGCTGTCTCACGACCTGAACCAGGACCTTGAACTCTAATACCTAGTTCTTTAATTCCATGAACTTTTGCTTTTTCTACTGCTGCTTCAACTGCTTGTTGCGCTGCAAATGGTGTAGATTTTTTAGAGCCTTTGAAACCAAGACTTCCAGCAGAACTCCATGCGATCATATTACCCATTTCGTCAGTAATAGTTACAAGAGTATTATTAAATGATGCAGAGATGTGAACCACACCACGTGCAATGTTCTTTTTTACTACTTTTTTACGTACAGCTTTTCTTTTTGCCATCTAATAATTCCTTACGCTGAGCCGACAGTTTTACGCTTACCTTTACGAGTACGCGCATTTGTCTTAGTTTTTTGTCCACGACATGGTAATCCACGACGATGACGAAGTCCACGATAAGAACCTAGTTCCATCAATGCTTTAATGTCCATTGCAACTTGTTTACGAAGATCACCCTCAACAATATGAGAATCACGGATCTCTTTTGTGATAGCTGCAACATCTTCTGAGTCTAATTCATGAACGCGTTTATCAGGGTTAATACCTGTAGCTTCTAGAATTTGACGTGATTTGTGAAGACCGATACCAAATATGTATGTCAGTCCGTACTCTACGCGTTTTTTCTTAGGTAAGTCCACACCTGCGATACGTGCCATTCTTATCCTTGTCTCTGTTTATGTTTAGGATTTTTACAGATTACTCTGACGATCCCTTTTCTCTTAACGACTTTACAATCGTCACACATCTTCTTTACTGAAGCACGTACTTTCATTGAAAGCTCCTGTTCTTTAAATCTTTGCCGCTTATTGAGGTTAAATACTTTAACCAATACTTGTGTCTACACCAACTTGTACAGATACAAACATTCACTTATTGTGTACAAAACAGCAAAGCGGATGCGCATTATATCAGAAAAAATGTAAAACGTATATTAAACGAGAATTGATCCGATACCTGATATAATTAGCCTATTACATGTAAAGGCTAATTTTGACTCAAAACGAACATATCCATATCGGTCGTGTTAATACACTTCTAGTAGATAGATACACATCTCCGGGACTCTATCTTGTTGCAGCAGACGGTGAAGATGTGCTTCTTCCAAACCAATACTATAATGAAAGCATGAAAGTCGGCGATCTGCTTGACGTATTTGTTTACACCGATAGTGAAGACCGTTTAGTGTCAACGACTCTAAGGCCGACAGCTATGATAGACGAGTTCGGACTTTTTGAAGTAGTCGATACGACAAAATTCGGGGCATTCGTGAACTGGGGACTTCCAAAAGACCTTTTCGTTCCCAAAGCTTTACAAAAACAGCCATTTCAAGTCGGAGATAAAAAACTTCTTCGTGTCGTGATCGATGAGCAGACAGACAGACTCATTGGGACTCAAAAGTTTGTCAAGTACCTTGACGACAAACCTCAGGGACTATTTCGCAACAGTGCGGTCGAGATACTTATATATGATGAGACTCCGCTTGGGTATAAATGTATAGTAGATAACAAATATAACGGTCTGGTATATAGAAACGAGGTCTTTGAGACCGTCCATGTCGGCGACAAAAGAACCGGCTACGTGAAAAATATACGAAATGACGGCAATATCGATATATCGATCCAAAAGATAGGGCAAGAGAGAAAAGACGACTCCTCTACAAAAGTATTAGAACTTATCAAGAAAAACGGCGGAAGTATGCCATACAACTACAAAAGCGATTCACAGCTCATCACAGATGCTTTTGGTATGAGCAAAAAAGCTTTTAAACACTCGTTGACTGTTTTACAGGAAAAGAACCTTATAGAGGTCAAAGACACGGGAATTTATTTAAAGTAATATTATGGCAAAAAAGAAAAAACCTACAATTGAACTAAGCGATAAAAAGATATCGTTCACAAGAGACAATACGACTTACAAGCTTATCCGCTTTTATCAAAAAGACATGACCGTCGATGTGATGGTATATGAAGGTGATGTAAAACAGGGGCAGCAAAAGATAGCTTTTGCACAACTGCCAAAAGAACTAAAAAAAGAGCTGCACCCGAATTAAGCTTTGAAAATCTTTGGAGATGTCGCCCGAAGGCGACGGAGAATGAATAGAATCTATCTATTAAAACGCGTAGTTAAGTTGTGCACTTGCGCTTGTTTGTGAATGTTTTGTTGTTATATCTGTTACAGTAGTAAAGTTTGTATATGTATTACTTACTTCCGGAGCATATGTAAATGCTAAGTCAAGTGAAGTTGTTGTACTAAAGTTATATGTACCACCGATTGCATAATGAGACTCAACTATTGCCGGGAAACCTAAAAGGTTAAATGTGTTAATTAAACCACTACTTGGAGCAGTCAAACTACCTGCGAATCCACTTTGCTCAGAAATTGGACTTTTTGCATAGTTATAACCGATACGTGCAGCCCAATCAGCTGTTGCATACTCATAACCGACAGAGATCACGTTTTGGTCATCCCATTTAAAGTCTTCGTAACCTTTTGCTTTTGACCATTGGATCTGTTTAAAATCGATAGCGATTGTATTACCATCAAATGCATAACTAACACCCGCACCGATCTCAGCTGGAGTTGATAATTTATCGTTCGTATATCCAGTTAAACCGAAAGCTTGCATTGCATTTGATAATTGTCCTTGATATTCCATATCAATTTGAGATTTATATGTAGCACCTATTGTGATACCAGATGTTTGGTATGATAAACCTAAGTTATAACCAAATTTTAAATCTTGAGCAATACCAGCACCTACTTTATCACCACCAGGTAAACCTGTAGAGTTGTAATTAATATCAAGTGCTCCATATTGTAGTACTGGAGTTATAGCTACACTTACACCTTCCATAGTATATGCTAAAGGCACACCGAACTGCATTAGTTGAAGGTTAGTAACCATTTGCATTTGTGTTCCGCCTGATGCGATATCTTTAGATGAACGGTAGTCAGTACCCATACCTGCAGTTCCCCACATACCTACACCCCAGTAAAAGTTATCATTTACTTTAGTAGCTAAAGAAACTTCTGGTATAACATTCATCTTAGCATCACTATCAGCAGAAACACCGCCAGCACCAAGATCATTTGTATTTTTTACGTTAGGCATAAAAAGAGTACCACCGAAAGATATCTCTGTACCTTTTACAGATGTGATTAACGCCGGGTTAACTAATGCTGATTCAGCACCATGACTCATACCGATACCTGTACCAGCCATACCACGAGTTTTTGCACCCATACCTATTAGGTTTGATCCGTTTGTTGCAAACGCAGAAGTTGTCCCTAGAGCTAATGCAGCCACTACAGCTAATTTAATTGTTTTCTTCATTTCATCTCCATTAGAGTTTTATAAATTTTTTGTTCAAGCGGTTCGTTAGTTCGCTTTGACTGCAAGCATTATATGTGAGAAAAAATTAGTTGAAACTTAAACTTATTTTAAGATTGATAAGCATTTATTATAAATCCTATTAAATTTATCAAAAAAGGGTGATTTTTGATAGTAGATATAATCAAAAGTTATCAAAAGTGCCTAAATTATTTTTTATTGTTAAAAAAATAACAGAAAATAATTTTTTGATAACTTTTTACTCTATATCAAGTTTTATCAAGTTTTTATCACACTTGTGAATTTTAGTAACATTTTTATCACATTTCTATAGTATTCATTTACAAAACAAGCCTAAAAATAGTGTACCATAGCTCAAAAGAACTATTAAACAAAGGAAAACAGATGACAAATGATTTTATGAAAGCTATGGATTTTAGGCATGCATGCAAGATATTTGATGAAAATAAAAAAATATCTGATGATGAAATGCATTATATTATGGAGGCAGCAAGAAAATCTCCTTCATCTTTTGGAATGGAAGCATGGAAGTTCTTAGTCATTACAAATGAAGAATTAAAAGCGAAACTGCGTCCGTTATGTTGGAATCAGGTTCAGATAACTTCATGTTCACATCTTGTGGTCATTCTTGCGGGGATAGAAAACGTAAAACCAGAGAGTGGAGTCCCTAAAAAAAGATTTCAAAGACGCGATATGCCAGAAGAAAAGTTAGAGTTCTACCTCAACTTATATGCGGATCATCTAAAAGAGACTCTTAGCAGTGATGAGAACATCTACTCTTGGACGGCAAGACAGACCTATATTGCTGCCGGAAATATGATGACTGCTGCTGCATATATCGGGATCGACTCATGTCCCATCGAAGGATTGGATAAAAAAGCTGTTGAAGAGACACTCGGTCTTGATACCACTAAGTACCAGTTATCTATGATATTACCGTTTGGATATAGAGTAAATGAACAATCTTCTCAACTCAGACTGCCATATGAAGAGGTTGTAGAATATATAAGATAATCCATCATTACGATGGATTATAGGTTGTGCTCTTTTTTGTATTTTAAGATCATGCCGTAAGCTTCATCTTTAAGAAGTAACTTCTCTTTTTTAAGCGTTTCAAGCTCAGCATCAGTTAAAGGCATATCACCGTTTTCACCTTTTGTTATCTTATCGTCAAGTTCGTTGTGACGATCAAAGATCTTTAAAAAGTGAGCGTTTGCAGCTTCATTTTCTTTCATGTGTGTGATGATGTCGCGGTATTCGTGTAACATTCGTGTTCCTTGATATATTTTTACAATTTTAACACATTTCTACTTATTTATTTATATCTTTTCGGGTAATCAAAAGATATGAACTCGCTGCATGAAGCACTTATGTCTTTATTATTCTTACAATTTATCTCTAGCTCGAGGATTCCGCATGTGGGGATATTCTCATGAAAACCGACCAGACTCTCGACAAACATATTTAATCCAGGATTATGTCCTATGATAAAAACTGTTTTGTACTTTTCATCTATGTTCCTCACTACATCATAAAGGTCTTCGACTTCTGCCTCGTATATCTTCTCTATATATAGTATAGACTTTTTAAATCCTACCTCTTGTGCGATTATCTGTGCGGTCGTCTTTGCTCTAAGTGCAGGACTTGAGATGATGATATCCGGCTTCACGCCTTTTTTCTTGAGTGTCTTTGCCATAAAAGGAGCATCATTCTGCCCTCTTTTATTTAAAGGTCTTTCAAAATCATCAAGATTGAGATCTTTCCAGCTGGATTTCGCATGTCTTATGATATAAATCTTTTTCATACTTATATTTGACTCCACTATTACTAAGAATCTACTTAATCAATCATAGAAGCAGATTAAGTCAAACATTATTTTTTGACAGCGTGATCCACCAGCAGTTTTGACACCTCATAACTCGCATCGACAAACTCAAGCTTCGGCAGGTCTTTCATACTTTTTCTCTCCTCTACGCTGTCAATCTTAATGATGATGTTCGCATGCGGAGAAAACTCCAGTATCGCTTCGCTGATAAGACGTCTGTTGTGCTCGCTGCTCAGTGTGATGATGACGGCTTTCGCTTCATCGACTGCCAAAGACTCCAAAACGGGCAGTTTGTTTAAGTGACCGAAGTATGCCATATAGCCCAGTTTTCTAGCCAAGAGTACGTGTCTTAAGTTGTCCGAGATGATGACAAAGTCGGCTCCTCTTGCCTGCAGCTCTGCTGCTATCCTTCTTCCCAAAGTCGAATAGCCCGCTACAATAATATGCCCCTTTTGTCCAATAGGCGTAATGACGTCCGCTTCAAAGAACTCTTTTTCAAAGTAAGATGAGAGCTTATAGATATTGCTTAGCACAAGCGGTGTAAGGATCATGGAAATGACACTTACGAGTATCAAAAAGCTCGCCATCTCCTGGCTAATCAGTTTTTGCGAACCGGCAAGTGCAAAAACTGCAAAAGAGAACTCACCGATCTGCGCCAGAGCTAAAGCGGTCTTAGCCGAAGTATTTTTGTCCGAGTTTCTTCGGATAATGGCATAGATGACTATGGACTTAAAAAGCATCGCCAGCACAAAGATAAAAACGACGATGTGAATGTTTTGTAAAAAATAAACCACATCTATCTTTGTACCCACACCGAAGAAAAAGACACCAAGAAGCAGGTCTTTATAGCTTACGATGTCTGACTCGACTTTTACGTTGTATTTGGTATCGGCGATGATCATCCCTGCTATGAACGCACCTAAAGAGTATGTAAACCCTGTGTAATGAGCCAGCAGTGATGCCCCGATGACGATGGCAAAGACAGACCCCAAGAACAGCTCTTCTATCTCCGTCTTAGCAGAGAACTGTAGCAGAGCGTTTACTATCTTCTCTCCGATGGTAAACATAAACGCGACGACCAGTACGGCGGAGACGAGTGTCTGCACCAGCACTTCGCCGATGGAGAGTTCATGGTTTGACAAGAACGTTATAAGCAGCAAGATAGGGATGACCGCCAAGTCTTGAAATATAAGGATCCCCATAGACTTCTGCCCATACGGCGTGAGGATATCTTTTGACTTTTTCAAATACGTCAAAACAATGGCAGTCGATGAAAGCGAAAATGCCAAAGAGATGATAAGCGAAGTATTAAAATCCAGTTTAAAGAGGTAAAACGAGAGTAAAAAGATAACTATGACACTAAAGAGTACCTGCAGCAAACCGTTTGTGAGCAGTATGTCTTTCATCTTCTTGATCTTGCCAAGACTCAGCTCCAGCCCGATAGTAAACATCAAAAAGACGATGCCGAACTCTCCGATGAGTTCAAGTGAGTAGATGTTCAGTCCGTTAAACCCGAACACATAGCTGATGATCGTCCCCGTAAGGATATATCCGATGATGTGCGATACGCCAAATCTTTTAAGGATGATGTTAAGCACCGTCGCGATCGCTAATGTTAAAAATATTGCTAGTAGTAAATTTTCCATAAAAGAATTATAGACTGATAGTGATGAAATCAACGAATAATCGTGTATAAAAACTATGCAGGGAGTGTTTTACGTCAGTCATTTAGTTGAAAATGACTGACTTTTATATCGAGGTTTAATTGCCTACTTTCTCTTGAATGTTATATTTGTACTGGTCTTGATACTGGTTTTTGATCTGTTGTCTATCACCCGTGCCGTCTTTTAAACGCTTTTGTTCCATTGACTTTTTCTTAGTCTGAGTCGTATTTCCAAACATCGACTTATGCATTGAGCCTTGTCCGCCCATGCCACCCATACCGCCACCGCCGCCTTTTGCTTCTAAAGAGAGTGCTCCGAGTAATAGTACAGAAAGAACGATCGTTACTGCTTTCATGGTTGATCCTTTTTATTTGATTTGTATAACTATAAAATAAAACTGTTAGCAGAGTGTTAGTTTTGTAAAAAACACTTTTGATTACTGCACTGGCTATCTGACTTCAGAAAATCAGTGCACACTCTTACATAAGTGCTATTGACGGCAATACTTTAGAAGTATTTATGAAGATATCGTATTTCGACCTGAGTGTTTTGATTGATACATCTTCTCATCCACACGTTTTAAAAAGCTCTCAAGAGATTCATCATTGTTGTATTCGACCACTCCCAAGCTGATCGTTACTTGATCCAAATCTTTGAACTGATGAGAGGCGACAGCATCTTTGACCCTCTCAGCAACTTCCAGTGCATTGGATAAATTGGAAAATGGCAATAATATGAGAAATTCTTCTCCGCCGTATCTTCCTATTTTATCGATCTCGCGAATAACTTGGCTTACAACTTGTGTGGACTCTTTTAATACATAATCTCCCATCTCATGACCAAAGTTATCATTGATCTGTTTAAAGTTATCAAAATCATACATAATGATAGACAGAGGCTCTTCGTTACGTTTAATACGATTGATCTCTTCTTTTATCTGTTTCATTATAGAGTAACGATTGTAACACTCTGTTAAAGCGTCTGTAGTAGCAAGTCTTTCAAGTTCCAGCTCTTTTTTACGGAGCGCTTTTTCTGCATTCACTCTCTCTGTGATATCTTCAAGGATTCCTTCTATCCACAATAAATTACCGGAACTATCGTGAACAGCATGATCTGCCACTCTTACAAATCGTTCCTCACCGCTAGCAGGATGGATAAATGACATCGTTGTCAAATCACTTTTTTGTTGTCCTGTATAGTAAGCTTCAAGGCTTTTTGCACCTACTTCCAAAGAGTCGCCTGTCCACTCCAGAATCCCATCAAAATTTTTTCCAAGAATCTCTTTTGGAGAAACTCCGAGTATATTTTCCATATTTTTACTAAAATAAACAAAATTTAAATCCGCATTCATGCGGTACGCAAAGAAATCTTCTCCTAGATCTTCTACAATAGACTCATACTTCTCTTTAGCTTCAATAAGCTTTTGTTCCTGCTTACGAAATCTAAAATACATAAAAATTATTAAAAAAATTAGAATTAAAATAATGTATATCATCTGTCTTTCTCATTGTGAACTGGTAACAATTATATCCAAATAATCAATATAGTGAGTTCAGATATATGCTAAGTATGGGATAAGAAAAGATGTCAAGAAAGCTTCTTGTTTAAGAGAAGTATAATAGGTACACACATGGTACAGTAAGTAAATTGAATCTTTGAAATATTGTATTTTTTTGAGGTTTAAAAAGAAAGTGGCTCCGAATACTGGATTCGAACCAGTGACCAAGTGATTAACAGTCACCTACTCTACCGCTGAGCTAATTCGGAATATGCCAAAAGTGGTGGACAGAGAGGGATTCGAACCCTCGGTACCGTTACCAGTACGCATCCTTAGCAGGGATGTGGTTTCAGCCAACTCACCCATCTATCCAAGTTTTTTTTATCAGTTATTTTGTTGTCGGTATTAGTGGTGGACAGGGTGGGATTCGAACCCACGGAGGTATGACCCTCGCCGGTTTTCAAGACCGGTGCATTCAACCAAGCTCTGCCACCTGTCCACTAATGATGTAAGTATTTAATAATAAATTGGAGGCGCCACCCAGATTTGAACTGGGGATAGAAGCTTTGCAGGCTCCGGCCTTACCACTTGGCGATGGCGCCAGTTCTTTTATTATTAATTTATGGTGCCCGGAGCCGGACTTGAACCGGCACAGTGTTACCACCGAGGGATTTTAAGTCCCTTGCGTCTACCAATTTCGCCATCCGGGCAAATAAATACTTTTTAAATAACTTTTATAATGGAGCGGGAAACGAGGTTCGAACTCGCGACCCCAACCTTGGCAAGGTTGTGCTCTACCACTGAGCTATTCCCGCATCTATACAACATTATTAATTGTTGGGCCGGAAGTATATCAAATTTTTTTTTGGATGTAAAGAGTTTTTAGTGATTTTTTTGAAAAAGTGTTATAATCGCATTAATATAATAATTATTAGAAGGATTTTTATGCGTAGCGATACAATAAAAAAGGGGTTTGACCGCACTCCACACCGTTCTCTTTTACGTGCAACGGGACTTAAAGACGAAGATTTTAACAAACCGTTCATCGGTGTTGCAAATTCTCATATAGATATCATTCCTGGTCACTTCTTTTTACAAGAATATGGACGCATCGTTAAAGAGGCGATCCGTGAAGCGGGCGGAGTTCCGTTTGAGTTTAACACGATCGGTGTCGATGACGGGATCGCTATGGGGCATGACGGTATGCTTTACTCTCTGCCTTCACGCGAGCTGATCGCAGATAGCATCGAGACTGTTATGAACGCGCACAAGCTTGATGCGATGATCTGTATCCCTAACTGTGACAAGATCGTTCCGGGTATGCTTATGGGAGCACTTCGCGTAAACGTACCGACGATCTTTGTTTCAGGCGGTCCTATGAAAGCGGGTCACAAAAAAGACGGTACGCCGATCGACCTTGCGACCGCATTTGAAGCTGTCGGAAAACACGCAGACGGAAACATGAGTGACGAAGAGCTTTACGAGATAGAGTGTGAAGCTTGTCCAAGCGGCGGAAGCTGTTCAGGTATGTTTACTGCAAACTCGATGAACACACTTTGTGAAGCGATGGGTGTCGCACTTCCGGGTAACGGTACAGTCTTAGCGATGACTCCTGAGCGTATCGAGATGGTCAAAACTGCGGCCAAACGCATCGTCGAGATGGCTAAAGCTAACGATGACGGCAGATGGAACATGCGTAATATCCTAAATGAAAAAGCTATCCACAATGCATTCGTCGTCGATATGGCGATGGGCGGAAGCTCAAACACGGTTTTACACATGCTTTCTATCGCTAAAGAAGCAGAAGTTGATTTTGACATCACTAGAATCAATGAGATCTCTGAAAACGTTTCACATATCGCGAAGATATCTCCGTCACTTTCAACTGTCCACATGGATGACATCAACCGTGCCGGCGGTGTAAATGCTGTTATGAAAGAGGTAAGCCGCCGCGGTGACGTTCTAAAACTAGATGCTCTTACGGTAACGGGAGAGACTCTTGGTGCAAGGATCGCAGATGCTGAGATCAAAGACACAAATATCATCCATACAAACGAGAACGCTTACTCTAAAGTCGGCGGTCTTTCGATCTTGTTTGGAAACCTTGCAGAAGAGGGTGCGGTCGTTAAGACTGCTGGTATCGTACCGGGCATGAGACAGTTCAAAGGGACTGCTGTATGTTTTAACTCTCAGCAAGAAGCTATTGACGGCATCATGGCACATAAAGTAAAATCGGGTAACGTCGTAGTCATCCGTTATGAAGGTCCAAAAGGCGGACCTGGTATGCAGGAGATGCTTGCACCTACTTCACTTATCCAGGGTATGGGTCTTGGTGAGAGCGTTGCTCTTATCACTGACGGCCGTTTCTCCGGTGCTACACGCGGTGCAAGTATCGGTCACGTGAGTCCTGAAGCTGCTGAAGGCGGTATGATAGGTCTGATAGAAGACGGTGATGAGATCGAGATCGATGTCGATACTCACCTACTGCAGCTAAACGTTGATGCAGAGATATTAGAGCGTCGTCGTCTTCACTTCAAACCTGTGAAAAAAGAGATACCGTCAAAATGGCTGAAACGTTACAGCCTTTTGGTATCAAACGCTTCAAACGGTGCAGCTTTAAAGACTGAGCTGTAACTACTGCGCTTACATGTAAGCAACTCTTACATGTAAGACCCTCTTTTAAAACGGCAGTAGATTTTTGATGCTGTCTGTCGAAGACTTTCCGCCCAGACCGCTTGTCTGAGATAACAATCCGTCCAACTCTCCGCTTTGTGAACCTACCAACGAATTGATATCAGGTATTCCTGAAGCACTTCCGTTTAGACCTTTTAACTGATCTTTCATCTTATCATCAAGCATCGTCTTTAACTGTGCCTCA
Source organism: Sulfurimonas sp. HSL3-2 (assembly GCF_039645965.1). Taxonomy (GTDB): domain Bacteria; phylum Campylobacterota; class Campylobacteria; order Campylobacterales; family Sulfurimonadaceae; genus Hydrocurvibacter; species Hydrocurvibacter mobilis. The sequence continues at coordinate 53,979 of NZ_CP147917.1, read as the reverse complement.
TATTTTTTCGCCTCTTTGGCAAAGATACTCTTTAATGCACCCGATATCTTTTTATCCAAGTCTGTGCTTACATGTACGGCAGGAGACTCTAAGCTTCCCGTCGCATCTGTTTTTACGTAAAAGCTTTTTACTTCAGAAAGTGTATCGTTTACGATATCTGCATATTTTTTATCTAAGCCCTCAAGTGAGATAACAGCGTTTTTAAAATCAAAACTGCTTGCTAACTGCAATGTCGAAAGATCATAGACATCTGCTTTACCGTCAAGGGCAATGTTACTCTTTTTGATGTTAAGAGATGAGAGAGCAAGGTCGCTTGATGCGATGTTTTTTGCACTGAACACGACACTCTCGTGTGCCTCTTTGCCCAGTCTGTCGTCCTTTCCGTTAAGCACGAACTTCTGCACGACATCGCCGTCGCTTGTCGCTTTAAAGGTAGTGACTTTACCTAAAAGTTTTTGATCGTCCGTTATATCGTTTATAACGCCTGTAAAACCTTGTGTTTTAAACTTACCGCTCAGGTCGACTTTTGCCACGTAGATATCAGGGGACGGCGTGTTCTCTTGAAACTTGATCCATCTTCCCTCTCCGCGCGGAGGTTTTGGAGGCTCGACCTTTTTCTCGCTTTTCATATAGGGTGCTGCCATCGTATAATATCTTTTTGCCATAGCGATATAGTGTTTTACCCTGTCGCCAAATATCGCGCCCACGACATTGATCGCACCGCTACCGTCAAGCGAGTAAGTGCTTTTAAGGTTTTTATAGTCATCTCCCGGAGCGTTTTTCACTTCAGCCATCAGCGTTTTGATACGCGCCTGATCTTTTGCAAAATCTTTTTTGATCGATGCAAGTCTCGCTTTGTCAGCATCTATCTTCTTTTTAAATGCCGCGATATCGTCTTTGAGTTTCAGAAGTTTTGCAGGGTCTTTTGAAGATGAAGCCGACTTGATCTTCTCAAGATCTTTTTTATAGCCGTCAATTGCATCTGCACTTAACTGCTCTTTAGAGATCTTTTCCCATTTTGCTTTGATGGCATCTATCTCTTTTTGTGCTTTATCGTACACTTTTACAGATTTCAGATCGGCTTTTGCCAACACATCCTCGGGAGTCGGGAGTTTGATCTCAGGCATCTTAAACGCAGAGCCTGTTTTTGAAGCCGTTTTGGCTGTCTGCTCTTTTGTAACGGATGGTTTTGGATTTGAACTTGGAGTATCAAAACCGATCCCCGTTACCTGTACCAGCTCCATATGTTTTTTATGCAGCAGCAGAGCGTTAAAATCAAGATCGGCGATGATATCGGCAATGCTGACACTGTTTGTCTTGCCGTTGTCGTCCTGGACTTCCAGACCGCTTACATGTAAAGAAGCATTGCTAAAGCTTGTCTTCACACTTTTGATGACCACATCTTTACCCGTCACTGTTGAAAGCCCTTTTTCTAAAGAGAGCTTGATGACCGGATCTATAACAAACATCGCTACGACTATAACCAAAGCTGTAACTCCTACAAACACACCCACACCCAAGATGCGGAATGTCGAGTCTTTCTTATCGCTTCTTTTGAGGATGCCCAGTTTTGCCAGAAGCGGATATCTGTCTAAAAATGCAGCTATCTTGTCACGAGAAGTCAGGATAACTCTGTTAAGGATGACATACAGAGGAAGTGCCAGTACTACCGCTACGACAAACGAACCTAAAACTATGGTGTTATTGAAGTATGTCAGACGCATGATACCGCTGTTGTACATCGATGTCCACAGACCTTTTAAAGCACCTGCACTTAAAAGTGTGTATCCAAAAGACTCAAAAAGCGGATCAAAGATATACCCGATACCCGCAAAAAATGCAGCCGAGACCAAGAACAATCCGAAATGGATGTTTAAAAGCAGTGCCAAGAAGATAATCACTACCGTTTGGACTCCGCTTACGGGAGTTAGTCCCATGACCATTCCCAATACGAGTGCAAGTGTCACCTGCCATGGAGTCTGTCCTGAATTTAATGCTTTAAACAGCTTGATTATAAACTTCATTATGTTATCCTTATAGATAATTTATTCTGATAGTTTAACATAGTTATCTTTTTTGTCGATGTGGGTTTTATGAAAAATATTGTATTGATCTTATTGATGTTTAGTTTTGCTTTTGCTAACGGGAAATGCGCAGCGGAGAAAAAAATCATTCTGCTGCCGATCGCTCAAACGAAAAATGTAGATACGAACAAAGGCGTTCAGTGCCGGTGTGTATGCGATAAAAAGATATCTAATATGCAGAGGATGTCGACTGCGATAGAGTTTTATAAAAACTCTACGGTCTATAGATTCTCAAACTAATGAGCGCTGAGTCTATCTTTGTCTAAGAAAAGCAGGTCTGTCGAGAATGTTTTACTGATATTTGCCTGTAACTCTTCCAACAACCCGTAAGCGTCATCACCGTCTATCGGATAACTCACCATACACGACTCGATATAGGATGCGAAGAACTCTTCAAACATATCTTTTACTATCGTCGCACCGTACTTGTCAGTATATTGCAAAATAAAGAAATAATGGTTTTCATAAGTTAAAATAGCGTCAGATGAGCGTAGTACATGTTCTAGACTCGCAGATATCACGTCTAATGGAAAATCTGCAAAGTTACAGTAAAGAACAGTCATACTTTCAGCTCTGTTTTCGTCTACTCTTTGAGCAAGTCCGATGCTCAGAGTAAGCAAAGGAAGAATGTTTTTGAATGGAAAATTAACACCAGCCATCTAAATTCCTTAATTATTGTTTGAGGCTAGTATATAGCTAATAATCTTATAAAATAGTAAAAGGCTTTATCTCGTCTCTTGAAGATAAAGGAGATGACTCGATTTCCACATTATCAAAAGAGATCGTATATTTTTCATCCTCTTTGGTCTTACAGTAAGTAAGGACCACTCTTGCTGCGAGCTCTTTATCTTTTTGCGTCGCATTAGATGAGAGCAATGAGTGTGGTCCCGGGATACCGACGGTTCTTACATGTATGAACTTGTCGTTAACTATCTCCTGAAGTTTCTCATTCTCCTCTTTGTTACGTCCCACTACCAGTTTCGCACCGTCTGGAAGACGAAGATGACGGCCGTATTTTAACACCGGGATATCTTTGATAAGAAAGGTGTCGTGAGCGATAAAGTCTCTCATCTTTGTTGCAAAGTTTGCATCGGTGAGCAGACATCCTCCGCCGGGACTTTCAAAATCTTTCAGTCCGAACTTCGCTGCCAGTTCAAACTGTCTGTCACGGCTTCTTCCCATGATCTCTTCGAGTTTTTCTCTGTCGACTAGTCCCTCTTGCTCAGCGATCGTCGGTGCTAAAAGTTTTGCGGACATCGGACGAAGCAGAAGTCCGTCACAGTTACTCTCGTTTAAAACGGTCTGCAGCGCATCTTTATTCTGACTCATAGGGCGTTGTCCAAGTACCTCACCGCTGATAAGAAAGCTTGCGCCCTCATCGGCCATAATGCGTTTTGCTACTTCAAACATCTTTGCATGGCAGTCTATACATGGATTGAAATGTTTACCGTAGCCGTGTTTCGGGCTGAAAAGGACATCTTGAAGATACTCGCTTTGGATATCGATGATACGAAGCTCTGCGCCTACTTGATCACACATACTTTTCATATGGTCATATCTGTCTTTTGTAGAACCGAATCCCGTGTTGATATTACACGCGATGACATCTATACCCTGATCGATGATAAGCTTCATCGCTAAAGTAGAATCCAGACCGCCGCTAAAAAGTGCGATCGCTTTTGTTTTTGACATAATTTACCTTTGTTGAAGCACAAGGGTCGCTTAGTTTTCGTAAGCGACTAGTTCACCTCTTTGTAGTTTCGTAATTTTACCACGAATAGAGCGTATTAAAAAAGCTTTCTGCTCAAATGCTATATCAGATCTCAACTGTATCTTTTTATATTCTTGATTATAATATTTTATTAAAAAATTGATAAGTTCAGCTTTTAGCTCTTCATCGTTCTTATGAGAGATGATCCCTTCATCTACGGCGATCGCCATCAGTTCCGGTATATCCGTTTTGCCTGAAATCGCAAGCTGAAACTCTCTTTGATGAAACTGCAATATAGAAGGGTCGATGGCATCGAGTATCTGATCGATCAACTCAGGATGCTCCAAAACCGTCTTGATAAGTGAGAGTTCCCACATATCTTTACGCGGTATCTGTATATCTTTCTTGTTCGAATAGACAAGATTATGCGACGAGACTTTCACAAATGACGGGTTGACACCAAGAGCCGAAGCAAGATAGAACTTATACTCCTCCTGAAGCAACGGAGACAAAGTTTTCAAATAACCGATAGCCTCATCAAGCGCACCCTCTTTTGCTTTGGGGTCTTTGATGTCATAACCGGCGATGATGCGGTCTATAACAAACTCTATGAAGGGTTTTGGCTTTCTAAAGAGGTTGTTCAGCTCCTCGATCTTGCCGTTTTTCACCATATCTGCAGGGTCCATTCCTCCGCCGAACAGTATGACCCCTCCGCTAAATCCCGATGCACTTAAAAGTCTTGAAGCCTTGAGTGCTGCAGCAGCTCCCGCGCTGTCTCCGTCATACGCCATGACCACTTTAGGGTCTCCCTTTCTAAGCAGAGGAAGATGCTCTGGAGTGAGTGCCGTTCCGAGTGTCGCGACCGCATTTGTAAAACCTGCCTGATGCAGCATGATAACATCGAGATAACCCTCTGTTATGATGATCTGCTGCTTTTTATGGATGGTGTCTTTTGCAAAGTTGTAAGCATACAGAAGTCTTGACTTGTTAAACAGCTGTGTCTGCGGTGAATTGACATACTTTGCCTGATGCCCCGTGATGGTACGTCCGCCGAAACCGACGATCGAACCGTTTGTGGCAAAGATAGGGAAAGTGATACGCTCTATGAAACGCGCAAAACTCTTGCCGTTATCATGCCCTGCCACACCGACCTCTATCGCCTCTTTCATGGTGAACATATTTTTTTGTATGTAAGAAAGGGTCTGTGCCGAGCTTGGTGCGTATCCGATACCGAACTTCTCTATGCTTGACTCATAGATACCGCGCTCTTTAAGGTAGCTCAGTGCGTTTTGATTATGCGTCAGCAGGTTTTGATAGTACTCGTTGAGTTTATCAAGCAGCTGCGAACGTTTTTGCTGATGTTTGTTATCCGTGTACTGAAGTGAAAAGTTGTACTGGCCTGCGAGTTTTTCTATCGCCTCGGGATAGCTCAGCTTTTCATACTCCATCACAAAACGGATGCTGTCTCCGCCTGCACCGCATCCGAAACAGTGGTATATCTGTTTAGCCGGACTGACAACGAAACTTGGGGATTTTTCATCATGAAAAGGACACGGTGCTTTGAAGTTTGCGCCGTTTTTTTTCAGTTCTATGTAGGAGCCGACAACGTCTACTATGTCGAGTCTGGCTTTTAACTGCTCTATTGAGTCATTTGATATCATCTAGTTCTTTCAAATAATATCGTTGTAGCTGTACTTTTTCGGATTCACAAAAAGCTTGTTGTCTTTTATGATTATTCTCTCGTCTTTATCTGCGAGTTTTTTAAAGCGAGCTATCACTTTTTCCTGTCGTTTTGATTTTAAGCCCAATGATTTTAGATATTTTTTCAAAGAGATATCTTCATCTTCTATATCTATCACCTCGACACTTGATATGTCTATATCCTGAGTCTCTATGGTCTGTGCTAAAAACTTTGTAGAGATGGTCTGAAGAATGTTTTTAAGCTGTTCGTCTTTCTCTTTATAGATGTTTTCTATCTTAATGCGTTCCTCTATAAGCATAAGCTCTTTTTGGTCGCGAAGAGAGGAGTTGTCTTTTTCAAGACGCTCGACTTTTTCCTGTAGAGCTTTGTTCTGCTCCTCTAAAAAAGCGTAGTATTTATCATCATTGTTTACCGGTTTTGTATTTGATTTTACCTCATCGACTATCACATACTTTACGCCGTGCTCCATGAGTGAGGGCAAAGTACCGCGTCTAATACGGTTATGAACAGCCTCTTTTGAGACTTTGAAATGATCAGCCGCTTCTTGAATTGTTAACTTTGCCATAACTCTCCCCTAACGCATATTTTCGTAAACTAGAGGAGCTTCCCACTCCATAGAACGTATCGTTTTCATTACTTTTTGAAGATCGTCTATCTGTTTTGACTTGATGCGGATAGCATCGCCCTCGATGGTCGCAGTTACTTTGAGTTTTAGATTTTTTATCTCGGCGACGATCTTTTTAGCCTCTTTTGAGTCTATGTAGTCGACTACTTTGTATGTCGCTTTTCTTGTGTTTCCGCTTGCATTTTCTACTTTGGCTTCTTCCAGGACTTTTGAAGAGAGATCACGTTTAAGAAGTTTTGATATCACGATATCGTACAGCGCTTCAAGCTTGTTATCGCTTGATGCGACAAGGACAAGAGCTTTCTCCTTCTCTTTGTAGCTCACCTCATACGGCGTGCCTTTAAAATCATATCTGTTTGCTACTTCTTTATCGACTAGATTGATAGCATCTTTAAATGCCTGCATATCGATCTTTGCCGTAATATCAAAAGAGTGCTCTTTTGCTGCCATAACATCACCTCACAACTGTTTTAGTAATTATAACAGATAAAGCTTATCCTCCAATTATGATGTTCTTGATAAGACCCGTCGTGTCCTGACCTTTTTTCTCCAACTCGTAGATCTCTTCATATTTTACGGCTACCGCTTTGACCGCTTCTTTCTCGGCAGCTTTGTACATAACCGTATAGCCTTCTTCTTTCTGCTCTTTTGGACTGACATACGCCATTGCCCAGTAGTGGTCGCCGTTATGAAGAAGGTTTTTTGAGTACCCTTTCCATGTCTCGCCTTTTCCTGTCGAGTTTTGCATACAGTAAAAAAGTGTTCGAGGCATGTGAGGATCAACTATCTCACTGTAATGAATCCCTATAAGATCGTTTTTGTTATAACCCGTAAAGTTCACAAACGTTCTGTTTGCATAGGTTATATGACCATCCTTATCTATCTCATATATGAAGTTTCCATCTATAAAATCAACTTCTACACCTGTCGGAGTCGGTCTTATCATAATCTTTCCTTATATTAAAGCTTTAGATATGATATGACAATTTTTCTTCAGAAATTATTAAATTTACTTATAAGATAACAGAATCTAATATCAAAATGTGAGACCGCCTCCAAAACTCGAAGCAAAGTTTGGATCCATATACCCCATGACCCCGCTTTTGTTTCTCAACATCACGATATCCTGCTTAGGAGCGATACCCTGAGGGCAGACAGGTACACACTCGTTACAAAGGGTACAGTCATAGATGCCGCTAGTCTGGACTGCCGCTATCGCAGCAGAGATATCGCTTTGTCTGACATCCGTCGCATACTTCCAGACCCGAGTCAGTGCAAAAGGACCTATGAACTCGCCGTTTACTGCATACACCGGGCAGGCACTGTAACATGAACCGCATAAGATACAGTCACTTTGCACCTCGTTCAACTCGGCATCTTTAACGCTTACATGTAAGTTATCCGGTGTCGGTATACCCCATGCACGAGCCACTTTATTAAACGCATATGCTTTATCCATATCTACAACAAGATCGCGTAAAACCGGAGCGTTTCTCAGCGGCTCTATAAGATCGCCGTCTTGAGGTTTGTATGAACAGGCGAGCACCTCTTTGCCGTTTACTCTCATGGCACAGCTTCCGCAGACACTGCTTCGGCATCCGGATGAAAAAGCAAGCGTACTGTCCTGTTCTGTTTTAATATGCGTCAGTAGTTGTAAAAGTGTAAGGTCTTCATGCATGACCTCATAAGCGACTATTGCATCGCCTCTTTTTATCTCTATCTTCATTAGTCGCAGTACTCTCTTTCGTAAAAATCATCATCCATAAGCTCGTCTTCACAGCAGCCTTCTCCCCACTTGTCATCCTCTTCATCATAGATGCACTCAGACCCTGTTTCCTCTTCGTTGTTCTCAAAACATCTTATCTCGTCAAATCTATGCATAACTCGTCTCCGTTTTTATAGTAAATCGTATTTGTTTGAAACTCATCACTTTCGCTCGGCATATCGTCTCTGAAGTGTGCGCCTCTGCTCTCTTTACGTTTCATCGCGCCAAGAACTACCGCTTCAGAGATCTGCAGCAGGTTATGAAACTCCAAGAACTCTACTAACTCCGTGTTATAGATCGGGTTTGTATCTCTAACACCCATAAAAGGCAGTTGCTCTTTGACGCTTTTTAGGAACTTGGCAGCTTGTTGCAGCTCTGCATCATTACGTTTGATCCCGACTTTTTCATAAAAACAATCAGCCAGTTCATCTCTTTTTTTATAAAAGTCGACACCGTCCGCAGAGTTGTTCACATCCTTTAAAAGAGCATCATAGTTTTGAGGCTCTTCGGGTACAAATGTACTCTGTTTTGCAGAAGATGAAGCGTTTTTCCCTGCCTCGCGTCCAAAGACGATCAGTTCCAAAAGCGAGTTTCCGCCGAGTCTGTTTGCTCCGTGGACTTTATGGTTAGCACACTCTCCAACGGCAAAAAGAGCTTTTATGCTCGTCTGGGAACTTGCATCCACCGCAATACCGCCCATCGTATAGTGAGCGACAGGTTTTATGGGGATAATGTCGTGCACAGGATCGACGTTTTCATACAGACGTGCAAGTTTTCTCTCCTGAGGAAGCTGATGATCAATGAACTCCTCTCCCAAGTGACGGATATCTATGTAGACCTCACCGCTTTTTTGTATCTCTTCATAGATGGCACGGCTGACCATATCTCGCGGTGCGAGCTCATCGGTAAAACGCTCGCCCTCTTTGTTTAAAAGATAACCGCCCTCGCCTCTGGCACTTTCACTGATAAGGATAGATGAGTTTTTAAGCCCTGTGGGGTGAAACTGCACAAACTCCATATCGCTGAGTTTTGCTCCCGCTCTTAATGCTGCTGCGATGCCGTCACCAGTAGAACCCACGGCATTCGTCGAGTTCTTTCCGTAGATGCGGCTGTATCCGCCCGTTGCAAGAATCACACTTTTTGCATAATGTGTCTCGATCGCACCCGTTTTCAGGTTTAGCACTACCGCTCCGCCGACTTCTCCGTCCGCTACTATGAGTTCAAGCAGAAACCTCTCACTTAGCATCTCTATCTCGTTTGCGTTACATTGATCGTACAGCGTATGAAGGATTTTAAGTCCGGTGTAATCCTGAGCATAGCACGCACGCGGTGCACTCGCTCCGCCCAGACGGCGTTGAGCGATATTGCCGTTTTCGTCTCTGCTAAAAGGCACGCCTATGCGGTCAAGCCATAAAACCGCATCGACACCCTCGTCACAAAGTTTTTTCACCATCTTCTCGTCTGCGATGCCGTGTGCCGATTTTAGAGTGTTTTCGTAATGGCTCTCTATGCTGTCTTCACCTGCATTAGACAAAGCTGCGTTAATGCCGCCTTGAGCCATACAGGTCTGTGAACGGGTAGGGTAGGTCTTTGTAAGAACCTTCACACTCGCCCCCGCTTCCTTGGCACTCAGTGCAGCTACAAGTCCCGCACCTCCTGCCCCGATAACTAAAACATCAACCATATACGACCCCTACATGTAAGTATAAAAAAATATAGATATATCTCATAAAACATTGAAATATATTTATATCTTCTTTAAAAGCGATTTTACAAAACCCCAACTTTATAAATGGTATTGTTTTGAAATTAGAGTAAATCTGCTAAGATTACTATATGAAAAGTCGTATCCTAGTATTTATCCAATTTGCTACAATATTTTTAATGCTCCTGCCCCTTGGCGGTGACATCAAACATCCATATGCAGGAATCATTCTAATCCTCGTCGGGCTACTCATAGGTCTGTCCGCACTGCATAAAAACAGACTCGGCAACTTCAACATCAGACCCGATATAAAAGAGGGCTGTATGTTTATCAATGACGGCATATACGGTTACATACGACACCCGATGTATACATCCGTACTTACAGGGATGTTCGGTGTATTCGTAGCATATGCGAACATCTACGCCGCTGCTTTGTACCTGATCCTCTTTATCAATCTGCTGGTAAAGGTGTTTTATGAGGAGTCTTTGTGGCGCTGCAGGGATGAGAGATACCAAGAGTATGCCAAAGACACCTACCGTCTTGTACCCTATATCTTTTAAAGGTCCAGCTTGAGCTCTATAATCTATTCTATTCTCAGTATCTACATCTTTATCGCAATGGGATTTCTTGCAAAGATGAGCTTTAAAGAGAAGATCGACGATAAGACCATCACCATCATCAATGTCTATTTTCTACAGGTATTTTTGACTTTCTGGGGGCTTTTACTTCGTCCTGTGGATATCACTCTGCTCTGGGCTCCTTCGGCTTATCTTGTCATCGTGCTTATCGTACTTTTACTCTCGATCATTGTCGCAAGAAGACTTTTTTCCGATCAAAAAGAGCGCTCGATAGCGACGGTCGCTGCCATCATAGGAAACACGGGAAACCTCGGCATCCCGCTTAATATCGCAATATTCGGGGAGGATTCCATCCCCTACACGACCATCGTGAACCTTGTCAATGTGTTCGTGGTCTACAGCTTTGGAGTCTACTACTACTCACGCGGAAACTTCGATGTCAAGACCTCCATCATGAACATCGTCAAGATTCCTATTTTATGGGCGGCGATAATCGCGATACTCCTTAGCGTAAATGGTTACAAGCCCTCTGAAACCATAGAGACGATGCTGATGATGGGAGCATACGCTTCGATGACGATGCAGCTGTTCTTATTTGGAATCTATCTCTACGGAACGAAGATAAAAGAGATCAGTAAAAGCCTTCTTACGCTTGTAGTTTCGGTCAAGTTCATTATCTTGCCGGTTGTGGCATTTTTGATCCTGATGCAGTTAGACCTCTCGCCGATGATAAAAGGGATCATATTTATAGAGCTGATGATGCCTTTGGCCATAGCAAACGTCAACCTTGCATCACTTTACGACTGTTCACCAAAAGTGGTCACGGCGCTAGTGTTTATAACCTCCGTTATGTTTCTGGGAGTGATATTTGCAGCTACGAAGATAATCGGGTATTTTTAACTAAAGTACAAGACCGCTATATATCTGGCGACTCTTAAAGTCGCTGCGATCAACAGAAAATAAAAGAAGTTGAGTCTTACCATTCCCGCGACGAGCGTTAGAGGGTCTCCGATGATTGGAAGCCATGATAGTAAAAGAGCATAGTAGCCGTAGGTATGTCCGACATGGTAAGCTTTTTTTCCGCTTCTGCTTTTTAAAAGTCTGTCTTTTGTCTTCTCATACAAAAAGTAGCCGAGATAGTAGTTTAGTATCACGGCTAGAATGTTGCCGCATGAAGCCACCAGCAGTGCCGTGTTCTTGTCAAGACCTGCTTCTACTGCCGTAAAAAGCGCTACTTCTGATGAAAAAGGAAGGATGGTCGCAGCCAGAAAGGCTGAGAGAAAAAGCGAAAATGCTATCAAAGTGAACGGATGTTCTCTACCACTGAAGCTATAAGAGTATCACGTGCTTCTTTGGATGTCCAAGCGATATGCGGAGTGATATAGAGACGATCTTTGTTCTCTACTTGTAAAAGCGGATGGTTCTGCGGTATAGGTTCGTGATGCAGTACATCCAGACCAAAATAGATATCTTTCTCATCCAATAACATTGCAGCATCCGCTTCATTGATGATACCGCCGCGTCCAAGGTTTAAGATGACGACGCCGTCTTTACATTTAGACATCGTCCTATGGTTTAAGAGGTTTAACGTTGCATTGTTCAACGGTGCGTGAATGGTGATGATATCGCTCTCTTCCAAGAGCTCGTCTAACGTCACACTGTTAAACTCGGAGTCTAAGTTTCTTCCGCTTGTAGAAAAATAGCTGACATCGGCTCCAAAAGCTTTGGCTAAAACAGCCACTTTTCTGCCGATCGTCCCAAGTCCGATCACTCCCCACTTTTTACCGCTTATCTCAAAAAACGGATGGCTGACATCGGTAAACACGCCGCTTTTACTCCAACTGCCGCTTTTAACAGCCTCATCATAGTATCTTGAATGCCCTACAAGATAAAAAAGCATAGAAAACGTGTGCTGCACGACTGAGTTTGTCGAGTATCCGGCGACGTTTCTGACTTCGATGCCGCATTTTTTCGCAGCTTCGAGATCGACATTGTTCATCCCAGTCGCTGCGATACAAATAAGGTTCAGTTTTTTAGCTTTTTGCATCGCCTCAGCTGTTATAACGACCTTGTTTGTCACTATAACATCTGCGTTAGCTATGCGCTCATCTAACTCTTCAGGCTTTGTCGTCTGATATACGATGACCGCGCCAAGATCGTCAAACCCTCTTAGATCGGTATCTCCAAATGTCACGGCATCGAGTAGGACTATATTCATCTTTATGCGTCTTTGATCTTTGTGATAAGGTCACGTGCTTGACGAAGTGCCGAGTTGACCTCATCTAGAACAAGAGCTACTGCCATACGGCGCCCTTTGTGTGACTCAGGTTTAGAGAATACTCTTACAAACGAGTTCGGTGTGAACAGGCTCTCGCTGACATCGACTACCGGTGAATATGAGTCTTTTTCCGATTTAAATGCTGCTGATGCACCGTCTCCGTAGAATGTAAATCCTAAAGGAAGTCCAAGTACCGCGCGAAGGTGAAGAGCGAACTCGCTCTGACTTTGAGTGATAAGCGTTACCATTCCCGTATCATGCGGGCGAGGACTCACTTCACTAAAGTAAACCTCATCACCCTTTACAAACATCTCGACACCAAAAAGTCCGCGTCCGCCAAGACCATCTGTGATCTTTTTAGAGATCTCTTGAGCGTTTGCTTTTGCCTTGTCGCTCATATGCATCGGCTGCCATGAAAACACATAGTCACCGTCACGCTGTTCATGTCCTATAGGCTCACAAAAAACAGTCTCTTTACCGTTACGGGCTGTCAGCATCGTGATCTCATAATCAAAATCTATGAAAGCTTCGACGATAAGCTCGCTTGCATCACCGCGAGCCTCTTTTGCCATCTCCCAAGAGTTTTCCAGATCATCTGCACTTCTAGCTACGCTTTGTCCGTGACCCGAACTGCTCATAACAGGTTTGATGACACATGGAAATCCAAGTCTGCCTGCAGCCTCTTTTAAACCTTCAAGAGTACTTACAAACTCGTATGGTCCGGTTTTAAGTCCTAACTTCTCCGCGGCAAAACGGCGGATGTTTTTACGGTTCATAGTCTTACTGACTGCATCTGCATTCGGGATAACGTTAAAACCTTCTGCTTGAGCATCATAAAGAGCGTCGATACTGATCGCTTCTATCTCCGGAAGGATGAAGTCCGGTTTCTCACGACGGATGATCTCTAAAACAGCTTCACGGTCCTGCATATTTACCACATGACTTCTGTGTGCGACATGATGAGCCGGAGCATTCTCATATCTATCGACTGCTATGACTTCAAGTCCTAAACGCTGAGCTTCTATGGCTACTTCTTTGCCTAGTTCACCTGAACCAAGAAGCATAATACGCTTTGAATTACTTTTTAATGGAGCAGAAAATTGCATCAAAAATCCTATGTTAAAATTATCGTAATTGTAACATAAGTTCCTTTGCAGAAAAGATTAAACTATCTTTCGTTAAAATCACAAAATGTTAAAAACAATTATTTTTTTATATATATTATTAATCTCATCATTAAACGCGCATGATAAGCCAGAAGATATCACGCTCCAGTTCCAATGGAAGCATCAGTTCGAGTATGCAGGATTTTATGCCGCTCAGGAAAAGGGATTTTACAAAGATGTCGGTCTTAACGTAAAGTTTAAAGAGTATGAAAACGGTATTCATCTTGTTGACGATGTCATAGATAAGAATGATACATACGGGATAACCTACTCTGACCTGATCGTCGATTATCTAAACGGCAAACCGGTTGTCTTTGTTGCGAATTTTTTTAAACACTCTCCTCTTGTTCTTGTAACACAAAACGATATTAAAACTCCTGCCGATCTTAAAAACAAAAAGATCATGGGGATAGAAAACACCGTAAAGAGCACGGCCTTTTTAATGATGTTCAAAGATTTCGGGATGAATATGGGCAGTTTCATTGATGTTCCTCCCAGCTTTAAAATAGATGAGTTTGTGGATAAAAAAGTCGATGCTATGGTCGTTTTTAGTACGAATGAGCTTTTTTATCTAGACAAAGCCGGTATAAAATACAATGTGTTAAACCCTTCCAGCTACGGAACGGAGTTTTATGATGTTAATCTTTTCACATCAAAAAATGAGCTTATAAACCATCCAAAAAGAGTAGAGAACTTTAAAAAAGCCAGCATCAAAGGATGGGAGTACGCCTTAAAGCATAAAGATGAGATCATCAAGCTCATCATGAAAAAATACAACACCCAGCACAAATCGTATGAAGCATTGCTGTTTGAAGCAAACCAGATCCAGCATATGGTACTTCCTTCCATCTTTCCTGTCGGAAGCATCGACCCTATAAGAGTCAGGATGATGGCAGAAGATTTTAAAGAGATGGGGATCGTGTCGGAAGAGACCCCATTAGACTTTAGTGATTTTATATATGAAAGCAAACATTATGACAGCGATCTGACAAAAGAGGAAAGAGATTTTCTTAATTCCAAAGGTACTCTTAAACTTTGTGTCGACCCTGATTGGATGCCGTTTGAAGGGATTAAAAACAGTAAACATATAGGCATAGCCGCAGACTTTTTTAATCTTATCAGAAAAAAAGCTGATGTCGATATGGAACTTTACCCGACGAAGACATGGCAAGAAAGTCTTGAAGCAGCGAAACAAAGAAAATGCGACCTGCTAACCTTGGCTTCTTCTACACCAAGCCGTTTAAAGTATATGGACTTTACAGACCCGTATATGAAACTTCCTATCGTCCTTGCCACTAAGATGGATAAGCCCTACACATACAACTTTTACTCACTTAAAGATGAAAAGATCGGTGTCGTAGGCGGATATGCGATCGGTGAGATACTTCGCAGCAAGTATCCGAACATGGATATTGTAAATGTTAAAAACATCCATGAGGGGTTAAAGAAAGTAGAACAGGGAGAGCTTTACGGCTATGTTGACAACCTGATGGTCCTAGCCTACACGATACAGCACGATTTTACGGGGCTAATGAAAGTATCTGCCAGAGTCAACGATACAGTTGCCCTTGCCATCGGAACAAGAAATGATGAACCGATCCTTCATGATATATTTCAAAAGCTGGTTCATACAGTTTCTGAAAAAGAGAAACAGCAGATCTATAACCACTGGGTCTCTGTTCAAGAGTCAAAAGAGATGGACTACTCTTTTCTCATCAAACTGCTGTCTGTTCTACTAATTATCGGGACAGCATTTTTATACCACTACTTTAAACTCAGAAGATATAGCGAGGAGCTCAAAAGACTTTCCATCACCGATTCACTGACGGGACTGTACAACAGAATGCAGACAGATAAAGCCCTGCAGTACCAATATGACCTCTTTACAAGGTACAAGACACCCTGCGGGATCATTATGCTTGATATCGACTATTTTAAAAATATCAACGATCAGTACGGGCATCAAACCGGAGACTATGCGCTTCAGCAATTTTCACAGATACTAAAAAATGCTGTAAGATCGACGGATATCGTCGGCAGATGGGGCGGGGAAGAGTTCTTGATCATCTGTCCAAATACGGATATCGAACAGACCGATAGTGTCGCAAATAACCTGAAAGAAAAAATCGCAGCATACCACTTTGCAAATAACCTCGGCCACCTGACAGCCAGCCTTGGTGTAGGCTGTTTCACTGAAAGAAAAAGTATAGACGATGTGATAAAAAGTATTGATACCGCGATGTACCTTTCAAAAGAGAAAGGCAGAAATAAAGTGACTAGAGCAGAGATTTAAAGCTTTTAAGAGTGAAAAGCCTGATATCCTCACTCTTGAGAGATTTCAACTCACTCGAAAAACCTCTTTTTGCGACAATCACAAAAACATCTGCTTTAATTTTTGCTCTGTTAGCGAGTTCTTCTAGTTTTGCTATCTCACTCTTTTTGAGTTTAGAGTTTGTGTATCGGCATGTACCGACGATCACTTTTTTAGATGCCGTCTTTGCGAAGATATCCAGTTCGACCTCTCTATCCCAGTAAGCACCTGTTTCGACCACTTTTTCTTCCGCAAAACTGATCTTCACAAGTTCGTTTGAAAGCTCTTTAAAAACCGCTTCGCGGAACTCTGCTATCTTGTTCTCATATCTTTGGTTGAACTCGTCATAGTTCCCCTCTTTGATCCCCTTAAAGATAGGTGCGACAAAGGCAAACCAAAAACGCATGAACGGAGTAGTAAATAGAAGCTTGTCGCTTACTCTTTCATCATCTACCCAGCTTGTGAACTGTTTTCTGGATTTTAGCAGTCTGACTATGTTTGTGTCCATAAGTTTTTTAGCGATCTCTCCTGCGTTTTCATCAGAGATCCTTGCTCTTTTAAATGCAGAGTGGATACGTCCGTCACCAAGCGCCAAACCTGTTAAAACGGCGCTGTACTCGACATCTACATGATGAGAGACCTGTTTATGCAGAAAGTTATAGTTAGTTAAGATATGTTCTACGATAAGCTCATAAACAGGCTTTTTGACATCTATCTTGATATCTGATCCGCCGAACACAGTAAAGTACTCTATAGCTGATTCAAGATCATCGAACTTGTTTTTTGTATAAAACGAGCGAAACTGCTCTAATAATGAGTTATTAATTGAAAAAATGGGATGGCCTTTTTTATAGGTGTTACTAAAATTATATCAGATTAAATGGTTAATGGAAGAAGTTTGTAGAGGTTGAGCAAAAAGCTCCCGAAGGAGCTAATTACTACAGGCGTGATTCATAACGTCTCATCATATAAAGACGTTTAAGCATTTTCTTACGAGCGCTAATTTTGTCTTTCTTACGCTTCTCAGTCTCTGTTTCATGGAAACGGCGAGCACGAGCTTCAGTAACAATCAGATTTCTATCTGTTTGTTTCTTGAAACGGCGGTAAGCTGCATCAAAATTATCGTCATGACGTAATACGATACCAGGCATTCACATCACCCACTTTCTTTAAAAATTTTTGAACTGGAATTGTATCATAATAATCTCTAAAACCCTAATCTACTTATCTTTTATGATGTGTTTTATGCTTATAGTTCTTTCTAAAACAGCTTTGACAGATCCCGTAGTTTGAGTTAAGCGGCAGCGGTTTCGTACAGAGTTTACATCTTGGGACAAAGTGGCTGTTTTTGAGTGAGTTCTCTATGTATCTGTTTAAAACTCCTCTGAAATGTCTTGCATTGTCGGCATCTACAAAATAATCGGCGAACCTGTAACTAAGCCACAGATACAGCGTGATCTCTTTGACACGATCCTCTATCTCTAAAAGTTCGTCCATCGTACTTGCGAACTCGCTTTTAAGATCCGGCGGAAGATAATAGATAGGCTCTCTTTGTTCGAGCTTATGCACATACCTTTCAAAAGATGCCATGATAAACGGCGACTTTAAAGTAAGAGGGGCAGAAGCCAGATGATACTTCTCTGCGATATCTAAGTCATACCCGTCGACTATCTTTGCCGCTTCGAGCATCGTCTCGATGTTCGCCGCAGTAAAAGGTCCGTCAAACTTCATGTTTTCAACAAAGAACTCCAGGATCTTTGTAAGCGAGTTCTCTTCAAGTATCGAGCCGACAAGTCTGATGTGATCAAGATTTGCCATTACTTTAAAAGGGATATCTACCTCTTTTGCGGGTTTTGACATATTTTTCTCTATAACATGCAGGGCATCACTTTTTAGCGCACCCACATATCCTATCTCGTTTAAGCCGTAACGTCCGGCACGTCCGGCGATCTGATGAACCTCTGAAGGTGTCAAAAACCTGTCTTTTTCACCGTCGAACTTCACGACCTTTGAAAAGAGTATGGTCTTGATAGGAAGGTTCATCCCCATCGCTATCGCATCTGTCGCTATCAGAATATCGGTCTCTTTTTCACGGAATCTACGTGCTTCTTCACGTCTGACCTCAGGAGAAAGGTTTCCGTAGACAACACTTACTTTGAAGTTACGAGAAAAATTCTGCTTCAGACGCAGAACATCTTTTCTTGAAAAAGCGATGATCGCCGTAGCAGGTCTGACATCGGCTATGGCTGTCGCAGTAGTAAGAAGTTTTAGTGGATTTTTTCTTTCAAACTCAACTATAGTGAGTTTTTCGCCAAGATACTCTGCGAGTTCGATTATCGCCTCTTTTGCGTTGATAGAACCTGTCATAATGATCTTTTGAGCAGGTGCACCGATAATGGCATTTGCCCATGCCCAACCGCGGTCGCGGTCATCTATCATCTGTACCTCGTCGATGACACAGACATCCACGTCCACATCAAAGTTAAGCATCTCGATCGTCGAGCTGATATGCGTCGCTTCCTCGTTGATAAGCTGCTCCTCACCCGTTATAAGAGAAGCATCCACTCCACTTGCGTTTAAGTCCTCATATCCTTCGAGTGCCAAAAGTCTGAGCGGTGCGAGATAGTAACCCGTATCCGCTGCTTTAAGCGCCTGCATCGCCTCATAAGTCTTCCCGCTGTTTGTCGGCCCGATATGCAGGATCAGTTCTCTTTTCATAGAGCGCGCAAGAGGGAAAAGATTTTTAAAGTCACGGATAGTACGTGCTAAAAGCATCTGGCGCTGGCGTTTTAAAAGCTGTTCCTGAATCGCTTTGTTAAAAGCATAAATGATCTTTCTATGCGTCTTCGGGCTGATCGAAAGATTATTGTCAAGATAGAGAGACAGCTGCTCATAGACCATCTCTAAAAGCTCTCCTTTTGGAAGCAAAAGCAGGGTCGAAGCTTTGTGACATTCATCGACCAGCATATTGAACTCGGCTTTAAAGTGCTCCTCCTGCTCTTTTTTTGCCTCTTCGATCATACTGTTTAGATTGAGTTCTTCACCCTTCCAGATTATACTCAGGATATCTTGAAGCTCTATGCTTGTGTGTACTTCATACTCTACGCTTTTGTCCAGATCTTCAAACACAAACTTCGCATCCGAGATTATGACCACATCCGCATCACTGATATGCAGATCGCTAACATCTGCGTTAGCCGTTAAAACAGCTTTTAAAACGGTTTTATTTAATGGAGGCAGTCTGAGATCAGCTGTCGGACTTGCCGTTTTTAATGCGTTTAGTATCTGCTCGTCGCTAAGGTAAGGATGCGGCTGCTTCAGGTTTTTAACGAATTCATCGACATCTTTTTGTTTTTTTGCCGTAGTATTCTCTTTTAGTAGAGAGATCTTTTTGATCAAGACCTCATCATCCTCATGCATCAACTCATCTATATCTATCACGGCAGTTTTTAAGACTGTTATCTTTTTAAAACTCTGGTGTTGAAACGTTATCGCGATGGAAGCATTGAACTCCAGTCTGTCGTCAAGATCAAACGTACCGTCTAGTGCTTTTTGCAGTCTCTCTTTTTTCTTCTCAAATCTTATATGCTGAAGCTTGGACTCGATCTTTGCATAGCTGATCTTTTTAGTCCTGACGTCTAAAAATATCCCGAAAAGTTCCATTCTCTCGTCGGGAGTCAGATCTTGGAACTCTTCTAGAAGAGATTCTATCTTCTCCTCTTTTTCTAAAGTAGGTTCTGCAGGAGTAAGCGGAGGGTAAAGTATCTTATCTTCTTGAAAAAAATGCAGTATATCTTCACGAACCACCATATCACCCGTCGACCAAAGCTGACGAAGTGCGCGAAGAAGCTCTTTTTTTGTAAACTCTACGTCATAAAGACCTATTGTGTGAGCGAGTTCTATCAGGGTCTTTTCCCCTACCCGCTCAATACCGACATCAAATGGATCACCGCCAAAAAAGTTTCGTATTTTTATATTTATCTTAGTCGATTTTTTATTTTTCTTTGCCATACGAAATTGTATCCTATTACTAACATCATGGATGTCGCTATAAAGTATAAATATTATACTATATCCATGAGATAAATTAGGTTATAAAACACAAACAATCAAATAATAAAGCATATCAAGGAAAAAAACTAGATCTTCCTTTTAAAGAGGGAGTAAACCTAATAATATATAATTTCTAAAAAAATAGCGGAGACAGTATGGATTTTCCTGATGAGTGGACTCAAGAAGAGTATCTTATTAACAAACAAAGACTCGAAAAAGAGGGAGTGAAGGTCCTGCTGATAGACACCATCCTCTCTCCCATAGAGAGAGCCGACAGCGTTGTCTACAATCCTTATGAGCTAAAACAGGAACCAAAGGGAAGCGTGTTTGTCTTTTACTGCGATACGGGAAAAGCGACACTTAACAGGCTTAAAGAGTTCAAAGAGAAATTTCCCGACTATATCTGCATCTCCCTCAAAGGCGGCAGAGGCTACTGGAGAAAAAACATGACGGTGACAGATGACCAATAGTTATATAGACGAGTTTTTAAAATGTCTTGACGAGGAACGTTTTTATGACGCACATGAAGCGCTCGAGGCGATCTGGTTCCCCCGCCGTTTTGAAAAGAGTGATGAGACAAACCTGTTAAAAGGCTACATCAATGCCGCTGTCAGCTTCGAACTCATAAAACGCGGAAGAGAAGATTCAGCTCAAAAGGTCTACAATAATTATCTGAAATATAAAACTTTACGCCTTAAGGTAGACTCTGCATATTCAAACAGATATGAAGAGATCGAAAAAAGAATAGAAAAACTCAAGCAAGAGGTATCATCCGATGTTTAATACACAAGATTATGCTCAATATGTAGATATGGTCGTAAACTATGCGGCACAATACAGTTTTAAGATATTCGGCGCGATAGTAATATTTATCGTCGGTAAATGGTTCGCACATAAGATAACGCTTGTCTCAAAAAAATTGATGGAAAAGTCAAAGCTGGATGCGACTTTAGTCGAGTTTAGCGAAAGTATCATCTACTTTGTCTTGATGCTTGCCGTCATTATGGCTTCGCTGAATGTCTTAGGAGTACAAACCACCTCTTTTGTCGCTGTATTTGGTGCTATCGGTCTGGCAGTAGGTCTGGCACTGCAGGGTTCTTTGGCAAATGTCGGAGCGGCAGTGCTCATCATGTTTTTTCGTCCCTTTAAGATCGGTGATACCATCGAAGCAGGCGGAGCGATGGGAACGGTTCAGGATATCAACCTTTTTTCGACTACGATCAGCCCGATCGACAACAGGACGATCATCATCCCCAACTCCAAGATCACCGGCGGAAACATCACAAACTTCTCAAACAAGACAGAACGCAGACTCGATCTTACCGTCGGTATCGGTTACGGTGATGATCTCAGACTGGCAAAAGAGATCCTGCTTGAGATATTAAATAAAGAGGAGCGCATCTCTAAAGACCCGGCACCATTTGTCGGGGTCACGGAACTAGGAGAAAGCAGTGTAAACTTTGCAGTCCGTGCATGGGTGAAAACAGAGGATTACGGTGATGTCCGTTTTGCGATGCTAGAAGAGATAAAACTCACATTCGATGAAAGAGGGATCTCGATCCCTTATCCTCAAATGGATATCCATCTAAACAACAAAAACTAATGTACTTGGCGAATTTTTTTCGCCTCATTCCTTACAAATAAAAACGCTGCAAATGCAACAAGCGCAGAACTTAAAAACAGGTATGTGCTGAAATACTCATACACGTACCCGCTGTAAAGCGCGCCTGCAAACCCGCCAAGTCCGTACGTTATGCCGAGAAAGAACTGCTGTGCGAGTTTTCTTTTTTTGTAAAGCGTAAACAGATAACTGATAGCAGCCGAGTGAAAAAGCGCAAACGAAAGAGCGTGAATGGACTGCGTGAAAAAAGAGATCACAAGATTTTGCGGAAACAAAAACAGCAGCAGCCATCTAAGTGCAGTCATAAAAGTCGTAAACTGAATGACATGCAGCAGGTTTTTTTGCAGAAACCTGCCTTGATAATAGAGCATAAATATCTCCATAACAACGCCGAAACTCCAAAGATAGATGGTCATATCCATGCTGATGCCGTGGTCTGTCTCGTAGATGGTAAAGAAGTTGTAAAAAGGACCGAAACTCACCTGCATCAGTGTCAGTCCCACCCACAAGCTCCAGTGAGAAAAGATATTTATATTTCCGCCTTGTGAACTCTCTATCTCTTCACTCTCAACAGGTTCGTTCTTTGCCACCAGATACCCAAAAAATGCCGTCATAGCAGTCACAAAGATAAGGTAAAATATGGCTATATTCACTCCGCTTAGATACTTCACCAAGACAAGCGCAACGACAATAAAGCCGATAGAACCGAAAAGTCTTACTTTCCCGTAACGCTCTTTTGTAATAACGCTCAGAGCTATCACCTCTACATAAGGCAGGATCAGACTGAGACCGACTCCAAACAGGATGTTTGTAAATATAAGCGCGTAAAAGTTGTAAAGCGTAAGGTAAAAAAGTATAGATGTAGCGACTATGATAACAATGGCGGTGTTAAAGACTCTTATATTGAGTTTGATCCCTT
Source organism: Sulfurimonas sp. HSL3-2 (assembly GCF_039645965.1). Classification (GTDB taxonomy): domain Bacteria; phylum Campylobacterota; class Campylobacteria; order Campylobacterales; family Sulfurimonadaceae; genus Hydrocurvibacter; species Hydrocurvibacter mobilis. Next base: position 31,458 of record NZ_CP147917.1, on the reverse strand, counting down.
TTATAAAAGCGAACGGGACTAAAAAACGCACTAACGGAGCGGTCGCAAAGACGATACCTATCTCGACACCGTTATACCCGACCATGGAAAGAACTTTCGGTAAAAAGATCACATATATACCGATAATGGCAAAGTAAAAAAAGTAAAAAGCTGAAAGTAATATCTGCATTAAATTATGAGTGGATCTCTACCTCGACCGTGGAGCTTAAAAGATCGTGCAGAGCACGTCTGTCTTTTCTGTAGAACGGAAGCAGCAGACCCAAAAGCGTCGTAGCCGTAAATAGAAAAGCTATAAAACGCCAGATTGCGCGGAAAAATGAAATATTTTCAAAACTTTTTGCATCTACGACTTTCATGCTGTAGGCTTTTTTACCGGGAGTCTGACCGGTTCTAGTTATAAAGACAGCGTAGATCACGGCATACAAAGCCACCGCTGCGAACTGTGCGGCTCCAGACGCCTGAAACTCCTCTTTCCCATTTAAAACGACATAAGCGATGATATAAAGGATCGGAACATATATCATAAACATATCTGTTATAAAGCCCTTGATCTTATCTGTATATCGGGCATACATAACACTCTGTTTTTTATCAATATCTTTAGTAATTTTTTTCTGTTTTAATTTTCGCCATCTCATGGTGCAATTATAACCTACTTTATTTATTAACCTATAGAAGTAAAATTTACACTATCTTAAAAATATAAGTTTATCTGATAGGCATAGAAAGATTTTAATGTATAATACATACAGTAGGAGTCTAATATGCAAAAAAAGAACTTCAAATTAATATTTACTTTATACTTCATCGTCTTCGGTGTTTTCATAACGGCGCTGAGTACTCTCATCAGCTATAACATCCATGTAGTCAACATAAAAGACACCATCGACCGTTACGCTCAAGAGGTGTCATACAGCAAACTAAACGACTTTTTAAAACCAAATATCGATAAAATGAATGCCCTTACAAAGGCAATAGCCGATGATAAGACACTTGAGCAGTACATAAAGAACAATGATAAAAGTAAAATCAAAGATCTGAATAATCTCTTTTTGACTTTCGCAAACTCGGAAAAAAACATTATGCAGGCTCGATATATCGATGCTTCCGGAAAAGAGATAATACGCGTTAACAGAGACAACCTCCAAAGCCTTCCTTACATCGTCCCACAAGCAAAACTGCAAGACAAAAGTCTTCGTGATTACTTTACTACCGTTAAAAAGATACCGACACAAAAAATCTGGCATTCCGATATCGATCTTAATGTCGAAAACGGAAAGATAGATGTCCCTTACAGACCGACTTTTAGAGTCGCTATCCCCCTGTTTAAAACAAATAAGTTCGCGGGTATGGTCATTCTCAATATGTTAGTAAACGATCTCTTTTCATCTATACAAAGCTCGCCTATCTTTAACATCTATATCATCGACAAATACGGCAACTACATCCTGCATCCAAATGAAAGATACTCATGGAACAAATACACAGGAGTTAAAAGAAGTCTGTATGAGGATTTTCCTCATGATGCTTCAGATATCTTATCCGGCGGTACAAAAGGAAAGAACTTTTTTGCCTATAAGCTCGACAACATCCTGCAAAACGATGACGATGCTATCTTGATCTTACAGCCAAAAAAAGAGACAGAGAAGTCTTTGGAAAATGAGAACTTAATAGCATCGACTATTGTAGCTATCTTGAGCATTTTATTAAGTATTCCTCTTGCGATCTACGCTGCCAGCACTCCATCAAAACTTCAGAGGACGCTCCATGATGCAAATATCGAGATGAAACGTTTTGCCTATATTATCGATAAATATGTTATCACTGCCACTACAAATGTAACCGGTATCATCACAAGTATCAGCTCCGCTTTTTCCAAAACCAGCGGTTATACGAAAGAGGAACTGATAAATAAAAATATAAACATCGTCAAACATGAAGACACTCCAAAAAGTGTGCATAGCAATATCTGGTCGACTATCTTAAAAGGAAAACAGTGGAACGGTGAGATCAAGAACAAGACCAAAGACGGAGAAGCGTACTGGCTTGAACAGACCATTATCCCGATAAAAGACGATCATGATGAGATAGTCTCTTTTATGTCCGTAGGCACGGAGATCACTGCTAAAAAAAGACTGGAAGTGATCTCTGTTACCGATAAACTGACCGGGATCTTCAACAGACGTAAACTTGACGAGATCCTGCATTTAGAGATAGAAAAAGCAAAACGTTATGATAAGACGCTTTCTCTTATCATCATCGATATCGATCACTTCAAACGTGTCAATGACACTTATGGGCACCAAACCGGTGATAGTGTTTTAAGATCTGCTTCTCAAATACTACAAAACAATATCAGGAAGATCGACTTTCTTGGAAGATTCGGCGGTGAAGAGTTTTTGATCATCTGCCCTGAAACAGGCAAAGAGGGTGCTATGAGTCTTGCAGAAGATATGAGAAAACGGATAGAGGAGTATGAGTTTTCAACCGTTAAACATGTCACTATCAGTCTCGGTGTAGCCACATACGGCAGCGATGATGATGAGGAATCATTGATCAAAAGATGTGATGCCGCTCTTTATCAGGCTAAAGGCGACGGCAGGAATCAAGCTATTTACAAATAGTGATATGATTTAACATTTACAAATCATTAACTTTAACATCATATACTTTTAAATCTCAAATATGTTCTCCCCTTAACATTTTTGAAGATTTTCATTTTATACACTCCTTAAAAATTTAAAGTGTGGCTAAGCTAATTTCACCCCCTTTTATGCTTAGTCCCTTTATCTTTAAACCATCCTCTTAAATCCAAATTTGATATAATCCATTATGAATATAATTTTAACCACTTTAAACTCTCGTTTTACGCACTCTTCACTCGGACTCAGATATATCTATGCCAATATGAACGAGCTTACATGTAAGACGAAGATCATGGAGTTCAGCATCAATGACGCCCTCCAGTCAGTCGCTGAAAACATTCTCGATGAGAATCCTTCCATCATCGGTATCGGCGTCTATATCTGGAATGCAAGCGAGGTAAAAGAGCTTATAGAGATCATCAAAAAAGTCGCACCTGATACGACGATCATCCTCGGTGGTCCAGAGGTAAGTTATGAGCCGTTCCGTGTTGATTTCAGTGCGGCAGATTTTATCATTCAGGGTGAAGGGGACACCTCCTTTTACAACCTTGCAAAAAAGATAACATCGGGTGAAAAAATAGAACAGCGTATCATCAAACCCGTCATAGAAAACCTGAAATCCGTAGAACTCCCGTACAAATACTACACCGACGAAGATATAAAAAACAGATATATCTATGTCGAAGCTTCCCGCGGCTGTCCATTTCTTTGCGAGTTTTGTCTCTCCTCCATAGATGAGAAGATACGCAGTTTCGATCTTGATAAACTGATAGAGGAGTTTGAAGTACTTTGGCAAAGAGGCGCAAGAAACTTCAAGTTCGTCGACAGGACTTTTAATATCAATATGCGTCTGGCAAACCGTATATTAGACTTTTTCCTTAGTAAAGATGAGGAGTATTTTGCCCATTTCGAAGTCATTCCCGACCATTTTCCAGACTCTATTAAAGAGAAGATCACACGCTTTCCTCACGGCGCACTTCAGCTTGAGATCGGAATACAGACTCTAAATAATGAGATAGCAAATAACATCAACAGACCACTTAAGCTTGACAAGATAAAAGAGAACATAGAGTTTTTAGAGACTCGCACTACGGCTCATATCCACCTAGACCTCATCGTCGGTCTGCCGGGTGAGGATCTGGAGAGTTTTGGCAGAAATCTTGACGCACTGACACAGATGAGCAGCTGCGAGATACAGATAGGGATACTCAAAAAGCTCTCCGGTACGACAATAGCACGACATGACGAGACATTTGGGATGGTCTACTCCGACACGCCTCCGTACGACATACTAAAAACGCGTGAACTCAGTTTTAAAGATATCCAGAATATGAAGCGTTTCGCAAGGTTTTGGGATATCTACTACAACAGCGGAAACTTCAAAAATTCGATGCAGCTTTTAAAGAGCGATGGCAAGATATACAGCAGTTTTTCCGATTTTAGCTTATGGATATATGAACAGACTGCATCCACGTACAAGATCTCTCTTGACAGACAGGCCGAGCTGCTTTTTTCATACCTTACATGTAAACAAAACTGTGCAGAAGAACGCGTCGCAGAAGCGATGATAAACGACATCTTAAAAGTAAAAGGCCGAGCTGTACCAAAATACCTAAAACCGTTTTATACGCAGGAGAAGCAAGAGGTAGAGAGTAAAAGCTCTCATTTTAACAAGCGTCAGGCAAGGCATCAATAAGATTATGTGATATAATCATCACTATGTTTTTTAAGCACCTATTAGTCTTATTATTGGCACTTACATTTGCAGAAGCCGAAGCGTATGTATCGCAAAGCATCATAAAAAATGTAGAAAAAAAATACAATAAATTTGCCGAAAACAGATTTATCGATATGCAGCAAAGACTGGACGCCTTAAAAAATAAAAGCACGATAATCAAGCTAAACACTATAAACACTTTTTTTAACCAGGTAAGGTACAAATCAGACATGCAAAACTACAAGATGTCTGATTACTGGGCTACGCCTTGGGAGTTTTTAGCACGTGATGCCGGAGATTGTGAAGACTATGTGATTGCAAAGTTCTTTGCACTTAAATACCTTGGTATTGACCCTAAAAAGATGTATTTTACTTATGTAAAATCGACTCAGTTCAAAGAGGCGCATATGGTACTGACATATTTTGAGACGCCTACTTCAGAACCGCTTATTTTAGACAATAACAACCGCTTTGTACTTCCGGCTAGTAAACGCCCTGACCTTATACCTATCTATAACTTCAACGGCGATATCCTTTCTAAAGCGGCAAAAAAAGCCCACCAAAAAACTACAAAGAAGTGGGATGATCTGATTCAAAACACAAAAAAAGGAAAAATATGACTCTCTATAAACAACTATCTTTTTTAGTCACTCTTTTACTGATAAGTATATTTATCATCGTGTTAGGAGTAAATTTTAAAAACTCCACAGATTCAGTGCAGGAACAGCTGTATGCCGATGCAAAGAACACCGCTACGTCTCTAAGCCTCTCACTTGCCAGTGCCAACGGCAATATCTCTATGATGTCGACTATGATAAATGCGAACTTTGACAACGGTTCATATCAAAACATCACTCTTATGGATATGAACGGAGAGCTTTTGTATGAACGTCACAGTGAAGAGAAGACCATAGATGTTCCAAACTGGTTTATAGAGATGATCCCTATCAAGGCGCCCGTCGCTTCTGCTAACGTATCGGCAGGATGGAATCCTATAGGCATTTTAAATGTCCAAAGCTCTACTTCTGATGCCTATCAGCATCTTTATGAGATACTATGCTCACTTGCGGTCTCCTTTTCGATCACATTCGTGATCTCCGTGGTCATCTTGTATATCTTGCTTATCGTACTTCTAAGACCGCTAAAAGAGATACGCCATCAAGCCGACGCTATCTCTAACAACAGATTCATTATCCAAGAGTATCTGCCGTATACAAAAGACTTCAGCGAAGTGGTAAAAGCGATGAACATCATGGTCAAAAAAGTGGAAGATATCTTTAACAAAGCCAATGATGCACTCCGCCGTCAATCGGAACTTATGTATAAAGATGAAGCTACGGGCCTGTACAACAGAAAGTACCTGCTAAACAAACTGCCCGAATACCTCAAAATTGATGCACAGATACCAAGCGGGGTCTGTATCATGCTCAGTGTAAACGGCGTACAGGAAGCAAACAAGATACTCGGCCGTCAAAAAGTGGACAAACTGTATGAAGATATTGCAAGAATGCTAAAACAGCACTCTAACGATTTTGAGAACTCTCTGGTCGTACGTATGAACGGTACCGAGTTTTTTATCCTTCTTCCTAGATGCAGTGAAGTAAACGGTATCTCTATAGCAGAGTATATGAGTCATGCAAGTGACATCTTACTAAGCAAAGACCTTGACAGGACAAAAACATTCCTCACTTTCGGTGTTTATGAGTACAACCATAAACAGACGGTCTCTCAACTGCTCAGTGCATCCGATTATGCACTCTCTCAGGCCAAACTCTTTACGGACAAGACTCATGTCTACTTCCATAAAACAGAATCTGATGCCGAGATCATGGGGAAAGAGGAGTGGCGTGAAGTTATAGATTTTGCGATCCAACACAATACGATCCATTTTGACACGTACAAGGCCGTGAATGCAGGAACAAAAGAGGTCATCCATAATGTCCTGACAATCGCTATCATCTCTCAAGACGGTCAAAAATACTCATACGGTAAGTTTATTGCGCCTGCCATCACGCTTGGACTTGATATAGAGATATATAAAAAAGCTCTTGTGAAGATATTTAAAGAGCCTAATGCTGAACTAAAAGGATCAGTATGTTCACTCAGACTCTCCAGTCAGTACCTTGAAGATACACTGACATTTTCAGAACTCAAACATCTTCTTGACAAGTATGCTAAAGATCTGCCCTTTAAGCTGATAATCGAACTCCCGGATAAAGCCTTAAGCGCTGACTCTGAAAACCTGCAGTTATATAAAGAGCTGTTTGAACTTCATAACATACAGCTGGGAGTATTTGAGTTTATCGGGGAATCGGAAGACTACAGATATCTAAAAGAGTTAAGACCGGCATATATAAAAGCTGAGATCGAGTACTTACTGAGTCAGACGACTCAAGACCTCTCTTCACTTCAAGTCGTGGCAGACTCGATAGGCATAGACCTTATAGCGACAGGAGTCATGGACAAGGAATCGCTTGAAAAACTCCAAGCGATACGTATAGATAAAGTTCAAGGGAGAGTGACGGAGATGCTGAGTTAAGCTCCTCTGGAGTTTAATCCTCTTGCTATCGCGTCGTTTATCTCTTTCACATAATCCGGATTCAGTGCTGCAAGCTCTTTATCGAACTTCACGATCATCTTTGAAGTGGCGTTTTTGTGTCTGCATATCGTAAAAAGGACATCCATATATCTGTCAAAATCAGGATGTGCACGTACACCGAGTCTTGGATGGATATTTCCGTGATACTTGATTATAAGTTCTAATGCCTCTTCCAACTGTTTTGCATTACTTCTTTTATTTTTAATAATCTTTCTAAGTGACTCAAAATCAAACTCTTTTGTTTTCGTTTCTTTGACCGGTTCTTGTATTGATAATTTAGTGGTTATCGTCTTAGTTATCTCTTCATTTGGTTTGACGATCAAAAATATCAGTACGACCAAAACGATTAAAAGTCCTAAAACAGCCATTATAAGGTTTAATGTAATCATGCGATAATTGTATCAAGTTTTTACATATTTATACTTGATTTATTCACATCAAATTAACATTTTTGTTAAAAATTATATTTTTGTGATTGCAAGCGATAGAAAGGGACAGGTTCTATCGCTAAGTTCGAAGATAGAAAGGGAAGGGTTCTATTGCTTCTTTGAAGAATGAAATGAAATCGTGGTGACAAACACGATGGAGAAATTTTACAGGAGTATGATTACATCTTGATTACATCTGAAAAAAACATTATGGTATAAAAATTGCTTTTATCTCAAAAACTCTCTTACATGTAGAGAAATTTGGAGAATAGATATGATAATGTCAGCGACAAAAGTAGATAAATCATCTTCACAGCCGCAACTTCCTTTAACCGATAAGTCCGGCAAGAGCGATGCAAATGATTTTTCCAAACTTCTACAATCTATCTCATCTGCACAAAAAGCAGACCAAAAAACTTTAAAAGAGGGAGCATTAGCGCTTCATCTTGATGATGCAAAAGAATCGACAGAAACAAAAGCCGATGCAAAAGATAGCTCAAAAAAGGGTGAACTGCTATCTCTTTTAAAAAATGACAACACTCAAGATACAAAAGGGTTCATAATCAATCCCGAACTCACAACGATGATGGATGCAAAATCATTAAAAAATGCCATCAAAGACGCAAGAGAGTATCTAAAAGATCAGATCAAAAACTCTCTTGCATATAAACAAGGCGAGATCAAAGAGCTTCCAAAAACTACAAAAGGTCTTGTTGCACTTGCAAAAAAGATCGGCATCGATGTAGAGAAGATAACTATTGAGACGGTTCAGGCAAAAAGCAAGAAAGATATAAAGCTTGAAGATGCGGTTACTACAAAAAAAGTATCTCTAAAAGAGACTCCAAACGCTCAAAAAACTGAAACAAAAAATACCGTAGCAGAGGTCAAAGCTCAGCCTTTAACGCAACCCTCTGAAGATACAACCCTAAAAAAAGTATCTCTGTTCAAACTCTCTCAAAACGTCGCTTCATCGCATACGACGGCAGAGCTCGTCGATAAAAAACAGCTCAAAACCGAAAAAGCACCGGAGAAGAGTGACAGCGCGCTACGAGCACTGCTTCACGGAGAAAAAAACATCAATACCAGACCTTTAAATCTGGAAACAAAAACAGAATCAAAGATAGAATCAAAACACAAGACGCATTCGTCCGTCTTAAGTCAGCTTCTGCATGGAGAGACTTCGGATAATAAAAATATAAACATACAGACGCCGGCAGATGCATCTACTGTAAAACCGGCTTTTTCTCACGGTGAGCACTCCATACATACAAAAGATGTAGATCAGGATCTCGGCGTTAAGATCAATGAGGCAAAACAGATGGTCAAGTATCTGGCGCATGATATAAAACAGGCGATAGAGGACTACAAACCGCCTTTTACAAGGATAAAAGTCAAACTCAATCCTGCAAAATTCGGTGAAGTCGACCTAACGGTCATACAGCGCGGTAAGAACGTACATGTAAACATCTCATCCAACTCGGCAGCCATCAATACATTGGCTCAAAATGCAAATGATCTGAAAGTCCAGCTGAATCAAAATGGAATGAATAATGCTTCATTGAACTTCAATAGCTCGTCTGACAATCAAGGTCAACAGCAGCAACAAAGTGGTCATCATAAAGAAAATGCAAAAAAAGCTTACGAGTATTTTGATAATGATGAGACGAATGAAGAGATACTAAGCTCTTTAGAGATCGTGGTCCCACGATACATATAAAGGATAAATCATGACAACTGTAGATACAACGTCGACATCAAGTGTAAATAACCAGCCTGCCGGTACAAATCCAAAAGGGATCCTCGGTAAAGACGACTTCTTAAAACTGCTTCTAACAGAGTTGCAGTACCAAGACCCGACCGCACCTATGGATACGGACAAGATCTTGCAGCAGACATCTCAGCTGGCAACGTTAGAGTCTTCTGATAATACTAACAAAGCGTTAGAGACTCTCTCTGCATCTTTACAAAACTCTCAGCAGTTCTCGACAATATCTGCTATCGGTAAAACTGCCGATCTTGGGTATGACACTGTTTCTGCTAACGGTGACGGTACCTCTACGGATTTTGAGATGTACTTTCCGTCCGATGCACAAAGCGGGACTATCACCATCACCGATACCAACGGCAATACCGTGGATACTATCGATATCGGGACAAATCCAAAAGGTGTCTATCAATTTACATGGGACGGTAAAGACACGGCGGGCAATACTGTCGATGCAGGACTTTACCATGTCAATGCGACTTATCTGGATGCTAACAATCAGACACAAGGGACAAGAGTCGGGGCATACCCTATCGAGTCTGTAAAATTCGACGGTTCTAACACTCTTTTAAGAGTGGGTTCCGGTTTTGTTTCTCTTGCGGATATTAAAGAGGTTTACTAGTCATGAACCAAGCATTTTATACAGGGATCATCGGCCTTCAAAGTCAGCAGGCCGGTATCGATGTCACATCAAACAACCTTGCAAATATTGACACATATGGTTTTAAAAGCAATGGTATAGAGTTTAAATCTCTATTTGAAAATGCTCTTTCAACAGGTTCCGGCGGTTCTCCCGTTAACTCTACCGTGGGTCTCGGTTCAACACTTCAGGCTACTCCGACACTTATGCATGCAGGCTCTTTAATGTTAACTGACAGCAGCACGGATCTGGCTATCGAAGGTGACGGCTGGTTCGGTGTTCAAGGAAACGGGCAGGTTATGTACACAAGAGCTGGGAACTTCGGATTCGATGCTTCAAGAGACTTGGTAAATGCTGACGGTCAGTATGTCTTAGGCACACTTTCAAATAACTTTGACGCTAACAATGTACTAACATCAAAAAATACAACTACTACTATGGGCAACGTAGATACACAAACAAGTATAAAACTGCCGGAGAGTTTGACATACCCTGCAGAACCGACAACACTGACATCTTTTAAAGGTAATCTCGGTCAACTGGACGAGGTAAGAAAGATGGGCGCGAAGATGGTCGATGCAAACGGCAACAAGAATGTCCTTGATCTGACGTTTACAAAAACCGTACCGCAGCCTGCCGTAGGTTCATCATGGGATGTCGTAGCTACTGCAAGCTCTCCTGCTACTCTTTCAACGCCAAGCACACTTTATGACACACAAACAGGTGTTCTTACTTTTGACTCTACAGGTGCTCTTGTCAGCTCGACGCTTAACAGCATAAACAACAACGGTACAACAGTCAACATTGACCTTGGAACCGGCTATAACGGGATCGTTTCAAATACTAACACCGTGACCGCATCAAGCCAATCAAATGGTCTGGAAGCAGGTGAGCTGGTCGGATACGATATCAATCATAACGCCGAGGTGATCGCTACATTTACAAACGGCCGCCAAGTATCTATGGCTAAGATCGGAGTTTTTCATTTTCAAAATGATCAGGGTCTGAGCCAGATAGACGGTTCACGTTTTCTAGAGAGTCAAAACAGCGGTAAACCGATCTTTTTTCAAGATGCGAACGGAAACAATATCCTTGGAGCGAGCGTTATAAACAACAAACTTGAAAGTTCAAATGTAAGTACGGAAGTAGGATTGACTGAACTCATTATCTTCCAACGTGCTTACGATGCGAATGCAAAGCTTGTAACGACAGGTGATCAGATGATTCAAAAAGCATTACAGATGCATAGATAACATTTGATACAAACAAATGGAACGTAAATTGCTTTGTAACCTCTACTTAATAGCAGAAAGGATTTAAAATGTTAAAATCATTATATTCTGGTGTATCAGGACTTCAATCGCATCAAATAGCGATGGATGTCGAATCTAATAATATAGCAAACGTCAATACTGTAGGTTTTAAGTATTCACGTGCGAACTTCTCAAACCTTCTAGCACAGGTAAATCAGATAGCGACTGCCCCTCAAGGTGATCTTGGCGGTAAAAATGCTACTCAAGTCGGTCTTGGTACTACTATTAGTTCCATGACACGTATCCACTCACAGGGTTCTGTGCAAAATACCGATAAAAATACCGACGTTGCCATTCAGGGTGACGGATTCTTTATCGTCAGCGGCGATGCAGGAAAAACTCTGCAGTACACTCGTTCTGGTGACTTTAAATTCGATGCTGCAGGTAACTTCGTAGATAACAACGGATTTGTTATTCAAGGTTGGTTACGTGATGAGACAACAGGTAAAGTCGATTCGACTGCACCTATCACATCTATCAGTATCCCGCCTGGACTTACGACTCCGGCAAAAGCAAGTACACAGATCACGCTAAAAGCAAACCTAAACTCGGGTGATACCGTACAAAGCTTCAGTGCTATTGACGGACTTGATGCGTTTTCATCAGCAATTGACTTAAACCGTGACGGAATACTTGATCAAAGTGATTCTCTTGCGACGCCTCAAGCAGCATATGACAACCTGCCGTATGCTGACGGCGATGCAAATGTTCTAACGAATCCTGATCGCATCAACGAGAATACTCCGACGCATATCTTTACGGACAGCAACGGTAAGATAATCGAGCGCGGCGAGAACATGGGTATCATGACAAACGAAAGCGGTGAAAGCTTCTTACTACAAAGCGGTTCTGTACCTGGTCAGGGACAAGGTGAATGGGTAGGCTTTAGAACTGCATCCGTAACATCGACAAATGCAACAGCAGCAGGTGCTATAGCTCTTGCAGCGGGAGATATCGTAGTCAACGGAATATCCGTTCCTGCCATCACAACGGGAGCTGCAAATACAGCTGAGCAAAATGCAATAGCAATAGCTGCAGCTATCAATACTCTAAAATCGACTACGGGAGTAACAGCAATAGCCGTTGATACGGGTGGTGGTACAAAAGACCATATCCAGCTGGTAAACGACAATACGAACACATCTAAAAACGTCAATGTCACTATTGCCGGTGCCGGTGCTGCTTCAGGACTGACAAGTGCTGATGACGATACTCCGATGAAACAGTACAGATATACTGACGGTTCTGTAAACCCGGTTGGCTGGGATACAACGGCAAGTACGTACTATTTTACGACGAGTGAAGACCTTCGTGAAGGTATGCAGCAGCTTGTACGTAACAACCTACCTCTTGGCGGTGCAGTTACTGATGCTACAAATAATGCAGACCTTTTAGCAGATACAAATCATATTACAGCAGCGGGTACGGGTCCAACCGTCACTGTTGACAGTTCTGGAAAATTTCAGATACATAATCCTGATACAGGCGGTACGAACTATGATCTAAACGTGCTTGTAACAAGCATCATAGATGCAAATACGACCGAAAACGTGAAATTTAACCAAACGATTCAATCTATAAGCGGAGCACTTCCGGCAGGAAGTCTGGGAACTCGTTCATCTCAAAGTTTTAACGTTCCGACGCATTCGTCTAGTATAGATGTATTTGATTCACTTGGTTCAAAACATACGGTAAAAATAGACTTTAGAAAATCGGAGTTCAATCCGACGACGGGAAGTACTTGGAAAGTTATGATCACGGTTCCTGAACCGGGTGTCATTAACGTTGCCGGCGGAGCTACTGGTATCCCGACTAATATTGTCGAAGGTACTGTAAGTTTTACAGCGGGCGGTGCACTTTCTACGTTTACACCACCGAGTATAGACTTTACGGCAAACAACGGTTCTACTCCTAACCAAAGTATCAATCTTGCAGTCGGTACGGCAAACTCATTTGACGGACTTACAAGTTTTGACAGTAAATCTGCGACATCGGGTATCAGTCAAGACGGTTACACAGGCGGGGATCTAGTCGGTATCCGTATCGATCAAAGCGGTACGCTTGTCGGATCATTCAGTAACGGTAGAAGTTTTGGTCTTGCACAGATCGCTATGGCGAAATTTGCGAACAACGAGGGTCTTGCATCAGAGGGTGGAAACGTTTACTCACAATCTGCAAACTCGGGTGACCCGATTATCGGTACGGCAGCAAACGGCGGACGCGGATTTATCCAAAGTTCTGCGCTTGAAGCATCAAACGTCGACCTTTCACGTGCACTGACTCAGCTTATCATCATCCAAAGAGGTTTCCAGGCAAACGGTAAAACGATCACGACTTCGGATCAGCTTCTTCAGACTCTTATCGGTCTAAAACAATAACATTCAATATAGGCTTTAAAGCCTATATTCTCCCATATAACTCATTATAAAGCTTTATCGCATATCTGTCGCTCATAGAAGCGATATAATCAGCCACGACTCTATGTTTTTTTCTTACATGTAAGAGTTCTTTATAGTAGTTTGGAAGCATATTTTCATCCTCCATCAAAGCACTGTACAGACCCTTTATCGCCTGTTTACCGGCATACATCTTTCTTGTGATGTCCTTACTCTGGTATAGCTTTTGAAAAAGCAGTTTTTTAAGCTTTTTGATCTGCGTTTCAAGCTCTTTATCAAACCCTATTGGAATGCTCTCTTTTGCGTCTATTGTAGCGCTTAATACTACTGTATTATCGACCTTATCTCTAGAGTAGTCCAAAAGAGAGTAGACGAGGTGATTAATAAGGTGTGAGCTGAAACGGTATCTAAACATCTCGTCGTTTTGCTTATCTATCCCTTCATCATGAACTTTTTTGAGTATCAAAGAGACCAGTTCACTCTCTTTTAGGTCATCAAATGTAATAAGTCCCGAGTTTATGCCGTCATCTATATCATGGCTTATATATGCTATCTCATCGGCACGGTCGACGACCATCGCCTCTATTGAAGGGTGGGTGGAGAGATTGAACTGTTCATCGATTATGGCAGGGAGGAAGGCTTTTTTATATGGATATGAATGTTTCAATATCCCTTCAAGTGTTGCAAAAGAGAGATTTAATCCGTCAAAAGCCTTATATCTTTTCTCAAGCGAACTAACGACTCTAAAGCTTTGAAAGTTATGCTCAAAACCGTTTGTATATCCATCTTTTTTCAAACAGATATCAAGTGTATCGCCGCCGATGTGGCCAAAAGGAGTATGACCTAAGTCATGTGCGAGGGCGATAGACTCTGCAAGTGCTTCCACAAGTCCCAGATTGTTTGATATCGAACGGGCGATCTGCGAGACCTCTATGGAGTGAGTAAGACGAGTACGAAAAAAGTCTCCCTCATGGTTTAAAAAGACCTGTGTCTTATACTCCAGTTTTCTAAAACTGCCCGAATGGATGATCCGGTCACGGTCTCTTGAAAAAGGCGAACGAAAGTCATTATCTACACCGAAAAAACGCTCGTCTGCTCTCATCACTTATCTTCAGAAGGTGCAAATTTTATGATCTCGCTGTCATCATGTTTCGGCTTGACAGTAGATGCTTTTTCAGCCTCTTTTTCATTGTAGTTTCTACACTCTTGCGGCACGACTTGGTTTGGATCAGTACGTATCTGGTCACACATCGCGGCATTGACTGTAAAAGAACATCCGCTAAATGCAAACGGCAGTAAAAACATGCCTATATAATAAAGTTTACGCATCTGATTTTCCTTTTTTGATTATCAAGTCTAAATATTTTTTCGGTGTAACTCTCATCATCTCTTGTGCCAGCCACTTGATCTGGAAGTATGCAGCACCGCTGTCTCTAAGCGTAAAGTAGTTTTTGAGGCTTCTTAGGTTAAACGTCACCACCATATCCACTTTGACATTATCTGTTATGATATGCTTGAAAGCATCTCCCACATTACGTTTCTTTTTCCCTTCCTGAAGCGCATTAAAAAGTGCTTGCGAATCACCTTTATGCATATCTAAAAGAGGAAGTGAGCTCTTTGCAACGGCAATGGAGTAAAAATCTTCCACCATTTTCAGCTGATAAGAAAGTTTGTCGAACATCCCGCCTATCTCTATGCGGTTATATGCTTCATCACAAGTCACGAACATATCAAAAGCAAGGACTTTTTGTGTAAAGAACTCCTTGGCATCCGCATCTTCAAGCGATGCTACAAACGCATTTATAACAGAGCTCATAGTGTATCTCGTACTTCTTACCGAGATCGCCTGTATACGGTGGCGTGCGTGTTCTTGAAGTACCCCGCGGCTTGTCCCGCGGACGAGGTAGCTGAGATTTGCATGTTCTAAGATAGAGTGGTGAAAATATGTCCAAGCAAGATCATCTAACAAAGAGGACTCTTCAATCGAGTTTATATCACAGCACATAGTCTCATCGGGTAAAGTGTGTTCAATGCACTTTATGACCTCGTTCTCGCTGTTTTCAAACGAGTCGTAGCAAGTTCTTGCCGCTGCTTCCGCAACGCCTATGCCCGTATCTTGTAAAAGGACTACTTCCGGCTTAGAGTATTCGATTCCATACATATTTTCCATAAATACACCCTATCTTCAATTATCTGTATTTTACTATAAAAAGCTGTTTTTATCTACCCTGTTCTAGTACTTTTGTACACCGTCCAAGATAGGCACGAAGTCACACTCTTCAAGCTCCTCTTTTGCTATTGAGGCGCCTCTTTTTGTAAAACGGGTGATCACCTGTTTATTTCCTTTTTGAAGCGGTGCGACCAGCACTCCGCCCTCAGCAAGCTGATCAAACAGTTTCTGCGGTATCTCTTTTGCAGTAGCCGAGAAGAGTATCCTGTCATAAGGTGCGTACTGTATCCATCCGTTTTGCCCGTCATCAGTCCTTGTATGGACATTGTTTATGCCTAACGTCCTAAAACGCTGTTTTGCCTCTATCATCAACGATTCGATACGTTCTATCGTAAACACTCCGCGAAAAAGATGTGAAAGAACAGCAGCCTGATATCCGCTTCCGCAACCGACCTCCAAGACTCTGTCGGCTCCCTGCGGTTTAAGATACTCAGTCATCTTCGCGACAGTTAAGGGGGAACTTATCCACTGTGCCGAGCCCATAGGAAGAGCGTCGAGTTTATATGCATTATGTGTAAATCCGCGGGGAACAAAAGCCTCACGGTTTGTTTTTGAGATGGCTTCATACACCTCTTTTGAGATAGAGAACTTTTTTTCTATCTCCTGCGCCAAACGCGCTGTTTTCATCGCTGTTATATTATCCAATACCTACATCCAAATACCGGCGCATCGTCTGCACCTCTTTTTTATCATATAGAGCTGTTAAGCAAGCTCTATTCTCATTTCGCTCATCTTTACCAAAAGGCGTGATGATTCCGCTTAGTTGCGTACACTCATCGTTAGCACTGTCACTTGCTACGACATAACACTGGTTGATGATCGCCAAACTTTGTGTTATGACTTTAAAATGCTCAGAACGGAGTGCTCCCCACCAAGAGGGAGTCACAATGATATCCGCACCCTCCAGCTTTTTCCATAACTCTTTAAAACGGAGTTCAAAACAGATCAAAACACCGAGTTTTAAACCTTCTACTTCGATTATCTTTACATCCTCATCGCTTGATTCCGTAAAGTAGTTATGTTCGCCGCCAAAACGAAAAAGACGGGCTTTTCCTCTCTCATGTACGACTTTACCGTTATGAAAGATCTTTGCCGTGTTATAGATCTTATCCTCTTTTTTTTCTATGATAGTCAAAACGACTATCCGTTTTATTGAAACTTTTTTTATCTCATCTATAGCATGCGGGGCAAACGCTGTGACCTGATCAAAGTTGTCATAATCAAATCCTGTCAGGCACACTTCCGGTGCAACGACCAAAGCATCTTCTGGAGTCTCTTTTATAAGGTTTAAAAGCGTAGTGAGATTTTCTTCATAGTCCGAAGTCGTTTTAAAAGAGAGTGAACATAAAGGACGCATCAGCGCGTCCATACATGTAAAGGTCTAGAAATCATCAAAATTCAAACTTCCTTTTGAGTAGTTTGTCACTGTTCCCTCAAAGAAATTTGTTTTTTGATCATTGAACTTAGCAAAGTCATCGACCCATTTAATAGGGTTTGACACATTATATATCTTCTCAAATCCGACAGAAGTCAAACGCTCATCGGCTAAGAATTTTATGTACTGATCGACTATCTCGTTTGTAAGACCGAGTATCTGCCCTTGAGTAATATACTGCCCCCAGTTGCTTTCAAGTTCAACAGCCTTTTTAAACATATCTATAACGTCAGCTTTTAATTTCTCTGTGAAAAGATACGGTTTATCTCGGCGAAGAGTGTTGATAAGGTTTTTAAACAGTACAAGGTGAGTCACTTCATCACGCTGAATAAAACGAATCATCTGCGCTGAACCAAGCATCTTCCCAGAACGTGCCAGAGTGTAGATGTATGTAAACCCACTGTAAAAATAGATCCCTTCTAGGATCTGATTCGCAAAACATGCTTTTAAGAAGTTTGTCTCACTAGGATCTTTTGATAGCTGCTCATATACAGCAGCGATCGCATCATTTTTATGTTTTAGCATCATATCTTTACGCCAAAGATCATATATCTCATCCGAGTTTTGTGAGATCGAGTCGACCATAACGGCGTAACTTTGAGAGTGAAGTGCCTCTTCGAATGACTGGCGGACCAAGATAAGATTGACCTCGGGAGCAGTCACATACGGATTTATATTGTCGATGATGTTGTTTGTCTGGAGTGAATCCATAAAAATAAGCTGGGAGAGAGCTTTATCATAAGCAGTTTTTTCCGAGTCTGTAAGATTTTTATAATCATTGGCATCGCGAGTAAGATCGACCTCTTTAGGGAACCAGGTGTTATTTAACATAACTTCCCACAGGTTATAAGCCCACTGATATTTGATGTTATTTAACTCGAAGATCCCCGTAGGATTCCCGCCAAATATCTGACGCTCATTAACATGTTCTTTTGACTCTGGATTATATATCTTTTTTCTGTTAAGCATTTTTTCTCCCCCTATGTAGTATGTGATTATAGTACCAATCACATTAAGAAAAGTTTATTACATAGAGAGAAAAACTATTTATTTTTTAAGGTTATTTTGAGAGCTTCCAATTCCCCTCGATCAACCTCAGTTTTGTCGGTCTTCCATCGATCATCGCTATCTTAGTATCTTTCTCTTCACCATCTTTTATCACGATGTTTTCGCAGTTGATAGTCAGCATTTTCTGCTTTATGACAGCCATCTGGTTATCATATATCTTCTTAACGCTTTCGCGCTGCGGTTCCGGAAGAGCATTCATCTGCGCTTCTGCCTCATCTATCCGTTTTTGACTAAGTTCTATCTGTTTTGTAGATTCATCGTCTGTGTAATTTTTGAGTTGATCAAAGTCCATGTTCTTAAGAGCTTCACATACATGTGTCGCCACCTCTTTGGGATCATTTTTACTTGAACTACAACCGCTGATCAATAAAACTGAGACACTGGCAATTAACAATATATATTTTTTCATAACACCACCTTTTGCAATATAATATCATTAAAAGAGAGTAATTAAAAAAAGTAATAGATGATTTGAGTTAGAAAGGGTGTGAAGAGTGTGAAAAACAGTTACATGTAAGAGTTTACATGTAACATTGTTTTTTACTTATTTACGAGCGTGACGTTTACGTTCGTTTTCCGTTAAGTAACGTTTACGGATACGGATATTTAAAGGAGTGACTTCAAGAAGTTCATCATCCTCTATCCACTCTAGTGCGCGCTCTAAGCTGTTGTTACGAGGTGGAACAAGCTTGATCGCCTCATCTGCACCAGATGAACGTACGTTTGACTGCGCTTTTCCTTTAATAGGGTTAACCGCAAGGTCGTTTGAACGAGAGTGCTCACCCACGACCATACCTTCATATACTTTCTCTTGAGGAGAAACGAAAAGTACACCACGGTCTTGAAGGTTAAACAGTGAGTACGCAAGTGCTACACCGTCTTCCATAGAGATAAGTGCACCATACTGACGAGATTCAACAGTACCGCTGAATGGACGGAACTCTAAGAATGAGTGGTTCATGATCCCCTCACCTTTTGTATCTGTCAAGAACTGTCCACGGAATCCGATCAATGAACGAGCAGGGATCTCGAACTCGATACGTTGGAAACCTTCACCCATAGGGATCATAGATTTCATCTCAGCTTTACGTTTTCCAAGACGCTCGATAACCGTACCGCCGAACTCTTCAGGAACGTCGATTACAAGGTGCTCGAATGGCTCACATTTTACGCCTTCGATCTCTCTAACGATAACTTCCGGACGGCTGATACCGAATTCAAAACCTTCACGACGCATATTTTCAGCAAGGACAGTGATCTGTAGTTCACCACGTCCTGAAACTTTAAATTTACCCTCACCGACAACTTCAAATCTCATAGCAACGTTAGTCTGCATCTCAGCTTCTAAACGGTCTTTGATCTTGTTAGATGTAACGTGTTTCCCTTCTGTTCCAGCTAGTGGAGAATCATTTACAGAGAAAACAACGCTAAGTGTCGGTTCTTCGATGTGCATCGGGTCAAGAGGCATAGGGTTGTTAGGATCACAAACACTGTCTCCAACATCAACAGTCTCTAGACCTGCGAATGCAACGATATCGCCCGCTTCCGCTTCTTCGATCTCCATACGGTTAAGACCGTGGAAACCGATAAGTTTTGTGATACGACCTTTAACAAACTCACCGTCCGCTTTTGCAAGAACGATGTTACTGCCTTTTTTGATAGTACCGTTGAAGATACGAGAAATACCGATCTTTCCAACGTAGTTATCATAGTCAAGTGTAAATACCTGTGCTTGAACAGGATTGTCTTTATCACCTTCAGGCTCTGGGATCTGACTAAGGATAGTCTCGAAGATACATTCGAAGTTACCATCTTCATCAGCCATGTCTAGTTTTGCTATACCGTTACGTGCAGCAGCATAGATTACAGGGAAGTCAAGTTGATCTTCTGTTGCATCCATTGCAGCAAAAAGGTCGAACATCTCATCAACAACACGATCAGGCTCAGCTGAAGGTTTGTCGATCTTGTTGATAACGACGATAGGCTTTTTACCAAGTGCAAGCATCTTTTTAACAACGAATTTTGTTTGAGGCATAACACCTTCATACGCGTCAACTAGAACTAAAACACCATCGACCATCTTAAGAACACGCTCGACCTCTCCACCGAAATCGGCGTGGCCCGGAGTATCTATAATGTTGATCTTATAGTCTTTATAGCGAATAGCAGTGTTTTTAGAAAGGATCGTGATCCCTCTTTCTTTTTCAAGTGCATTGCTATCCATTGCTCTTTCATCATGTTGCTCGTGAGCACCGAATGTTCCTGATTGTTCCAATAATCCATCGACTAACGTTGTTTTACCGTGGTCAACGTGCGCGATTACGGCGATATTTCTAATCTTTTGCAAGGTATTTTCCTCGTAGTTCTCTTACATTAACTGTATTAAAGAGATAAATTTTTGGAATTATACCCAAAATATACTGTTATTACTGTTACGAATTCTAAGTATTTAAAATTTCATATGTAATAAGATAGTAATCATTATTTTGATATCATTAATAAAAAGTGATTTTGCAAACATGAAAAATTTAATCGTAATCGTTGAAGACGAAGAAGATATCTTAGAACTGATCGAATATTCCTTGAACAAAGAGGGATTTGAGACTATAGGTTTTTTAAATACAAAAAACGTCAAAGAGCTGCTTGAAGAGGAAAAAGTGGATCTGATCATTATGGACAGAAACCTTCCAGGTGTGGAGGGAAGCGAGTTTATAGCAGGTCTCAGAAAAGATGGAGTACAGACACCGGTCATCTACCTAAGTGCAAAGAACAGTGACGAGAACATCGAAGAGGGCTTTTTAAGCGGCGGCGATGACTATATCACCAAGCCTTTTAACATGAAAGAACTTCTTTTTAGAATAAAAGCCGTTTTAAAAAGGACAAAACCTATCTCTGCATTAAAAGAGATCTCCTACAAAGATATAACGCTTAAACTTGATTCACGCATTGTCTTGGTCGATGATAAGAAGATAGAGCTTACAAAACTGGAGTTCGATCTTCTGCTTACACTCATCCAAAACCAAAACATCGTGCTTGACAGAGATTATCTGCTGGAACATGTATGGGGCAATGACGAGATTTATCAAGACAGAACGGTCAATGTCGCCATTAACCGCTTAAAAGAGAAGATCGATCCGACAAAAGAAAAAGAGTATATTAAAAGTGTCCGCGGTGTCGGATATACGCTGTATTAAAAAGGAAACTGCTTGTTAAAACTTCATAGATATTTTTTATATAATTTTCTTGGGCTGTATATCGCTACACTTCTTGTAACATCGGTCGTAAGCTATTTTGCACTCAAGTCCATTATCCTTGAAAATTCGAAAAAAGAGCTTATTGACATCATAAACATCATAGATCAAAATCTGCCTAACATCCAAAATATAGGACAGTTTATAAAAAATATCCATACCGTATCGGAAAAACGTATAACGATAGTCGATGATAAGGGAAATGTTGTAGCGGAGACGAACTATGACAAACTGAAGATGGAAAACCATCTTAAAAGAGTCGAGATACTGCAGGCAAAAGAGTCGACTTACGGATCATCCATAAGAGAGTCCGCAACACTTCACCACCAGTTCTTATATGTAGCGAAATATATAAAATACAAAGACACCTACAGATACATAAGAGTAGCTCAAAATCTAAATGTCTTAGAAGAGGAGTTTTACAGCATATATATTAAGATAATACTTGTATATGCCGTTTTCATCCTGATTGCACTGTTTATCACGAACAAGATAAGTAAAAGAGTCAACTATGATATCGATCAGATAGCAGTATATTTAAATGAGATATCGAACAAAAACTACAAAGCGATAGTGAAAACAAAGTATTTTCATGAATTTTTACATATCTCGCTGCTGCTCAAAAACCTTGTAAAAAAACTGGCAAACCGCGAAAAGAAAAAAAGAAAGAACGAAGCGAAACTCAGACTTATTAACAAACAGAGAAATGACATTCTCTCGGCGATCTCTCATGAGTTTAAAAACCCTGTCGCTGCCATCATGGGATATACCGAGACTATTCGCGATGATGAAGATATCAATATCCAAATACGCAATAAATTTTTAGACAAGATCCTTTCAAATGCCAAAAAAATATCTACGATGATAGACAGACTGGCTCTCTCCATAAAATTAGAGAACAACGACCTTTCTATAACAGCGACCGAATTTGATATCTATGACATGTGTGTCGATACCGCCAACAACTTAAAAGCAAAATATAAAGAGCGTGATATAGACCTGAACATCGAACACTGTAAGGTATTTGCGGATAAAACGATGATAGAGCTTGTACTGATAAACCTTGTGGATAATGCACTTAAGTACTCTGAAGACAATGTAGAGATAAAGATATCCGACTGCGTGTTGTCGGTAAATGACCATGGTGTAGGTTTTGACAGCTCCGAGATCGACAAGATCACTTCAAAGTTTTACAGAGTAAAGACAAACAGTTGGGATAATTCTATGGGTCTTGGTCTTGCGATCGTCTCGTTTATCCTGAAACTTCATAACACGGAACTTATCATTAAAAGCGAACCAAACGTCGGTTCATCTTTTGGTTTCGATCTAAAACCGTTGGCAAAATGATCAAGGTCCCTGATTTTCTTATCCCTGCCATCGATGCACTGCACAGTAACGGTGCCAGTGCTGTTATCGTCGGCGGTTATATACGAGATACCGTCTTGGGCAAGGAGTCAAAAGATATAGATATAGAGGTCTATAACATCTCCGGTTATGATGCGATGATGGAGATATTAAAACCTTTTGGTTCCCTCAGCCTTGTCGGAAAAAGCTTCGGCGTCTTAAAGCTCTTTTTAGAGGACTACGATATCGACTTCTCCCTCCCGAGACTAGAGACAAAAGTATCTTCCGGTCACAGAGGCTTCGATGTCACACTCGATTCACAGCTTCCATATACCGAAGCAGCAAAACGCAGAGACTTTACGATCA
This sequence comes from Sulfurimonas sp. HSL3-2, assembly GCF_039645965.1. GTDB lineage: Bacteria > Campylobacterota > Campylobacteria > Campylobacterales > Sulfurimonadaceae > Hydrocurvibacter > Hydrocurvibacter mobilis. The sequence goes on along the minus strand of NZ_CP147917.1, from coordinate 8,261 downwards.
ACTCCGTAGGGTACGATACAAAAAGCGGATCTATCTTAGACCCCTATAACGGTCTGCTCGATTTAAAAAACAAAACACTTACCTATGTAAACCAAAAAACATTCATAGAAGACCCGTTAAGAGTGTTTAGAGCCCTGCAGTTTTGTGCAAGGTTTGAGCTTACATGCAGCCTCGAACTTGTAGAACTGTGCCGATATATATCAGATAACGCTCTTATAACGGAACTTGCCAAAGAACGTATTTATGAAGAGCTGTTAAAACTTCTTTTAAAAGCGAAAAAACCCTCTCTGGGCTTTTTGCTTTTTGATAGTTTTCATTTAGACAGATACTACCCGGAGCTTTCACTGACAAATGATACTCTCAGGTTTATCGACAACATGGCAGAGCTTAAGACAAACGATCTTAAAACAGATGTTATCTTGATGCTTAGCGTATTAGTCTTTGATTTTAATTCAGCTCACGAAGTCGAATCTTTTTTACACAAGCTTTTAGATGAAAAGGATATCATCCAAGAGGTTTTAAACCTTTATATCCATAAAAACCATTTAGAACGGCTCTCCTCTGACGTTATAACAGACTATGAGGTCAATATCTTAAGTACGAAGGTCAATATAAAGAACCTTTTACTGATACATGAGGCGAGAGAAGTAAGATATGATGAGATCAAAGAGAGGGCTATTGTCTTAGATGTCCTTACATGTAAGCCAAAGCCGCTTATTTTAGGACGTGATCTGATCGCTTTAGGGTTAGAGCCTTCACCGATCTTTTCAGATATATTGAATGCGCTTTACGATGCGCAGTTACGAGAGCACTTCTTAACATACGACGATGCAAAACTGTGGCTCAAAGAGTACCTTAAAGAGTTCAACCTTTATTGATCACCGACAGTTTGTTCAAATAGTTTAGGATCTGTTCTATAAACGAAAGAGAGTGTTCTGCCGCTTTTGCCAGTTTATGCATATAGACCTGTTTGTTTCTGAGATCATAATCATCTATCAGGTCTTTATACATCCTCATAAATTTTTCTATAAGCTCGACAGCTTCCACAGACACCTCTTTACTTTTCGCCGCAGTAATCACTGTATCGAAAGCTTTTTTCAGCTTTGTGTCATTGTCGTCTTTTTCCAAAAATCTTTTTTTTGTGTTCTCATCTTGAGAAGTCAGTTTTTTTAAAACCTCTATAACAGTGTTTTCATCTACTTTAAATCTTGTCACTTGTCCAAGAAGTAAAGAGCGTAGCTCTGTCAGTCCGGCTTTCGCTATATACTCGGCAAGCTGTTTAGTGTCATTTTTAGAAATAAACTCTTTCTCTTTTCCAAGTAATTTTTTAAGCATGCCGACCTCTTTTTATATATCTGTTTACAGCTCCACTTTAGAACTGTCTATCTCGATTACCGTATGAACATTTCCTCTAGGGTTATAATCGGCAATAACTTTAAGATATTTCGGTTTTAGTTTTGTTTGTAAAAGTTCATATATCTCATTTGCACCGTTCTCATGTGAAATATATCTGTTTCTAAACGAGTTGATATACAGCTTTATAGCTTTTAACTCTATGACCCAGTCATTTGGTGTATATTCGAGATATATCGTCGCGTAGTCCGGGTATCCGCTTCTTGGACACAGACAGCTGAACTCCGGAAGTGTCATCTTAATAAGATAATCACGTTTATGCTCATTAGGCCATATCTCTATATCTTTTTCTATATCAAATTCTGTTACTATTTTTTCACCGTATTTCATTATCTCTCCTTCAAATTATCTAGGTATTTACCCTGTATTATATCGATACCGATCTCTTGTGCTATTTCATATGTCTCTTCATCCTCTACCATCTTGATCCAAGACCTTGAGTTTAAAGAGTTTACGCTCTCATGCAGACCTTTTAGTACCTTCTTATATCTTTCTGATTTCAAATTTTTTGTATATCTGGAGTCAAATCTAACCATGTCGACTTCTATTTCCCTAAAATACAGAGAACTTGAATGATACTCGCCAAACCTGTCGATAGCTATAGATATACCCATTCTTCTTAGACTCTGTATCGTTTGACTATAACGTGTTATATTGTTATAGTAATCTATCTCCGACAGTAAAAAAACTACTCTATTTTTTATTGCCGGATAGGAATCCATCAAACTTTTCATGTATGATAAAAAATGTGCTTCTCTAACCGTAGTCGGGGATATACTGAATGAACAGATGTTATCATCCAAAGATATCTTTTTTGCCACTTCATCCAAAAGCATAAGATCATACTCTTTAGCCAGTCCCAGCCTGTTTACAACAGGGATAAAGACCTTTTGATGGACAACTTTATCTTTTATCATAAGTTTAGCTGAGAGGTCGTCAAGAAAAATATTTCCGTTTTTATCGTAGACACTTTGACTATATATTTTAAAACTGCTGTTTCTTATAGCATCTATTATAGACATCTCAAGATCGTTAGGATCTATCATGTCTTCATCTTTTATGATCTCTTTTGAAGATTTTTTCAAACTCTGTTGTTCGAAAAGATAATCTATCATATAATCTAAATTTTTTGAAAAATTATTATCTATTATCGAACCGACTATCTGTACCTCGATATTGTTTATAAGAAAACTTGAAAATTTCAGACACATCAGGTCCATAACAGACAGATATTCATCTTTACTTTCCTCTAGCCCTATTAAAAAATCTCCGCCTTTTATGTGACCTAACGGAAAGTTATATATCCCTTTGGAATATAAAAACTTTGTTATCTCTCTAACGGTACGTTTTAGTACTATATCCCCGTTTTTTATTCCGTAAGTCTCATTTATCGAATGAAGGTTTTCTATTGAGACCAACATAACTGTATAGTTCTCTTTTAAGATCTCTTTTTTTAAGTACTTATACATATATTCACGTGTAAACGTATTTGTTATCGGATCTGTTATACGTTCATCAAATCCTCTATATATCATGTATAAAAAGAAATATATCATGATCGCAAGTATAAGTGTTGCGCCAATATAAAAAGATGATGTTATGTCTTTAGCAGGTTGATTTAAAAAAATAAAAATAGACAAAAGCCCTAGAAAAAAGATAGGAAGGCCCATTCTCAGGGCTAGTTTAAATCTATTTTCCCTCTCTTTTTTTTCAGGTAATATCATAACGTATGTTATTACACGTCTAGATGCTTAACATCTTTAGCGTGTGTCTCAATATAGTTACGGCGCGGTTCTACTTCATCGCCCATAAATAGTGTAAATGTATCAGAAGCCAGTTCGGCATCTTCGATCGCCACACGTAAAAGAACTCTATTTTCAGGAGTCATAGTCGTTTCCCATAACTGTTCAGGGTTCATCTCACCTAGACCTTTATAACGTTGGATATATGAACCTTTTTTAGCGAAATCTTTTACCTCTTCTAAGATCTTAATCAGATCGCCTTCAAGTTTAAGATCCCACTCTTTGATCTTTTGGTAGATGTAGTTTGCTTCATTAAAGTGAGGAGCTGTAAACAGATCATCATTAATAACTAACTCTTCCATACCGCCTTGTGTCTGAACAAAGATATGTATCTGCTCATCTGAAACAGTATATGTCAGTAAGTTATTGTTATTTGCTTCTAAGAATGCTTTTACTTTTTCGAACATCTCTTTATAAGGCACTCCGATAATATCCGGGTTCTCAATAAAATAACGGATAAGATCGATCAGAGCATATCTGCGCTCAAGAGCATCTAAAGATGTCTTATAGTGATCGACCATCTTAAAGAATGAGATAAGGTCGTTTTGACCGATCCCTTCTACCGGATAAGATTCGACACCGTTTTCGATCAGGAAGTCGTTCATATGTCTGTCATCTTTAAAGTAGATCTCTTTTTTTCCTTTTTTGTATCTGTAAAGAGGTGGCTGTGCAAGATACAGATAGCCGTTTTCTACAATATGACGGAAATGACGGAAGAAGAACGTAAGCAATAGTGTCTGGATATGTGAACCGTCGACGTCCGCATCGGTCATGATAATGATCTTGTGATAACGAAGTTTTTCTTCATTGTACTCATCACCAATACCGCATCCTAAAGCTGTGATCATATTTGTGATCTCTTCAGATTTTAATATCTTGTCTAGTCTTGCTTTTTCAACGTTAAGGATCTTACCTTTAAGTGGCAATATCGCTTGGAAAACACGATCACGCCCCTGTTTTGCAGAACCGCCCGCAGAATCCCCTTCCACCAGGTAAAGTTCAGATATTGTAGCATCTTTACTTTGACAATCTGCAAGTTTACCGGGAAGTGTTCCGACACTCATAGAATCTTTTCTACGAGTAAGATCACGTGCTTTTTTAGCAGCTTCACGACCCTTCGCAGCTAAAAGAGATTTTTGGACTATCGCTTTTGCTTCGATAGGATTTTCTTCAAAGTATTTACTCAGTTTTTCGTATGTCGCTTTTTGAACTAACGGTCTTACATAAGTATTTCCGAGTTTCCCTTTCGTCTGACCTTCGAACTGAGGTTCAGGAACACGAGCAGAGACAATAGCGATAAGTCCCTCAGAAGCATCTTCACCGCTTATTTTTACATCTTTCTCTTTTGCGTTTCCATTTTTTGTGTTGTAGTTAGAGATAACACGTGTAAGTGCAGCACGGAAACCAGCTTCGTGTGTTCCACCGTTTGGAGTACGAATATTGTTTACGAAACTGTAAACTTTTTCATCATAAGTATCATTGTACATAAATGCGATATCTACTTCGATATCTTCTATTTTTTCATTGAACTCATATACTGATGCGACTTTTTCTTTTTTGTTTAAGTCTTCAACGAATTGAGTGATACCGCCTTCAAAGTGGTACTCCTCTTTTCTATCGTCTCTTTCATCAATGAAAATAATTTTTATTTTTGGGTTTAGATAAGCAAGCTCTTTAAAACGACGTGCAAGATAGTCATATTCAAAAGTTATTGTTTCAGTAAAGATCGTAGAATCCGGAAAAAACTCTATCGTCGTTCCGTGTTTACGAGTTGTTCCGATAACTTCTAACTCTTTTTGAGGTATACCTGATTTAAATTCTTGATAGTGTGTTTGACCGTCTCTATGGATAGTCATCTTCAGATCTGCAGAAAGTGCATTTACAACAGAGACACCGACCCCGTGTAGACCACCAGAGACTTTATATGTGTCTTTATCGAACTTTCCACCGGCATGCAGAACCGTTAAAACGACAGTTGCTGCAGACATTCCCTCAGTAGGGTGCATTCCTGTAGGAATACCACGCCCGTTATCAGATATTCTAGCAGTACCTGCTTTTGTCAGCTCTACCGTGATCGTATCACAGTATCCTGCCATCGCCTCATCTATCGAGTTATCGATTACCTCATATACTAAATGGTGAAGTCCACGATGACCTGTGTCACCGATGTACATACCAGGACGTTTTCTTACAGCTTCTAGTCCTTTTAAAACTTTAATGTTACCTGCACCGTAATTTTGTTCCATATCTGCTCCAAAGAGTATAAATTGTTTTTATTTTATCTAAAAATTGTTAAGAAGTTTATTTTTTATGACAAGTTGTAATAAAAGAGTCTCAATAAAGACTCTTTTGTGAAGATTTATATAACTATCGGCATGACAATTGTTTTAAAGTTTTCATCTGTTAAAACAAAAGGAAGGTTTGAGTCGTTTAATCCTATAGTAAATTCTTGATTATCTATCTGTGCAAGGAAGTCTAGAATATATCTGCTGTTGACTGCTAACATAAACGGCTCATCAAATCCTGTTGTATGAGTTATTTCAGTTTTTGCTTCGATATTGTCATTGCTTAGACTTTCGAAAATGATTTTGTCATTATGAAGAGTTATCTTCATATCGTTTGAGATCGTAGTGATCTGTTTTATAGAATCGATAATGATAGATTTAGGAAGTACGATAGTTTTAGATATCTCTTTTGGAATGATTCTAGAATAATCAGGAAATTTTCCGTTTATAAGTTTTGTATAGAACGTGTACTGATCAGAGTGAATGATCAGGTAAGTATTATCGTAATAGATCTCAATATTATCAAAAAATAGTTTTTGGATCTCAATGATAGCTTTTTTAGGGATAATGATTGAAAGTATATTTTGTGTAGAGTTTTCGATGTTAACGAGTGCTAAACGTCTAGTGTCAGTTGATACAAATGCGATGCTGTCATTTTTGATATCGATTAATGCACCGTTTAGTTCGAACTTAGGATTGTTCGAATCTATTGCAGGTGTGATCTTTTTAAGTGATTCAATCAGAGTATGTGAATCTATCGATATCTTCGGTTTACCCTCATAGTTTGGAAATAGTGGAAATTCATTAGATAAGAATGTAGGCAATTTAAAATTTGAACTAGCTTGAGAGATATGAAGAATATCGTTTTTAGTTTCTAATGTGACATCAGAGTCTTTTAGTATTCTGATAATATCAAGAAGCTTTTTACCGTTAGCAGTTACTTCACCGTCTTCAATAGAGTTTACTTGATCGACAGTTACATGTAGACCTATCTCATAGTCTGTAGCTTTTAGTGTTAATACAGAGTTTTGAACTTTTATATAAACATGAGATGTTATCTGTGATGTATCTTTTTTTTCAAGAAACGGTTGAGAAGAGATAAGTATATTTTCTAGTATAGATTTAGCTATTGTAATTTTCATCTAATTTTCCTATTTATTTTTTAAATTTTTAGTACGTAGTAGTAGGTGGTTGTGAGTATGTGAATAAATCAACAACAACCCAATACACAGCAACATATCTATGTGAATTCACATACAGGTATCTTTCACATCTTTTCACTATGCAAATTATATCTTTTTTTTCAGTAAGCTTACAAATAAAATCTTTTCAATTACGAAGTTGACTTTATTTTATTGTTTAACTCCTCGATTTTTGTTCTAAAATCCTCATCGTTTTTTATAAGCTCGTTGATCTTTTTCATAGTATGAGATATGGCCGTATGGTCTTTCATACCAAAGTATTGAGCAAGTTGAGGCATAGAGTTTGTAGTCAGGTCACGACACAGGTAAATAGCGATGCGTCTTGCATAGACGATATTTCTAGATCTGCTTTTTGATTTGATCTCACTTGGTTTCACGTTTAACTCTTTTGCAACAATATCCATAATAAGATCGATCGTGATGTTTGCACGGTTTTCACGCTGCTGCTCTTTTAGTACGTTTTTCGCAAACTCGATGTTGATATCGATATTCATCAGTTTTGCATAGGCGTGAAGTTTTGAGAGGATCCCTTCTATCTCACGCGCGTTGTTTTCGATGATCGTCGCGATATAGTTTATGACATCGTTGTTGAGTTTGATACGGTTGATCTCACATTTTTTCTTGATGATGTTGATCTTCGTCTCTAATTCCGGCGGCTGGATATCTGCGATAAGTCCCCATTCAAAACGGCTTTTAAGTCTCTCTTCAAGGCCTCCTATCTGTTTTGGATGTTTATCGGATGTGATAATGATCTGCTTCTTATCGTTTTTAAGCGCTTCGAATGTATGGAAGAACTCCTCTTGAAGAGAGTCTTTGTTGCTTAAGAACTGGATATCGTCTATGAGCAGGACATCACAGTTTCTATATTTATCTTTGAATCTGTCCATATTTCCGTTTCTAAGATGGCGGAGGAAGTCGTTTAGGAACTGCTCTACGGATGTATAGATAACGTTTTTGCCTTGGTTTTGTAACACGTTTCCGACAGCCTGCATAAGGTGGGTCTTCCCGATCCCTACACCGCCGTAGATAAAAAGAGGGTTGTAGATATCTCCTGGTTTTTCACTTACGCTTTTTGCTGCCGCATATGCAAACTGGTTGGAGCCGCCAACGACGAAGTTGTCAAAGGTATGTGAAGGGTTAAGTAAAGAGTGTTTGATCTTCTCTTTGTCCACGACGTTTTTTGCCGCTTTGACAGATACATCGGCTTTGGACTTAAGTGTTATGACGACATTCACTTTATTTGAACTGTATACTTCAAAAAGATGGGAGATCTTTTCAGAAAATTTCGTTTTTATATAGTTTGCTATCAAAGTGTTCGGTGCATAATAGATCGCATTATCGCTGCTTGATTTTTTTTCATCGAATGAGAGCTGCTTAATATATCTGTTATATTCGATTTCAGGTATCTCTTCTTTGAGTTTAGAAAGGACTTTTTCGCCGATATTCATAAATTGCCTTATGTGAATGATGTGTGAATTAACTATGTGAATAATATCATCAATCACTATAGAAGTACATTAAACAGGTAGCAAAATCTATGTGAATAATGTTTTTCACAT